>JAUPVR010000026.1 GCA_030916895.1 Patescibacteria group bacterium
CGAAAAAAAAACTATGTCGATAAGATAAATTCTTACCCTATTCTTCCTCATGCTCTTTCTCTTCTTTTTCTTTGTCCATTTCCTGCTTATACACTTTCAAGTGTTGCCAAAAATGAGGCACCGTTCCACGATTGCGTACAGCATTTTTTACAAACAAATTTCGTGACTTAGCATAGAGGTACGATGACCAGACATCAACGTAATATGTAACTCGTACAAAAACATGAAACACATACTGTAAAATAAACTTTCGCAAGTGAATACTCCTCCTAAACATGTAACGAACAATTGCGTTTACGGTCGCAGAAACTTGCGCTGGTCCATTGTACCCCTCATCACGAACAATTACCCCCTTCTTAAGCAATCTGACCTGCAACAGAACAATCATGATCGCTGAAAGCAAAGCAATTATCGCGCTTGTAAGAAGAATTGGTACCAACATTTAGGTGATTTAAATAGCGTAGCGAACAAACTTAGAAACCTTTGTGTTTTCTCCAAACTTCTGAATCGCTGCCTGAATCTTTTGTTCAACAGTCACACTTCCATCTTTTACGAACGGTTGCTTGTAGAGCGCAGTTTCTTCGCCCTGACCATCTTCGTTATCAATCGACGTTGGAGACATCGCACAGACATGCATTGCAATATCATATGCAAGCGCCTTAAACTCTTCATTTTTTGCTACAAAGTCAGTCTCGCAAGCAAGTTCGAGTAAAACACCAACAGTGCCCGAAGAGTGAATGTAGGAAGAGATAACCCCAGCATGTACTTCGCGGTCAGCTTTCTTTTCTGCTTGCGCTTGTGAGTACTGTGAAAGAACAGCTCGAGCCTTTTCCTTATCCCCCCCTGCTTCATCAAGAGCTTTTTTAATTTGCGCAAACGAGAGACCTGTTTCTTCACGAAGTTCTTTGATTGTGTCCATAGAATATAGGTTTTAGTTATTAGGTACTAAGGATTAGTAAGATGCAAAATGCGATACACGCACTATGCTTGGAGAGTTTCCTTAATTGTTTCAAGCACGAAACGCACCGGTGCAATAGAACCGTCATTTCCTACAATAGGATACTCAATACCCTCTAGTGTACAGTCCGTATTTGAAAGCGCAACCACAGGGATGTGACAAATTGTCGCCTCTTTAACACACATTGATTCATGGCGAGGGTCAATAATAACAATTGCGTGTGGAAGGTTGGTAAGTGACGAAAGACCTCCAAAATCTCGATCAAGTCTATCGATGTCGCGTTGAATGAGAAGCTGTTCTTTCTTTGTATACACAGAAAGTTCACCTGTTTCCTTTTTCTTTAAAAGTTCATGGAGTTTTTCAATACGCTTCTTCATTTGTGGGAAGTTCGTAAGTGAACCACCGATAAATCGTTCTGCAATGTATGGCGCATTAAGTGAAAGCGCAACCTCTTTGATAAGTTGGCGAATTTCTGGCTTAACACCAACAAACATGATGGTCTTTCCAGCCCCCTTCATTGAGGAAAGAAAAGCAAGTGCATTTTCCAATTGCTCTTTTGTCTTATCAAGGTTGATAAAATCGACACCATTGTTAGTTCCTTCAATGAAAGGTTTTACTGACGGGTGACGGCGTGTACGAGAGTACCCGTACTGAAGTCCTGCTTTTGCAAGAGCTTCTTTGCTAATTTTTGACATAGGGATAGTTGTTAGAGGTTAGGCACTAGGGACTAGGAAACTAAATACATGATTCATGCGCTTTGTGCATGCTCTAGTACCTAGTCCCCAGTCCCTATAACCTATTAATTAATAAACATTCACTCGTGCCACAGTATCTCTTCTCCGAAATGCAAGTTTTGCAAGCATCAATTCTGCTCGAAGGATATGCTCAGGTGTCCAAATCCTGATTTGCCCGATTGGATGAATAGAGGTTATTCTAGCACAAAATGAGACTTTTGGGAAGACTTACTCCTCCTCCCCTGCGTCGCCTAATTCCCCGGTAAAATTCGCAAGTGCATCTACAATTGGGCCGATACTCCCTTCCATAATTTTGGGTAGTCCGTGCCATGATTGTCTGATTCTGTGATCGGTCACTCTATCTTGTGGGAAGTTATAGGTACGGATTTTTTCACTTCTGTCTCCTGTCCCCACTTGGGACTTCTTTTCAGAGGCATGTTTCTTATCATCCTCTTCTTGAGCGAGTTGGTCTAACTTTGCTTGAAGCATTTCAACTGCGCGTTCTTTGTTTTTTAATTGGGAACGCTCAATGGTACAACGAATTGCAATACCGGTTGGTTTGTGAATCACGCGCACCGCCGTTTCTACTTTGTTTACATTTTGCCCTCCCGCACCCCCTGAACGAGAAGTTTCAAATTCTAGGTCACTTGCTGGAATGGTTACTTTTTTTACCGTACGCACCGGCATGACAGAAACCGTCACGGTTGAAGTATGTACACGGCCGTTCTTTTCCGTTTCTGGAATGCGTTGCACGCGGTGTACCCCTGTCTCATATCGAAGCATGTCGTACGCGCCTTTACCTTTTACTTCAAAAGACACATCTTTATACCCACCGACATCAGATACCGATTCATCGAGTTTGGTCCAACTCCATTGTTTACTCTGTACAAAGTTTTGATACATAAGCGCAAGTTCCGCGGCAAAGAGCGAGGATTCGTCCCCACCTGCACCACCTTGAATTTCAAGAATGAGAGACTTTGGTTTTTCTTCCTCTTCTTTCGCTTTCTCCGCAGTTTCTTCCATTTGTGCCCAGAGTGCAGAGAGTTGGACAGTAAGACCTGCGATTTCTACTTCGGCCAACTCTTTCATAGACTCGTCAGTAAGTAAAAGTTCTGCCTCTTCTTTTGCATGAGAAAGTCGCTCATACTCTTGAGCCGTATACATCGTACGAGGGTTTGATTTGAAATCTTCTAAGTTCATAGATGTGTTAAAAGTCTAGCATAGAAAAAGCGCGAATAACCCGGAGGGTTATTCGCGCTTTTATCTACGTTACGCTTTCTTTGCGTTTGCTTGGCGCTTCTTAAAGCGGTCCACACGACCTGTTGTGTCGAGTACTTTATCCTGTCCTGTATAAAAAGGATGACATGCTGAACAAATTTCAACAGAAATGTTGTCCTTAGTTGAACCAACAAGATAAGAAGCTCCGCAGGCACAGACGGCGGTTACTTTTTCATGATATGTTGGGTGAATATCTGCTTTCATAGTTGGGTAATTATAACACATTTTAAGGTACTCTGCAACTATCTTTCCCCTTTATTTTAAGGGCATAAATAGTAAAAACTACCTATTATTTAGCTTATCAATATCTGCCTGCATTGCGTAAAGTTTGGTCATAACCGCATTGCCATAATTTGCACCAGCGCGTGAGGCAGAGCATGCCCTTCCTGAATAGTACTTACACGCGGCATTTCTCTCTCCAACCTCATATCCAGCAACCGCACCCAAATCTTGAAGGTAAAGCGCTGTCGCGGTAATCGCATGAAATGCGTTCCATGGGTTAGCAACAGATGCCCCTGTTATCCTCTCAATACGATCCTTAAAAAGGATCCACGTTGAAGGAATAAACTGTGATGGTCCCATCGCCCCTCCCCACCCAGACGGTTGTCCTCCGCTGTATGCCGCTATCCAACATGACACTTGTGTTGTTTGTGGATCCTTGTTAAGTCCCTTCATGAGATTAATAAAAACTGGTACGTCACGTGTTGGGTTCATGGTACGCAATCGTATGTCACCAGTCTTGATACTAATACCTGCTCCCGTTGTATAGTCGCGCAAGTAACATGAACCAACATTCACACCGAGCGTTGATTCTTGCATAAGGATTGCCAAAACAAGCGCTGGGCGAACGCCGGTTGTCTTAGATGCGGCAAGGGCCAAGTCGTATGCTTCACCAAAAGAAATTGCTGTTGAATCACGAAGTTCAAACAAACGCGCACGAATCGTTGCGGCTTCTTTTTCTCTCGTGGCAAGAACTTTTTTGTATTCAGTTTCTTTATTTTTGGTTATAGCAAGAAGCGTATTCTTTTCTTTTTGGTTTGTTTCTACTTTCTTCTTCTCTGCTTCCTTGGCAATTTTTTTTTGTGTCTCTTCATCTTTTGCATCTTCTAGGTCACTCTTTACATTCTGAATTTGCGACTGCGTTACGCGGATATCTTCAAAACTTTTATTAAGGGCACGTTTAAGTGTTTCAAAAGAATCATTGTCAGAATAAAATTTAGAGAGTGTATCTGCTTGAAGCATGAAATCAACAACCGTATACGAATCCATGTACTGTGCTTTCCTCATGATTTGAGCAAGTGACTCTTTTTCCCTTTCCATTTTTTGAGAAAGAGAACTTAAACTCTTATCTTTTTCGGTGATAGTCCGTGATAAATTTTTGATTTTGGAATCATATAGTTTAATCTCAAGTTTATTTGCGGTAATTTTTTGTTCTAGAAGTTTAATATCACGTGCTAGTGAATTTTTATCTGCTTGTGTTCTAGTAATCGTACTATTCAACTCTTTAATCTGCGCTTCAAGTGTCGCTAGGTCTTGTTCAAGTTGCTCCCTACTTGGTACGGTTTGTGCTCCTACGGCGTTAGGCAAAACAGCTACACCAACAAGTAGAAGGAAAACAATAAAAAATAGCGTTATATGCCTCATTACTTCTAAGTATAACAAACAATCGAGGAGCCATGTGACATTAGTATGCCCACATTACAAAAACACCCCTGATGTAAGGGTGTTTTGTTGATTTCTAAAGACTTATGCTTCTGGAGCCTCCCCCTCTTCTTCAGTTTTACCCTTCTTTTCAACTTCAATTGCTGAAAGATCTGCAACTGGCGCAACTTCTTCAGGTTCATCTTCTGCGATAGCAATTGACGCAATGATATCGTTTGGATTAACGTGGTAGAGTTCAACACCTTTTGGAAGAGTGATATCAGAAACTTTAATAACATCAGCCGGAGTTTTAAGTGATGAAATGTCTACCGTAAATTCATGAGGGAGGGCTGTTGGATCACCCTGAACACCAAGTTCATAGAGAACTTTGACGAGAATCCCACCCTCCTTAACAGCATTTGATTCGCCGACGAAAACAATTGGAATCTCAACGTCCACTTTCTGTCCCTTTTCAAGAACGTAAAAATCAACGTGACGGTAAGTATTCTTTACTGGATCATACTGCACATCCTGAACAAGGGCGTTTTCATTACCGTGCTCAGTCACAAGCGTAAGCGTACTTGATTCACCAGCCTGGCCGTATACCTTAGAAAATTCAATGGCATTAATAAAAATTGGTGTCGACTTCATGTGTGAACCGTAGTAGACAGCAGGAATAAAACCTTCTTTCTTGGTCTCTTTTGCCACACGAGGAGCGGTGGTAATTGATAATACTGTTTTCGTCATAGTTAGGGAATAATACTACAAAATGAGGCTTTTTGCAAGTCGAGTGGCTCGGCCACGAGATACTTAAACAAGTATGTTTAAGTACAGGGGGCAAACGCGAGGAGGTACTGAAATAAGCATATTTCAGTACAAAACATCACATTACTGTCTGGCCCTATTTCTTCGCGTAACGGCCCATATTTTCAACAAAAGCTTTAGTTGATTCGTACTTATAGTGATATCCGTACATGTCGGTCAATTTAGAGCCATCCACCGCTATTGGGTACGAATACCCCTTCCAAGAACCCCGAGAAGTAGGGATTTTACCACGGGTTGCGTGCCAGAAGAAAAAGAAAGCGAGTCTGGCCATCCAAGGGTAAATCGGCAACATTT
>JAUPVR010000027.1 GCA_030916895.1 Patescibacteria group bacterium
TGGTAAGTGCAAAGCTGGCAACGTTTTGACCGGAAAGAATTGCAAGAGCAAAATACTCTTCCGCGTAACCAATGAGAATACTCTCTGAAAACTGTTTTGGAATTTTGGTGAAATCTGGTTGCATATAGAGAAAGTATAGCAAGCAATGAGCCTATTTGACACATAGTTTTTACGTGGTAGTTTGAAAGAGGATTTGTAAACAAAAAGGGTAATGCCATGACCATACTGAAATGTGCTCACATCATCTTTTGTGAAAATTGTGGGCTTCATGGGCATATTGTCTTTTCTGATAACACACAAAGCGCAGAGTTTCACTTTCTCGAAGAATTTTGGAGAGGTATAGCAGAAGCGCTTGTAGACAAAAAGGTTTGTTCAGAAGAGGTAAGCGTCCTTCGTAAAGAGCTTTTCGAATCAGCTATTCCGTCATATCGGTTTGTTAGCAGGGTGCGGTCTCTTATTGATGAATTTTTTGCACCCGATGCAGTAGAAAAAGAAATGAAAAATTGCTCATCTGGAAGAACTCTTCATTAAGGGTAAATGCCCCCATTTCGTCAGACGCGCCATCGGCGCGTCTTTGTTTTTCATTGCACGTACTTTGTGATGGTAAAAATGGGGAAAATCCTATAGAATGCGGGAACATGGACCGCAACCTCAAGAAAAATCTTTTTTTGCCACTTACGTCGACTCTTCTGGTGATATTCATTTTGTTTTTGGCGAGTGTACAATCACCCAAAGAAGTATTTGATATTGCACAGAATTCAATTATTGCTCTCGTTTCTGGAGATAGTATTTCTAGAGAGGAACAGACAAACCTTTCCCCGTACATTGAGGTTTCAGATAGCTGTGGTCCATATTTTGATGATGCGTGTGTTAATGCACGTGAGTTACCAAGTGAGGACGCACAAGTTCTTTTTAAAGTGCGAAAAGGAGTCGTTCTTAAAGTTTCTGGAAAAATTACAAATAATGGACGTGATTGGTACAAGATTGAGTTTGATGAATGGCTTCGCTATCCAGAGCGAGTAAATGGAGGTTTTTACATTGCCTCAGAGTATGCGAAATATTTCTTAAACGAGGGGAGTATTGAGATTTCTAGTGAATCCATTTCCACAAGTACAAAACGAATTATTATTGATAGAAGTGACCAAATGCTTTACGCATACGATGGTGGTGTGCTTTTTATGAAAGAAAAAATCTCAACAGGTATAGAAGCAACACCAACCCCACGCGGAGAATTTATTGTTTTTCGAAAAATGCCAAGTAGGTATATGCAAGGGCCGATTCCAGAAATAAGTGATAAAGAATATGACCTGCCAGGCGTGCCGTGGAATCTCTATTTTACAGAACAAGGTGCGGTTATTCATGGTGCCTATTGGCATGACAAATTTGGACAGCCGTGGTCAAATGGATGTGTCAATCTTCCTGTAGAAAAAGCAAAAGAGCTCTACCTGTGGGCAGAGCTTGGAACAAAGGTGCTCGTGAGAGATTAGGTTCTCCTTTGTAAGAGGAGTCTCTACACTTCTCTTTTCCCCCATTTGATATGTACCCAGATGCGTTCGTGGAGGTAATAGAGGATGGTACTGTACCCATTAACTAAAACGACAATACCGATAGTAATGGCGATATCTTTTGTGATGAAAAAGGCAACGAGAGCATCTACCGCCATGTGCAGTATTCGATAGGTTATCGCTTTTGCAACAGAGCGCGAATGTTTTTCAGGTGCAGGTTTTAGCATGTGATACTTTAAAGACCGGAGTCGAATGTATTAATGAGGTAGTTATCAATCATTCTCTGGTCCATGTCGTAGAAGTTTATGTTGCTTTGGTGGAGGTAGGTTGCAAGGCGTATGCCCACAAATCGCCAGTGCCAAGGTTCGTAGACGTAGTACGCATTTCCTTTCGGATAGGAGAGGACAAAACCAAAACGGTGAGCATTGTTGGCAAGCCACTCGAATTCTTTCGTTTTATCAAATGAAGCACTCAGTGTGCCACCAAGTCCAGTTGTGATGAAATCAACCGTTGTGCCGAGTTGATGTTCTGAGTATCCTTGATCTGCTGAGAACGTATTTGCTGTTCCCGCACCGTAGGTAACAGAGTAAGTTGATTTAATCGATTTTTGTTCGGTAAAAGAGCGATAACCAGATTTGACGTAGAGTTCCATCCCGTCTGCTTTCGCAGCGTTTAGTAGACTCTTCAAGAACGGCCAGGCCTCCATGAGAAACTGTTCTTGCTTTGATGAGGTGTACGTATCTTCTGGTGGTAGTGTTACAAGGCGAAGGGGGGTGTAGTTTTCATTTAAGAAATATACTTTGGAATATTTCTTGAGAAGTTGTGGGTCAGATTGTGCAAGTTTTTTTAAATCATTTACTGTACCAGCAACAGAACCGACGGTTTGTTCAATGCCACCGACTTTGTTTGTCACAGCGTCAATATTTTCTTTTGTATTAGTAAGCGTGTTTGCAAGCCCGCTTGTTTGTTCTGTAAGGTCGGTAACATTTTTTGAAAAGCGTTGAATTTGAAGTGAAAGAATCTCCAGTTCAGAAGTAAGCAAATCAACGCGCTTGGTAAGTGCAGAAACTTCTATGGATTTGTAGACAAGGACTCCACCAAGGACAAGAAAAACAATTCCTGGAGAGACAGCATATAATAAAATCTTTTTTATGAGCGGATGATGCATAGGGAAGAGTATAGCATTGATATAAATTCGATATCCATACGTGGTACCTAAATAATTTTTAGAAACAATCTCGCGAAATTAAAAAGAATTTTATCAAGAAAGGGTAGTGGTAGTCCTGCTTTTGATATCCTGTCAAAATGTTCATTGACTGCTTTTTCGGCAAATTCATGCATGGGGATACCAAGATACTTTGCTTCACGAGCAAGGGTAAGCGCAAGACCAGTTGCGTAGAAAAGCGTTTTACGCTGAAGCCAGATTAGTTTCCTTCGGAGGTTTTTGCTCTTGTGTTCTTTTAGTATTCTTTTCATTTCTGTGATACCAAACTCCATGTGTCCGATTTCGTCTTTCAGAATTTTTGTTACAAGTTCACTTAAATTTCCATCAGTGTGGTGCTCAAGTTCGCGCAGGAGTGAAATATTTAGTCCTTCTACAATAAAGTTTTGTATGAAGATACACTCGATGTAGTCGCGTTTTTTAATTGCTTGTACCATAATGTCATCTAACTTTTTAAGTGAAGGAGAAATGAGCACATGTGGTCGAGGATGCATGCCCACATACTCGGTGAGCATGTCTAAGTGTGTTTCTTCTTCTTTTTGTTGTTGTAAGAGATAGTCGCTCGCTTCTTTATTTGGCGCAAACGTGGCCATCGTTTTACAGTAATCAATGGCGATTGTTTCACCGAAGATTATTTGAAGGAGATAGTGGTAGCGAGCGCGGTAGTATTCTTCCGAATCAGTGTCCGGATTGGTAAGAGGGTGGGGGTGCATTGCCTCTCATTGTAACACTCAAGAACTACTTACAAAAACAATAGTAACTTCTTTTTCTTGGGCCATGTTTTTATTGTCGCTTCTCGTTTTAATGCCTCGCCAATAGTTTTATACGTTTCTGTATATTTAAGAACAACCGGCCTACGCGTGCTTGTATATCGGGCACCACGTTTCCCTTCATTGTGTTCTTTTATTCTTTTTTCTATGTTATTTGTGCATCCAGTGTATAGAGATGCATCACAACACTCGACAATATAGACGAAATACATTGTCTGTATAATTTATACCCCAAACCAAGGGCTGAGAGCTTGTCCTAGGTAGTATGGCCAGAGCACAAGAGCAAGAACTCCTTTCCAGAAAAATTCTAAATTAAGAAATCCAAGCGTGAAAAGCCACCCCATAAGCCATAGCCCACCGGAGAGTGTTTGGTGTTCAATTTTTATTTTTTCCATACTATTTAGATTAGTTATATTGCCGCTCCGTCGCCTAGATTCATGTCGTTCTTAAATTTTTCGATAACTTCTGGGTGCTTACCTTCTTTGCATTCTGCAACAAAAGTCTCAGCGCTTTTTCCATCGGGAAATGACATGTATGCAAGAGCTCCTTCACATACGGCGTCAATATTTAGTTTTCCTTGAGGCATAGGCGTATCACTTTCTGCTTCAATATTTTTTGCGTATCGTGTGAACACAAAGTAGCCCAAGATGATGACAACAAGGGCAAGGATTAGCATCGTTGTATATTTTTTCATATGAGGAATAGTATAGCAGAGAGGAGATTTTTTAAACAAAGAGCGTGAATTGACAATGGTATGAACAAAGAATAGGATTTACTACGGATTGTAAGACCCCCCAAATATTTGAGGAGAAAATTCATGCAAAAACTTCCGTGGTTGCCACGTCCGCTTGTCATCATGGTTCCAATCAACGGTGTGCGTACGCCGTGCGTTCAGTGGCATGGAATCGACTCTTCTGGGGTCGTGACCGAAGAGCAGATGCTTTTTCCAGTTATCGGCGCTGATAGCAAGTACATCGAATGCGTGCGCGAGGATTACTGGAGAGTGAAATACCTTGGAGGTGTCGAAACCTGGAATAAAGAATTCGGCGACTTCTTTGGTTGTATCGATGCAAGCCGGGCACGGCCTGATAATTCAATCGTTTTTCTCAGGGCCAACGAACTCTTCTCGCACGCCACTTTTTCGGTGAACGGGTTCATTGTTGCGAGAGCCGAAGAAGGAAGACTCTTCAGGCCTAGCGTGTACCATAATCTGGAATGCGAAGCCGAACTTCCGAAATACGATGTTGACAAATTTCTCCAGGTTGGGGAAAGGAGTTGGCGAGAAAGGTACAAGAAGTTTCCGGAAGATGTTGTTCCGGACCACCTCTTCGATTTTATTGAAGAAGAGATCTCTTCGCGTGCGACGTTGATGTACCTCCATATGTTGCGGGAAGAGGGTGCCATTCAACCAGGGAGGACGTGATGCACTACAGGATCGAGTATACGGAAAAAGGAGTTCATACCAGCCACAGGCTTCACGCTCTCGAAACCGACGAAGACGCGAGGCGCATCTACAACAATTTCAAGAAATCAATGGCGGAAAGAGAAGATGTGGTGGTAGGAGAGCTGATCTTCGTCGAAGAAGAAGAGAAGATAAGGAGGGTGAGGGTTTGAAGAAACAAAGTAGTACCCGCTTGAGGATTCAGGCGGGTTTGTTTTTTTAAAATTGTATTATGCTTCCAGGGTGTGGTGTTGATTTTATAGTAAACTCTACAATCATAGAAGAAGCCACCTGTTTGAATTCACAAAGCAGGTGGCTTGAGGATAGCTCTCTTATTTTAGGAATTTAGTCTAACAAAGAGCACGAAGATTGCCAACAGGGAGAAGGCACCGGTAAAAAAGTACAAAATTCTTTGTGTTTCAATGGCCATTTGTTGTTTGCGTAAAGCAATAACCTCTTCCTCCTTTTTCTTTATGAGGTTATCACCCTGCAAGAGTCCGATTTTACTTACTGCCTCAACAAGCGCTTTAGTGCCATTGGTTGTATCGGTAATCGTTACGGTTAGGACTTTCATAT
>JAUPVR010000028.1 GCA_030916895.1 Patescibacteria group bacterium
TTTGCTTGAATAGACCCTGCCCCCACTATTTTTCGGGCAGCAATAAAAACCTCTCCCGCGTCACCGCCTTTATTAAGTTTTTTTGTTTGCCAATTGATTTTCATTTTATTTAATTCACGTAAATAATTTCTTCACGTATGGCATTTACGGGAATTTCTTTATGAATTATTTGATTAACTATCTTAGATTTTAAAGCATCTTGTGCTGAAATAGTGGTTCCGTTCTCCATCATGGACTGGACTCTTTTAAAAGTCAGTTTGGAATTTTCAGAAACGAAATATGCTATTCTGCTGTTATTTGTTTTTATTGAAGACAGTTGTTCTTTTAAAGATTTTTCATCAAAATTTCCTTGCGTTGCTGCACCGTGCAAATAAAATTTAGCATGAGACTCAGCCGTCCTTTCTTTTGCTGATAAATAAATAACATTCGCTATAGAATCGATATGATTCGTTGCGTGTATTGCGATCGGTATTCTTGAGTTCTGAATTATTGTTGCAAGTAAAAATCCTTCATAAATACTTCCCCCTAACGAAGAAAAAAATATTGTAATTTTACTAGATGTTGGTTGTTGTATGGTTAAATTATTAATAGCATTTACTAACCTTTGTGTTGCTTGTTGATCAATATGTCCTTCAAATATAATAAATTTTTCCATACATTTTATAGATTACTAATAATATTTTTTATCTCCTCCTCACTCTTCAAAATCTTCTTCACGAATTCTTTCGAAGAAAGTTCTTTCTCCCCTTCTACAATATGAGGATTTTTGAAATCAAGGTTCCAGTTTTTTGCTTCTATATCTTTAATTGAAACTTTCCATGCGCTTTCATTTTGTACTCGTTTCTTCCACCACACTTTCACAGGATCAAAATCTTTATCTTGAATTGGGCTTCCTTTGGTGTACTGCTTCAACCCCGCCGGAAGTCTCATCTCGTAGTACCACACTTCCTTTGTTGGTTTTCCTTTTTCAAAAAAGATAAGGTTTGTGTTCACACCGGCATACGGACTAAACACACCTGGTGGAAGGCGCACAATTGTGTGGACATTGCACTCGGTGAGTAAATGTTCACGAATCTTTGCAATCACACCGTCACCAAAAAGCGATCCGTCTGGGAGAACAATTCCCACACGACCAGTTGGCTTCAAAAGATGAATAAAAAGTACCAGAAAAAGTTCCGCTGTTGACTTGGTTTTGAATTTGCTTGGAAAGTTATTTTCTGTGCCGTCTTTTACCGCGCCACCAAACGGAGGATTTGCCACAATGATATCGACTCTGTCTTTTGGTCCGTAATTAATGAGCGGTTGAGAAAGCATATCACCTCGATGAATTTGGTCTGGTACTTCTATTCCGTGCAAAATGAGGTTTGTGATAGAAAGTAGATGTGGAAGTGGTTTTAATTCTGTGCCAGAGATTGATTCATGAAGAATTTTTTCATCTTGTGTTTTCTTTACATAGTTATGACGAACATATTCAATTGTGTTTACCAAGAAACCACCGGTTCCACAGGCTGGGTCAAGTACCTTTTCTCCTAGTTTTGGATCAACCATTTCAATGATGAACTTTGTGAGTGGTCGTGGGGTGTAGAATTCCCCGTAATTTCCAGCACCTTGAAGATCTTTCAAAATCTTTTCGTAAATGTCATTCAAAAGGTGGCGGTCATCTTTCTTATTGAAATCGATTTCGTTTAGAGTGTTTACGACTTGACGAAGAAGGGTGCCGGACTTCATGTAATTGTATGCATCTTCAAAAACTTCTTTCACAATGAGTGCGCGTTTGTTTCTGGTGTCTGCTTTTATATTTTTCAGAGTTGGGAAAAGTTCTCGGTTCACAAAATCAATGAGTTCCTCGCCGGTGATGCCTTCTTTATTACTCGCCCATGTACGCCAACGAAATTTTTCTGGTATCGGAGAGATGTATTTGTCATTTTCTAGTTCATACCCCTTTTCTTGGTCATCAAAAATCTTAAGGAACAGCATCCACACGAGTTGTTCAATACGCTGACCATCACCAGAAACACCCTGGTCTTTCCACATGGTTTTTTGTATCTGTTTAATTGTGTTTTGGATTGGCATGTTAATTTAGAGTATACAGCTCGGCTTGAAGTGCTGAAATCGCTTCCAAGTAGTTTTCTTTTCCACCGAAAAAGTCGTTCACAATTTCTACTGGTGTGCCGATGTCTGTGAAAGGAGAAACTTTTAGATCTTCGATGCTGTCAATTGATAAACTGCCGTGCTCTGCATATTTATCAAGGAGGGATTCGAGGACTTCGCGTGCTTTTCCTTCGTATTTGGTAAAGTGGTCTTTCTTGCGGATACTTTCAACACGCTCACTTCTCGTGAGTGGTTTTTTGTTAAACGCTAGGTGGAGGATGAGGTCGAATTCGTCGATATTTAAGCCAACTTCTTTTTGAATTTCAGAGAAGATAACACCTTTTTCTTCCAGTTCTTTAATAACTGCTTCTTTCTTTTCTGTTTGATTCCAGCGGTTAATGAAATCTTCTAGAGAAGAATACGAATCAAGCATTTTCTTTTTTGAGAAGTCGATGAGATTTTCAATGATGAGTTTTCCGGTGAGCGGGTCGATGTACTGGATCGTTTTTGTAGCAACATCGAAAGAAACACCTTCACTGATGACAATCTTTTCTTTTGGCTCTGGTGGCTCACCAGGATCAATCAGAATAGTTTCTCCGGGTTCAAGTGGTGGTTGTGGCTCAGACGGTGGTGTGACGTGCTGTGGGCCCTCTGGTTCATAGATTTTTACTGGCTCGCCATCGAAGTCTGGATCAGCAAAAAGTCTTGTCACTCCACGAAAATCGAGAATGTTGAAATAGTACTTGCCGTACTGTTCGTTGACACGAGTACCGCGACCGATAATCTGCTTGAATTCGGTCATTGAATTTATGGATGAATCTAGCACGATGAGCTTACAGGTTTGCGCGTCTATCCCGGTGGTGAGAAGTTTTGAGGTAGTTACAAGCACTGGGTATGGAGATTCTGGGTTGATAAGATTTTCTATTTCTTTCTTTCCTTCTTCGTTGTCACCAGTGATACGAACAACATAGCGGTGATTTTGAGAAACCATTTCCGGGTTAAGGTTCACCAATTCTTGTCGCATACGTTCTGCGTGATCAATGTCTACACAGAAAATAATTGCTTTTTGCATCGGATCAGTTTCCTTCATAAATTCAGTGATCTTTTGCGCGACGAGCTTGGTGCGTGCTTTCACAACAATGTTTCTATCGTAATCGGAGACATTGTAAAAACGATCCTCGATGTTGTTTCCGTGCTGATCTTTCACACCTGGTTCTGGTCGCCATTCAATGTCTTTATCCAAAATGAAGCGAGTTACTTTGTATGGCGCCAAATAACCATCACGGATACCTTGTTTGAGTGAGTAGGTATAGACTGGCTTGCCGAAATATTCTTCGGTAGAAATATCTGTGGTTTCTTTTGGTGTCGCGGTGAGGCCGATTTGGGTTGCGGAAGAATAGTAGTCAAGAATTTCACGCCAAACAGAGTTTTCTTTTGCGCTTCCACGATGACACTCATCAACCACGATAAGATCAAAAAAGTCTGGAGAAAACTGTTTGAACAGTTTATTTTCTTCCTCTGCGCTTGTGAGGCCTTGATAGAGAGCAACGAAAACTTCATAGGAAGGATCCGCGATCTTCTTTTCAATTTTTGTCATCTTGTCTCCAAAATGACGAAAGTCCCCTTGCATTGTTTGAGCGGCGAGCGCCGTGCGATCAACAAGAAACAAAATTCTTTTCTTTGTGCGAGATTTCCAAAGACGATAAATGATTTGAAATGCAGTGTATGTCTTTCCAGTACCTGTTGCCATGACGAGAAGAACTCTTTTTTGGCCATCTGCAATTGCAGAAACAGTACGGTTCACCGCCACCTGCTGATAGTATCTTGGTTCACTTGAAGTAAGACCAGCATAGTAATCTTGTAAAATGATTTGTTCTTTTGGTTCGGTGATACCTTTTGCAATTTTGTATCTATTGTAAAGTTCTTCTGGTGATGGAAAATTTTCTAGATTAATTGACCTTTCGATTTCTCCTTCTGTTTTTGTTTTATCGTGTTCGAAGAATTCATCTCCGTTTGATGAATACACAAAAGGAATGTCGAGTGCTTCTGCGTATGAAAGACCTTGTTGGATGCCGTCACTTGGGCGATGATTGTTGTCTTTTGCTTCGATGATCGCTATGGGTAGATTATTTTTGTAGTAAAGAATAAAGTCTGCGCGTTTTTTTTCACCACGAGTAACCATTTCTCCACGAACAAAAATTTGCCCTGCGGTGAATGTTACTTGTTCACGAATTTGAGAATGTAAATCCCATCCCGCCTTTGTGACAGCGGGGAGAATAAACTTTGAGCAAATGTCTTGCTCGGATAAGGATTTTTTATCCATTTACTAGATATTCTACCACGTATACATGTAAACCGAAGGCACGGGGGAAACTACCAAAATTGCTTTAAGTGCGCGACGGGAGGCAAGTTTACGAAAGAGCCGTACAAGTCGTACGGTGATGAGGAAACATGCCTCCCAACAAAGCAAGTGAAGTGATTTTGCTATTTTCCCTTATTTATTATAACGAGGAGCCTTTTCTTGCTTGCCTGAAAGCCACGTCACATACCTCGACAACGCGTACAAAATACTTGAAAGGCGGTTTAGGTACTGGCGAGTATTCTCATTCAAGACGAGTTCTTTTTGGTCGATGGCACGGACACATTCGCGCTCGGCGCGGCGAGAGATGGCACGTGCAACATCGCACAATGCACCCAATTCTGTGCTACCTGGCACGAAAAATGATGTGATGGGTGGAAGTTTCTCTTTGATTGAGGCAATCACTGCTTCACACTCGCTCACTTCTTTTTCTGTGAGATGCATCTCTGCACCTGCAAGTTCTGCTTGCACGATGAAAAGGTTCTGCTGAATTTGTTCGACAATGTCGCCAAGCTTTGTGCCATTTAATTCAAACTTGGATTCATACATTTTGAACTTGATGAGGCCAACGTATGAATTCACCTCGTCCACCGTACCAATCGCCTCAGCAAAAAGCGACGCCTTTGAAACGCGCTCTTTTGTCCCAAATTTTCCAGTTGTTCCGTTGTCTCCCCGTCTTGTATACATAATGTTAAAGATCTTTATTATAACCCGAGAACCCTTCAAATATTCAAATAATCACTGCCCGCCCTGTGGCGCTGTTGTAATCGACAGCGCCACAGGGTCCCTTTCGTGTGC
>JAUPVR010000029.1 GCA_030916895.1 Patescibacteria group bacterium
GTTATGAACCCCATGACCACGACACTCATGACATTTTTCTTTTGGAACTTGCCCGCGACCATTACAGTGTTCGCATGTGCGCACTGATTGAAAATTGCCCATGAAGGTTCGTTTAACTTCATGAACTTTTCCTTGACCATTACATGGTGTACAGGTACTCGTTCCGCTTCCCTTTTGAGAGCCTGTTCCAGTACACGCTTTGCATGTTGCCATCTTATTGATGAGAACATTTCGCTCTGTTCCAAAAATTGATTCTTTAAACGTAACGTCGATTTCTAGTGAAATATCTCTTCCACGTTTTTGACGAGGTCCCATTCCACCACCAGAAAAAATATCTCCAAAGATATCCCCAAGATCGCTAAAATCAAACTCCGAAGCATTAAAGTCTCCAGGATTAAATCCACCAAATCCTCCAAAACCACTGAAGCCTCCCTGTGAACCCTGGCCGTTAAAAGTCTGTCCGTAGGTATCGTATTCCTTTCGTTTTCTTTCATCAGAAAGTGTTTGATAGGCTTCATTCAATTCTTTGAATTTTGCTTCGTCCCCTCCTTTCTTGTCGGGATGATATTTTGCGGCAAGTTTATAAAACGCCTTTTTAATTTCGTCTTTACTTGCTCCCTTTTGAATCCCCAAAACATCATAGTAATTTTTTGCCATACGTAGAGTATATATTAATAATAGCTTAAGAACACAATCCCTTTCTTGACTTACTGGTAAAATGGTGGCAGTATCCTTAAAAGGTTGTCCCTTCACAGAAAGGACTGGTAACACATGAAGCCAAGCATCATTGTTTGCGTCGATGAGACGGAAACACGATTCCCAGAAGATGGCTTCTATGTGCACATTAGCAAACAAGAAGCTGTTCTCCGTATCGCGTCGGTATCCTTAATCGAAGGAGAAGCATTTGATCGGGAGGTAATTGTAAGAACCTTACTTCTTAGAAAGAAACAGCGGTACCTTCTTGGAAACGGCAGGGTCTGCAAAAAGGAGTTCGTTGAAAGAAATAACTTCTTTAATGCGAGTGAGGTGCCGGCGATTGTTATTGAGTTGAAGATGTCTTTCGATGACCCAAGACGTCCGAAAGCGGAAATCTTCCTCGATTTTGCCAAAACCTTCAAGCGGTTTACTTATACCAAGACATCCGGATTTCTCAAGGAGGCGGAAGGTATTTTTCACCAAGCATCTTTGTTTCTAGATTTTCTTGATGAGCGGGAGTATTTCCCAACGTTCTCAGAAAAATCTGGCCACAAAAAACTAAGGAGAGAAGAAGACCTCATTCGTCGCATGCTTTGGTTGTTCAATGAGCTTTGTGCAAACGTAACTCGTAGAAACAGGATTCCAACAATAGGGAGGAAGAGTAAGAATAGTAAGGAAGTTATTATCGGTAAAGAATGTTCGCCGATTTTCAATTGTCCCCTCCGTAATCCTTTTGCTGCAATCAACAACCTAAACCTTTCCCACTTTTTGGAGCACGGCCAACCGTACTTTACAGAAGATGACCTTCGTAGCATTCTTGAAGATGCAAGGAAGTCCTTCTAGACCAGCTCGCCTAACCGCGGGCTGGTTTTCGTTTTATTTTGTCTCAGGAGTAGCTCCAGACTCACCCTCTCCTTGTGGTGGCGTTTGTGTACTGTCCGGTGTTTGGTTTTCTTTTGGAGTCTCTTGAGGTTGTGCGTGTTTTTGCATTTCCTCACCAATTTTCATCATTGACTCGGATAGAGTTTCTGCTGCTTTTTTTAATTCAATAGCGTCATCTTTTCCACGGGCAACTTTAAGCGCCTCAACCTTTGCGGTAACATCAGTTTTTAATTCCTCACTTATTTTTCCTTCAGCATCTTTTAATGATTTTTCAGCGGTGTGAATGAGTGTATCTGCCAAGTTACGTTGCTCAGCGAGGTCCTTCTTTTTTGTGTCTTCATCGGCGTGTGCTTCGGCATCTTGTTGCATACGCTTGATATCTTCATCAGAAAGGCCGGAAGATGCTTCAATACGAATTGATTGTTCTTTACCGGACGTTTTATCTTTTGCGGTCACCTTAAGTACGCCGTTTGCATCAAGGTCAAAGGTAACTTCGACTTGTGGCATGCCACGTGGGGCTGGTGGAATTCCATCCAAGATAAATCTACCGAGTGACTTGTTATCAGATGACATTGGTCGCTCGCCTTGGGTGATGTGGATTTCAACGGAGGTTTGATTATCCGCTGCGGTTGAGAATACTTGGGACTTTGTTGTTGGGATGGTTGTATTTTTCTCTACAAGTTTGGTTGCAACACCTCCCATTGTTTCGATTGCAAGTGAAAGTGGGGTAACGTCAAGCAAGAGTACGTCTTTAACATCACCCTGAAGAATTCCACCCTGAACCGCTGCGCCAAGCGCAACGACTTCATCTGGGTTAATTGAACGATTTGGTTCTTTTCCAAAAAGATTTTTTACTGCATCTACGATCATCGGCATACGAGTTTGACCGCCAACCATGATAACCTCGTCAATTTCTTCTTTCTTAAACGGAGAAGCTTGAAGTGCGCGTGCTGTAATTTCCATTGAGCGATCGACAAATTCTTTTGCGATGTTTTCAAGTTGAGCACGTGTAACCTTCATAAGAAAGTGTTTAGGCCCCGATGCATCTGATGTGATAAATGGGAGATTAATCTCCGTTTCTGTTTGTGTTGAGAGTTCATGCTTTGCTTTTTCAGCTGCCTCATCAAGGCGCTGAAGGGCAAGCGCATCCTTTGAAATATCAATACCCGATTCTTTTTTGTATTCGGTTGCCAAAAATTGAACAAAGCGCTGGTCAATGTCACGACCACCAAGGTGTGAGTCGCCGTCAACAGATTTTACTTCGACAACACCGTCGCCCACTTCGAGAATCGAGATATCAAATGTTCCACCCCCGAAGTCAAACACTGCGATTTTCTCACTCTTCTTGCTATTTAGGCCGTACGCAAGCGCAGCCGCAGTTGGTTCAGGAATGATGCGCTTAACATCAAGACCTGCAATTTTTCCCGCAGCGATAGTTGCTTGTCGCTGAGCATCGTTGAAATATGCTGGTACGGTGATGATTGCTTCTGTTATTTTTTCACCAAGTTTTGCTTCAACATCAGCTTTTATCTTCATGAGAATCATTGCTGAAATTTCTTCTGGGCGAGAATCTTTTCCGCCAAATGAAAGAAGCACTCCTCCATCTGAGCCACCCTTAATAGCAAACGGTACATTTTTTATGTCACCCTGTACTTCTTTGTCGGCAAATAAGTGACCCATGTACCGCTTCACGCCATAAATAGTGTCTTTCGGATTGGTGATTGCTTGTCGTTTTGCAATTTGTCCGACAGAGCGCTCACCATTTTTGTTCACCGAAACTACCGACGGTGTTGTGCGGTTGCCTTCAAGGTTTTCAATAATTTTTGGTTGACCAGCTTCAATAATTGCGACCGCTGAGTTTGTTGTTCCTAAATCGATTCCAATAATTTTTGACATAGTGTTTAGTAAAATTTCAAAATTCCTATAAATGACCAATAAAATTGTTTTTAATAACCCTTTCTCCTTACTTCGCCTCGTAGTGTCCTGTCTTTACTTTCGCTTCACGGATTACCTCGTCATGCAGTTTATATCCTTTCTGGAGAATCGCTACTAGTGTATCACTCTCTCTTTCGGTTTCTACCGGGACCATCTCGACACTTTCATGGAGGCTTGGATCAAACCTATCTCCAACTTCTCCAAATGATTCTAGTCCTTCTTTTTGAAGGGCACTCTCGAGTTGCCCAAAGATATATTCAATACCCACTCTCCAATTTGAATCAACCTTTTCCCATGCTTCTTTGTTTTGTTTTGCAAGTGTAAATGAATCAAGTGCGGGCAGAATATCACCTATGATTTTTTTGGAAGCAAAAGCAATATCGTTTTTACGCTTGCTTTCAGTTTCCTTTTTAAAGTTAAGATAATCAGCCTGTGCTCTCGTCCAAGCATTCATGTAGTCTGCTTTTTCTTGCTCAAGTTTTTTAATCGTCTCCTTTAATTTTTTAATTGATACCAAAGCATCAGTTTCATCTTCCCATTGAGCTGAAGCCTTGTGGGAGACGTCTTCATTTACCTCTTCAAATACAATATCGTCATGGGGTTCTGGTTGGCTTTCATGGGTGGTCGTATCGGTCGTTTCGGTAGTTACCTCTTTTTTAATGTTCTGTTCTTTTTCTTTCATAATTTTCAAAGGGGTACGTATAGTGTATAAATCAAAATTGAAACGCTGTCAAGAGGTTTACAACAAAAGAACCGCTCACGCATTAAGGTTATACAACCCGGGCGTAAACGGTTCACTTTTTGAAGTCTTTACCCCCAATAATACGAAGGTGTGGGCGCTTCGCATGTGGTTTCGGGGTACCTTGAGCATTATGTACTTTCTCCGAACCTCCTTTTTCTTGAAGTTCCCCTAATTTCTCCTCTAAGTGCTTATATGGAAGTTCGTACCTTCTTCTTCTTGAGAAGGAAAGCACTTTGCCGAGTTTGCGGAAGAATCCTACAACGATATTAGTGTACGGACTCATTGGACAGTTCGCTTGACGAAGTGGTTCCGTTTTAGTCCGCTTGGTACTCCAAGCTCAATAACAAAACTATCGGCCTTGAGCCCATTGAGTACAAGGTAGCACCAACGAGTAGTAACGCCACCAAGAAGGCTGTTGTCCATTTCAAATAATCGTACACCCTCTTGATACCGACCCCAATAAGCATCGCTGGATAGTTGGTAGAGAGTTGATACCGTTTGAGGTTTTTGAGGAGTAAGGATAGCCAGATTTCTTGCTTCAAGTTCTTCGCATGCCTTTATAGCTCGACGAGATAGCTTTTTTCCGAGTGCTTCTCTGACGACTTGTTGCAATTTCTTTGCTTTAGGTTTACCCATTAGAAACCCCTTTCAATCTTTGATTTCAATGTATCCTTCCCGTGTTATTGCGCCGACCCAAACGTCGTTAGGTGTCAGAAAGAGATTAAAGTCCATCACCTCGCGAGCATTTTTCCCTTCCGCAAAACGTACTTGTATTGATTTTACAGGCTCTACTTTTCCTGTGTAGTACGGATAGGTGGTTAAAGCAGTTTCTTCTGGAGTAATTACTTGAAGAGAATCCACCACAGGAGTAAGAGTACTTTCCACCGCAAGGGCCATACGTTTTTTTCTGAAAATGTTCATTTTCTTTTCCTCCCCCTTTTCTTTATACGAGACTTCTTTTGG
>JAUPVR010000013.1 GCA_030916895.1 Patescibacteria group bacterium
AAAGCTTTAGTTGATTCGTACTTATAGTGATATCCGTACATGTCGGTCAATTTAGAGCCATCCACCGCTATTGGGTACGAATACCCCTTCCAAGAACCCCGAGAAGTAGGGATTTTACCACGGGTTACGTGCCAGAAGAAAAAGAAAGCGAGTCTGGCCATCCAAGGGTAAATCGGCAACATTTTCTTACCAACCGCACGCGCCATATCTTTTCCAAGTACCACATCTCCTGGTGGGCAAATATTAAATACTTCATAGAGACCACGGAGTTCTGACTGGAACGAAAGGAGTGCCACAAGATCGGTAACATCGTCTTCATGGATGTACTGACGAAGCCACTTCGGTGTAACGGGAACCCATGACACCATGAAAGAAATCAAACTATAGATAAATGATGTTCCCTTAAGCGTGCCTGAGAGTGCTGACTGAAGTCCGAAACGGATACGATCAATACGACCACGTGGACCGGTGATAGCAGCGGGACGAAGTACGTACACCTGTCCATTCCATCCCCTATTTTTTGCTTCAATATACTTCTTCTCGAGCTCTTCTTCTGACATTCGTTTCTCTTCAGCGTAGTTATAGTCGGTCACACGAAATGGATCCGTTTCCTTGTACCTATAGTGAATGGAATTATCAGGAAACGCGCCGTAGGAAGCAACTGTTGAAAAATAAACGAGTCGTTGTACCGAAGGCAAGGTAAATGCAAGATCAAAAACGTGGTTACTTCCATCTATGTTCCATTTACGTTGAAGAGGCAAGTTACCGTATAGATCGCGAATCTGCCATGCTGTGTGGATAATAATGGTTGGCGCAAACGCACGAACCTGTGCAATCCACCCACTTTCTTTCTCGGTATGTCCGAGATTGTCATGAATAAATGTTATCTTTGTACGATATGCGTGATCTTTTGTAAGCCCTGTTTCTTTTTCTTTATCCAAAAGAAGAACCGCCTCAACATCATCGCGTGTCGCAAATTGATCAGCAAGCATTGCGCCGACATACCCAGACCCGCCTGTAATAAATACTCTGTGTTTCATATTTCTATCGTACCACAAAGAATAGTAGTTAGGAATTAGGGACTGGAAACTAACTTTTAGAACGCGATGGAAGTTACTAATCCCTAATACCTAATCTCTATTCCCTGCCCCTTACATTCCGGTGCGAAGAACCAATACCTTAACTGTCTTAAACATAATAACAAGATCAAGAAAGAGGGATCTATTTTTTACGTAATACAAATCATACTGCAAACGAATCTTTGTTTCCTCAAGCGACTGCGGAGGAAGTTCTTGGTTAACCTGTGCCCAACCAGAAAGACCAGGACGAACTGTGTAGCGCATCATATAATAAGGAATTTGTGCAGAAAGCTGACCACCTAACGCGACAATATCTGGTCGTGGGCCAATAAAAGAAAGATCACCTTGAATAATTGCGAGAAGTTGAGGAAGTTCATCAATACGGCTTTTGCGTAACCAATAACCGACTCTCGTCACTCTATTCTTGTTATCTTTATCTTTTAACCACTTCCCCCTGTCAGAAAACGTCATCGTCCTATACTTATATAACTTTACAACTTTACCACCAAAACCGAATCGCTCCTGTTCAATAAAAACATCTCCCTTACTATCCAACTTAATTGCCAAATACACAAACGGATGGAGCAACGCCCAGAGCACGATCCAAGGAAGAGCAAGAACGACATCGACGACACGCTTGATAGCTTCATACATTTGAATGTTGAGATGTACTGATTCAAAAAACCAAAAATGACCAATACCACGCATCGGCATTTTCTTTAGAACATCTTGGTACACGAGTCCAGCATCAAACACGTGCACTTTTCGTTGTGAAGCAAGATTATAAAGATACGGCAAAAGAAGAGTAACTTTTGGATCACGAATATCGATAACTACCTGATTAATATTATTTTCCTCCAAAATATGACGAAGAACTGATAAGCTTCCCTCTTCACTTTTTAAATCTTCTTCAGTAACTCGCAAGTGAGACGTAAAGTAAAATGGATAAAACGTATGCCCGTTGACAGTACGCTTAAGTTCTTCATACTCATCCCCCTCTGCAATAAGAAGGGTTTTAGCACGACCTCCTGGTTTTAAAAAGAGTGGTGCAATAAAAATTCGCCAGATAACGGCAAGCGCAATATGTGCGCCAGTATAGAGAACAAGTACCGTTTTCGGTGTTAGCCCACCAACATACCCTGCGAAAAGATAGAAATACGCAAGTCCGAGCACACCAACAAAAACGTGAATATTAATGAGTCGAGAAAATTGCTTAAGTTTTGATTGAAAAGAAGAAAAATCATAGAAATCAAAACTGTAGTAAAATGCAACCGCAAGGAAGAAAAGTGGGAGAAAGAGGTTGAAGTGTATAGTAACCCGTTCTTGCTCAGGAACATCAAAAAAACGGAAAAATAAGGCTAAAAATAGCGCTAGCGCTGCTACGCCCGCATCTCCAAGAAGAAGAGCAAACTGTTTAGATTTAAGTTTCAGCATAGCTTTTGTTACACTGTACTATACCAGGTAAAGACATGCAAATTGGTATAAAACCACAAAAAAATAAATTTGTCACTATCTTTCGCGCATCATAAGCGCGTTTATTGTATGAAAAACACGCACAAGAAAAAGAAGATACTGTTTGTCATCACCAAATCAAATTGGGGTGGTGCACAGAAATACGTGTATGACTTGGCAACATCATTCCGCGACAAACATTTTGATGTTGCTGTTGCTCTTGGTGGAAACGACGAACTTGCGCTACGACTAGAAGAAAATCATATTCCTGTTATTCATCTAAAAACACTTAAGAATGATATGAATATGGTTGGAAGCATAAAAACGTTCTTCGAACTTTTACGTGTTTACCGTAAAGAGTCTCCAGATATCATTCATCTCAATAGTTCTAAAATAGGTCTTTTTGGTGGAATGGCAGGGCTCTTCAGTTCTGCGCGTATTATATTCACAGCACACAGCTGGCCCTTCAATGAAGAGCGGGGTGAAATGCAGAAAAAAATTCTCCGCCTCCTTATGCAATGCACAGTGTTCTTCTCCGACAGAACTATTTGCAATTCAAAAAACACCGTACAGACCCTCAATCCTCCAGAATTTCTAAAACGTAAATGTGAAATCATCTACAACGGTATACGACCAATTTCTTTCAAACCTAGTGGTACATTTTTTGCCGAGCGTGGAATCGAAAAAAAGGAAGAACTTGCCCTTGTTTCGATAGGAGAACTCCATGAAAGTAAAGGCTTTGACCTCGCGCTTAATCACCTCGCAAAACTTTCTCATCTTTCATGGGAGTGGCATGTTTTAGGTGAAGGAAAGGAACGAGAAAACCTTGAGAGTCTTATCAAAAATCTAGGTCTCCACAACAGAGTTTTCTTACACGGACATGTGAAGGACGCACCGACACACCTAACATCATTTGATGTATTCTTTCTCCCCTCTCGTACCGAAGGACTTGCTTATGTGGCAATTGAGGCGCTTCAAACCAACCTGCCAATTATCGCAAGTAACGCCGGTGGTATTCCAGAGGTTCTTCGTAGGGACACCGATACGACGTTTGTTACCATACGAGACCCCAATGCATACATAACCATTGAGAAAGCACTCCGCATGAAGAGTTTGCCGGTTACCTCACACGCACGTGACAAATTACGTAT
Source organism: Patescibacteria group bacterium (assembly GCA_030916895.1). Lineage (GTDB taxonomy): Bacteria > Patescibacteriota > Minisyncoccia > Phycocordibacterales > UBA5272 > UBA11704. The sequence continues at coordinate 3,683 of JAUPVR010000013.1, forward strand.
TGAATTCTCTCTTGCTCATATGGTGGAACAAACGTAGCGAGTCTATTCACTCTAACCCCAAGAATTCGTTTTTCATTTGAGACTTATGCGCTGCTCGCGCGTAGCGATACATTGCAACACACATCCCAAGCGCGAGCCCTTCCATGAGAAGGTGTGACCCGCCGTAACTCATAAGTGGGAGCGGGATACCAGTAACTGGCATAAGGCCAATATTCATACCAACATTAATCACAATGTGAGTCATGAACCAGATGATGACACCGTACGTAAAGAGTGCTTCAAAATTGCTTTCTGCGACAACCGCAAAACGTGATAGTTTGTAAAAAATAATACCGTACAATAATAAGAGTAAGGTTGCACCAATGAACCCCCACTCTTCTGCAAACGCCGCAAAAATAAAGTCGGTCTTGTACTCTGGCAAAAAATTAAGTCGTGATTGCGTTCCGTAGCCAACACCTTTTCCTAAAAGACCCCCAGAACCAACAGCAATAGTTGATTGATATGCGTTGTACCCTGTCCCACGCACATCTTGAAGTGGGTAGATAAAATTCATGATACGCGCTTTCTGGTATGGTTTGAAAACAAAATTCCACGCAAGTAAGAATGTAGCGATACCGATACCAAGCACAGCAAACAGATGTTTCTTAGAGATACCAGAAATGAGTACCATGCCAAGCCATATTGCGCCGATAATAATTGCTGAACCAAGGTCCGGCTGAAGAACAATGAAAGCAAATGGAATGAGCGCATACACCGCTGAGACAATAATGTGGCGGATATTGGCAATTTCAATATGACGTCGTGAAAAATATTTTGCTAAAACAATGATAAGAATAAGCTTCATCAAGTCACTTGGTTGAAATGAAAAACCTCCTAAATAGAGCCAGTTTTGAGCACCTTTTGCTGAATGACCAACAAGTTGTACAAGAAGGAGAGCCACAATGCCGAGCGCATAGAGCGACACAACAACACGTGTCTGCTTTAGAAAACGAAAATCGATCGCTGAAACCAAAAACCAAACCGTGAGGGTAAGTACAATCCAGAAACCTTGTTTGAGGAAATACGTATCATGGTCATTGAAAGAACTCATTGTAAAAAGACCCGCAATAGAAATGAGAGCAATCGCAAGAAAGAGAGTGCCATTAAACGAGAATATTCGCGCTTGAAACGCTTTTTTCATAATGTCAGACTACCTTAAAAACTCTTAAAATCATAGTAAACGACCGTACTTGCAACAGGAGATGAGAATCGCTCATTCCAGGTGAATACAATTTCTGGTTCTGCTTCTGGATTAAGAGATTTTATAAGCGTTTCCCCTGCTGCGATTGCATTTCTATTTGAATCATATAACACCACACGCACTGGCAAATCTGCAAATGATTTCTGTGTCATGTTTTTTAAGGTAACGTATACGCGAGGAATATCTCCGTCTTCGTGGCGAACGCGCAGTGTCCTTACAAGAGGAGATTTTGGTTTTTCATTTGCGGTAAAATGTTGCGCTGGAAAAATTGTAAGTGTCGTCTTATCTGGGGTTCCATTGACGAGTTTGTTTGAAACAATTATTGGTTTTTCATCTTCTACAGAAATAGTTGTTGTGCCTGTGTACACAAAAATCTCAGCACCATCTTTACCAAAAACAGAAAACTTGTACCCAATCTCCTTAGGCGTGTTATCTATATTCTTATTCTCAACAAGACCAACAAGGTCGTAACGATTATTTCCTACTGAGAGTGCACGAGCCCAGGTAACCTTAATCGGAACAATTTCAGACGTACATCGAAGAGCGCACTCCCCGCCACAATCAACTCCTACCTCAAAACCATTTTGCTTCACATCAAAACATGTCGGTTCTGGAAAAAGAACGTTTTGGAACAAATAAGCACCAATTGCGAATATAAAAAAAATTGTTGCAACACCATACGTTACTTTTCTCTTTGTTGACCAATCCATATAGTGATAAGTGTATCACAAAGAAAAACCGCCTTACGGCAGTTTTTCTTTTTAAGTTCTTTGTTCTCCCGACAAGCTACTTTCCCGATACTATCAGTATCATCGCTGCGCTTGGGCTTAACTTCTCTGTTCGAAATGGGAAGAGGTGTGACCCCAAGGCCGAATCAGGAGAACAAAAAACTCAAAGAGTTTCCTGTTGATGTGTATTGGTGGAGCTGATCAGGATTCGAACCTGACCGCCACACGCGTGTCGCATTCCCCGCCTTCCTCCGCCTTGTCGGCAGCAGTCTTCGGCATGGTTAGCCAAAAAGAGGTGTCGGTCAATACTCTGACCCGTGCGATTAGTGACTCCCCCAACTGGGCAGCCCCATTGTTCCAAACAACATCAACAAAACACACAACATGAAAAAGAACGACTTCACGCTGTGCGAGCAACTATCAATTACTTGATACCTCCTCGCACAACATGAAGAACTAAACATTTTCCAATTAGTTTTTTACTAATTGGACACAACTATCAAAGTGATAATCATGTTTCCTAATAGGATTCGGGTACTTAGTAGGCCTCGGCTGAACACATTACTGTGCTTACACCTAGCCCCTATCAACGTAATAATCTCTTACGACCCTTCAACGAATACTTATCTTGAAGCTGGCTTCCCTCTTAGATGCTTTCAGAGGTTATCCATTCCCGACATAGCTACTGGGCGTTCCAGCTGGCGCTAGAGCCCATACACCAGAGGTCAGTTCACTCCGGTCCTCTCGTACTAGGAGCAAATCTTCTCAATATTCGAACGACTGCAGAAGATAGGAAACCAACCTGTCTCACGACGGTTTGAACCCAGCTCACGTATCTTTTTAAATGGCGAACAGCCATACCCTTGGTAGCTTCTCCACCACCAGGATAAGATGAGCCGACATCGCTGTCGTATTTGTCTTACATTACTGTAAGGATCGGACTATATCTTCATCCACCGGGATCAACCGATGGTGTTGGCGTGTTAGCAATGAATATTCTTCATCACTCTGCTACATTGTGTCCATCAAAAGATACTCTCCTTTAATGACGTAACAAGTCTCTACAGGGTTATACGAATAATTACATTTTTAGATGTACAGCCTGGTTGTGTTTATACAAAAACACAACCGTGATCGCTTTCTTACTCGTAAACTTCCCACGGTATTGCCCCTCTGTTGTTCATGCAGACGGGTTTCACCGTTATAAGCCACTTTTTCCTTTTTATATATTATTTATTGACGATTATAAATTTGTTGCTACAGAATTGCTTCTGACGCACCCCGATTTAGTTAAGGTGCCGAACACCGCCGTCGATATGAACTCTTGGGCGGTACTAGCCTGTTATCCCCGTGGTAGCTTCTATCCGTTAATCTGCACCGGCGTCTAAAGCCAAGTGTAGGTTCACTAGGACCCACTTTCGTGTCTGCTCGACATGTCCGTCTTGCAGTCAAGCCATCTTATGCCCTTACGCTATCGGCACGGTTTCCATTCGCGCCTAGATGACCTTAATATACCCCTCCGTTACAATTTAGGAGGAAACCGCCCCAGTTAAACTCCCCACCAGATACTGTCTACATGCGTTTTTTCCGCATATGTTAGCAAATGCCTCATTACAGATGGCTGTTTCATCGACGAGTCCAGTACAACCGAAATCATACCTTCAACCTCTCACCACTACACTACGCAGTAATGAAACATTTGCAATATCAAGCTAGAGTAAAGCTCACGGGGTCTTTTCGTCTATCTGCAGTTAGGGGGCATCTTCACCCCCACTGTATTTTCACCGAGCTACTCCCTGAGACAGTTCCCCAGTCGTTACGCCATTCGTGCACGTCTGAACTTACCAGACAAGGAATTTCGCTCTTCTATTCCTCAAGAAGGACTCTATCTTCATCTTCAACTAAATGGTCAGATGTGTGGCGTTGGTCTCTCGCTAACCACTTCGGACTCAACATGTGTTTCTACATGTGAGGTAGCTTTTAGTAGGCGTATGATTAGAATGTTTACAAAAACTACATATAACCGTCCTAGTCCTACTGGCTACATTAGCTGTAGCCAGTACCTTAGGACCGTTATAGTTACGGCCGACATTGACGGGGGCTTATATCATCTAGCACCGAAGCACCACCGATATTTGACCTTCCCGCATTGGTCAGGCGTCACCCCCTATACATCCACTTACGTGTTCGCAGGGAGCTGTGTTTTTGGTAAACAGTCGCTAGGGAAACTTTCGCTGCGGCCTCCATCACTTTATTTTCAAAAGTAAATGTTGGTGCTAGAGAAATTATTTCCATCACACTATTTTGTCTCAATTCGTTTAATTAATTCATCTAATTCTCTAGGTCCACACTTTGTTAAAAACAAAGTGATGGAGGCAGATCTTATCGCTAACTTACGATCGCTTTTTTGCCTAGTTCCTTAGGGAGATATCACTCGTTCGCCTTAGTCTACTCGACTCGAATACCTGTGTCGGTTTGCGGTACGGATCAATACTAACTTAAGCATCTATATGTATTCTATAAATAGAACACATATAGATGTCTGATATTCATCAGATGTAGAGACTTTTCTCGGAAGCGTGCTTTATAAAGTTGGTTTGAGTTGCCTCTTACCTTCATACGATGCTTGGACTTGTGAAGTACGGATTTGCCTGTACCTCGTCCTCACACAATAAACGACAATCCAATAAGTCGCTTTATATACTACACTCCGTCATCCCATCACATTAGTACCGAGTTAAGGAATATTAACCTTATGTCCATCGGATCCGGCGTTTGCCATCTCCTTAGGCCCGACTAACCCTTCGCTGACAATCATTGCAAAGGAAACCTTATTCTTTCGGCGGGAGGGGATCTCACCCTCCTTGCGGTTACTTGTGCCAACATTCGTACTTCCATACACTCCACGGTGGGTTACCCCTTCCGCTTCAGCGCAGTATGGAACACTCTCCTACCGCTCCCTACATAAATGTAGAAAACCCTCAGTTTCGGTGATAGATTTTAGTCCCGATCATTTGTGGCGCAGAGTCTCTCGATGGGTGAGCTGTTACGCTTTCTTTCAATGATGGCTGCTTCTAAGCCAACATCCTCATTGTCAATGAAACTCCACCTCCTTGCTTACACTTAATCTATACTTAGGGACCTTAACTTGAGATCAGGGCTGTTTCCCTTTTGACCGACGGAGCTTCGCCCCCGTAGTCTTACTGCCGTGTTTTTAATCTTTGGTATTCGGAGTTTGATAGGTGTTGCCGTATTTCTACTAGTCAAAACCTTCCAGTGCTCTACCCCCAAAGGGAACACACGACGCTAGTCCAAAAACTATTTCGGAGAGAACCAGCTATTACCAGATTCGATTAGCTTTTCACTCCTTACCACAAGTCATCCAAAGGAGTCGTACAACCTACTGGTTCGGGCCTCCATATATCTTTCGACATACTTCACCCTGCTCATGGTAAGCTCATCTGGCTTCGGGTCTATAAGCTACTACAATAATTTCGCGCTATTCACACTCGCTTTCGCTTTGGCTCCACGACTTTATGCCGCTTAGCCTGCAGTAGCCTATAACTCGTTGGCTCATTCTTCAATAGGCACGCAGTCGAGGTATAAATACCTCTTCTACTCTTTGTAAACATACGGTTTCAGTTCTATTTCACTCCCCTTCCGGGGTTCTTTTCACCTTTCCCTCGCGGTACTAGTTCACTATCGGTCTCAAGAGATATTTAGCCTTACCGGTTAGTTCCGGCTGATTCATCCGAGCTATTCGTGTCTCGAACTACTCAAGATCAAAAACAAAAGAGGGGTATGCATTTCGATTACAGGGCTATCACCTTCTGTGGCGTTACTTTCCAATAACTTAATCTATACATACCTTTTGTAACTCTTCTAGAAATCTACGTTTTTGTCTTACTACCCCGTCAGGTATTACTACCTGCGGTTTGGGCTTCTCCGTTTTCGCTCGCCGCTACTTGCGGAATACTTATCTTAGTTTATTTTCCTCCAGGTACTGAGATGTTTCACTTCCCTGGGTGTGCGTCGTGAGATTGCTCTCTTCGACAATGCAACATTACTCGCATTGAGTTTCCTCATTCAGAATTCTCCGGATCGAAGGTTGTTAGGCACCTCCCCGAAGCGTATCGTCGCCTGACCACGTCTTTCATCGCTCTCTTGAACCTAGGCATCCACCGTATGCTCTTATGTTCCTATTAGGAAACATAATTACCACACACATTCCGGACCGCTCCTTCATGTATGTGTTGTTTAGTTTGTCTCATACCATTACGTTTACAAGGTAATGGTATGTTTTTCATGTTGTCCGTGTCACAAACTCCGCTAGACCCCAATGAGTATTTCTACAATTTGGAATAACAGTTATGTTGCGCGTGTTGTGCACGGGATTTAATTGTCAACGATCTGTGTTCTACCGAATATTTTGGAAAATAAAATCCGCCTTTTCGGGCGGTGAGCAACAAAATGTTACACGCCTTCCGAAATTAGCTTTTTTGGATAATAGTTTCGTTCAACATTCAGTGTTCCTAATCCTATCAAAAATATAAAGGGTCGTCAAGAGGTTTACGGACAAAAGAGGAACCTGGGGAAGCTACATAAAAAACCAACAGGAATGGGGCTTAGAAAGCAAAAAAGCGAGGCTTTCGCCATCGCTTTTTTGCTTTCTTGGATACCCTCTTTTCGTATGTAGAGTACCGAAGACTAATCGTTCTTCATTCTTTCAATTGCACGAGATGCTGCATCACGGCCACCAAGACCGAATGCAAGACCAAGCGCAAGTGAAAGAGCAAACACGAAACCGGTAAAGAGCACCTCAACCAACCCCTGTGCAATACGAAGCTGAGTGAGAGCTGGGAAAATACCGGCAACAATAATGATTGCCCACTTTGACACCTGTGCAGCAAATTCTGCACGAATACCTGTTGCAGAAACTGAGTGGCGAACGAGACGTGATACGAAATCACCTGCAAGTGTTGCCATCACAAGGACGATTGCTGCTACAATCACATTAGGAATGTAGAGCAATATATCAGAGAGAAGCGCTGTAATCTGAGAAAGACCAAGAATATCTGCTGCTGCAATCGTGAAAGAAACAATGATAAGCCACTTAATGACTCCACCAAAGAACCCTGCGATTGAAACATGTACCCCCGCCTTTTCTGAAACAACGTCCATACCTGCCTTGTGAAGAGCTTGGTCAATCTTAAGAAGATTAACCAAGTGTGCAACCGAACGACCAAGAACAGAACCAAAGACCCAACCGAGCGCAAACACTACCATTGCAAGAATCACACTAGGAAGAAAGCTTACGACGCTCATTCCTGTACTTACAAGAGCCTGCCCGAGGATATCAAAAGAATTTAACATAAATGAACATTTGATAACTTTTTACTTTATAAATGGTGTATATATACACCTTTATATTTCGACATATAAAGGTACCTTAAGTATACCAACGTAGGGAGGGCAGAGGTACACGATTATCCACTTTTATGGTATAGTCCAAAGCAATGAAAAAGAATGTTGCTCATGGATTTATGATACTTGCAACCCTTGGCACCTTTGCCTTTGGGGCAAGTGTCTTTTTCCTTATGCCAACACTATTTGCAAAAGAGCCTTTGCAAGAAGAGTTATCAAAACCAGAAGCCAAAAAAAACCTCGGGAAACATGTTGTCATTTACCTCGACACCATGAAGCTTGAACTAAAGGACAATACTTCCGTCTTAGAGGTGTTCCCTATTGTGTCTAAGGGAAAACCGGGAAGCTACTACGAAACCCCGGGCGGAACGTATATTAATGACTACAAGATTCCTCTTCATCTCTCTTCTTTTGGAAACGTGTATCTCCCCCACAGCGTACACATCTTTGGAAACTTCTTCATCCACGGTATTCCTTACTATCCAAACGGCGAGCGCGTTTCTTCAAACTATAGTGGTGGGTGCGTACGTTTAAAAGATGATGACATGGCACGAGTCTACGCGTTTATAGAATCCGGAACACCAATTATTATTGGTTACGAAGAAAAGAAAGAACTTGATGGAAATTTCATACACCAAGAAAAAATGGCACGCCTTATGGTTGCGGTTATCTCCTTGGAATTCTTACCTCAAGACGATGTGATTTTATTTAATGGCGAGGAAACGACTCGACTTGCGCTTCTTAAAAAATTACTTGGTGGCAATGAATCTGTTGCGCTTTTTTATGCCAAAACACTTGGGAATGAAACTTTCATTGAACTTATGAATGAAAAAGCTCGTGCAATTGGACTTACCGAAACAACATTTACATCACTTGGAGAAACACCAAAAACCTCCGGCAAAGATCTGATGCTTTTCTATGCGTACCTAAAAAATCACAAATCATACCTGCTCTCTACAAGTACGACAGCGTTCTAAAACTATCTGCTACCCTAAAAGTTTTTGACTTAACTTATCGATAACCGTTTCGTGTGGAAGGTCAACAATGTCGCGCACAAACTTGTCGTACATCTTAAAACGATACTCATACTCTTCAACATCCATAACGGAACACACCACCTCTCTTCCAAGCTCTGCGGACAACCCTTCAATTACCTTATCTGCTTTTTGTTTCTTAATATTTTCCCCAACAATTAAAATATCAACACGCGATTTAGGGTCGCCAATAAAAACACCAGCAACAATAAATATTTTAATACGACCAATTGCTTTGAATCGTGATGCCAACTCTCGTTTATCGAGTAGCCCGAAATCAAACAGTAAATCCTTAAGTGCTTCGTTGTGAGGGAACTCATTATTGAGCGTATACGAAACAATTTCTTTTACTTTTGGTTTTGCTTTTTTCCCCTTACCAACGAGCGTCACTGTTCTATTTTTCTTCTTTTCAATAAAACCAATAGAGAGAAGAACCCCGAGCTCCTTACGCACAACAGCAATTTTTGATTTTGTCTTATGTGCAACATCAGAAACAGCAAAAAGTGCGTTATCGTGATGCAGAAACAATCTCATAATCTTTACCCTCTCTTGTCCGCCAAGCAGTTTTGCCAGAAGTTCCATATGGGAGTATTGTACACAAAAGAAAAGACTCCCGCCAGTCTTCCAAAAAGATGGAAAATATGGCAAACAAAAACTCCCTTTTGGGGAGTTTTTGCTTTAAAGATTTACCTCCTTGGCAGATGCTGTTTTCAGGAACCCAAAAACATCATCTGCACGGCTGTAAAAGTCTCACTTAAGTAATCTTGCGATTACTTAAGATCCACTTTTCCACCCGCCTCCTCAATCTTCTTCTTGATGTCTTCAGCTTCCGCCTTCTTAACACCAGCCTTTAGATCAACAGGAGCGCCATCAACGAGATCCTTTGCTTCCTTAAGACCAAGACCGAATGCTTCCTTAACTACCTTCATAACAGCGATCTTTTGTTCTCCTGCTGCTGCAAGATGAACAGTGTATGCTTCTTTTCCTTCAGCTTCTGCCGCTCCTGCGCCTGCTGCTGGTGCCGCCGCAACTGCAGCTGCTGATACACCGAACTTTTCTTCGATTGCCTTAACTAAATCGTTAAGTTCAATCACTGACATGTTCTCAATCTTTGTGAGAATATCTGTAAATTTTTCCATAATGTTTATATTATTCTTGAGTAAATCCTATCAATAGTTATGCTGACTTCTGTTTTGCTACTTCGTTTACCGCAATTGCAATTTTCTGCATTGGGCTCTTGAGAAGGTATGCAAGCTGTGAAAGAAGTACTTCACGCGGAGGAATGGTAGCAATTGCCATCATCTCTTGCGCATTCTTGAAGCTTCCATCAAAGATACCACCAAGGATTCCAAAGGTTTCCTTGTGGGTCTTCCCAAATTCATATGAAAGACGCGCAGGTGCAAGGAGATCATCTCCCCAAACAACCGCAAGTTCATCAATGACTTCTGGTTTCTCTCCTTTGATTTTCGCCGCATCAACTGCGCGATTCCAAAGCGTCTTCTTAACCACCGTGTAGTTAATCTTTTCACCGAAAAGACTACTTCGAAGTTCCATGGTGTCCTTCACAGGAAGACCTTTAAACTTCACATACACAGCAGATTTTGAAGCTTTGAGAGCCTCTCCATAACTGTCGATAAGTTCTGCTTTTTTAGCTTTTTTGAGTGCCATAGACAGATATCGATTAATTTTGTTAATGTACACGCCCCTTAATAAAAAAGGACGGATAAACCGTTCTAAAGAATAGAGTAGACAAGATTTCTCCTGTGAACCTCCGCGGGATTTTATAGAAGATTGTTAGTGATTTGTACTTAGCCCTACTGGGCTAAGTATCTTCGTCGCCTTCGCTCCTCGACCACACTTCTTTGGTTTATGGGAACATACTACCACAAGAATAGACCTAAGACAACGGGCATAAGAAAGTAGAAAATCTTTATCGAACCTACACCCAGGAATAACAAAACCGCCCTTTCGGGCGGTTTTGCTTATCCTAACAAGTTACGCAATTCGCATAACCAGCGTTTAGGTATTTTGTCAGCCTAAACAATGTTGTTTACACAGCACTGTTGGCTAAACAGAATATTATGACGCAGATTATTGACGTGTCGTGTAACCAGATGTTGGGAAGTTCTTGATGATACCACCATCAAACAATGTATTGCCACCGATTACATCCCTCCACTGGAATGTGTAAGGTGATGTGAACTGTGACGTTACATACATCTTGTTAGTACCATTCTGTGTGCCAGCAATCTTTGCATAAACTGAGAAAGTCTTTGATTGACCAGCTGAGATTTCATATGCAGGAGAGAAGCCGACCACAATTGTTGAAGAACCAGAAACTGTTGCATCAGCAATAGTTGTGTTTCCATCAGCAATACGAGCATTCGTGATTTCAGGAGCTACAACATTACTTGTAGACAATGAAAGCGAAGTCGTTGCGATTGAAATACGACCGTTCTGATCAGCGGTTACTGTAAATTCAGCAACCTTTGTTTCAACATTACCAAGAACAAGATCATTTGTTCCTCCAGCTGACATAGACACTGTTGGCTTAGAAGCTACAAGTGACATGACGCGTGAAGCAACAGCAGAACCTTCTGTAACAACTGATCCACTACCAGAAGTTGCTTCAACATAGGTAAGAGTTACCGAAGTTGATGCAACACTGCTCTGGAGTGAGCCACCTGTTGAGGAGTTCAAGAATCCTGAGTACTTAACAGTTACAGGAACATCTGTACCTACTGATGAGATATTGATGTTAAGACCTGTAACAGTTGAAGTTCCAGATACCACAGGTGCAGTTACACCACCAACAGTGATTGACTCAATAGCGTCAGTACCAACCGTTGAGAAGCGCAATTCGCGAACTGTAGCTTGGGTTCCTGCAGCTGCCGTTGAAAGCTTGAATGATGCAATACCGAATGTCGATCCGCCGACAACAGCTTGTGTTGTTTCTGATGACGAAACGAGGGTTGCAGCGTTAAGACTTGCGACTGCCGTAGTAAGGGTCGCGCCAGAAGCAGTTCCAACAACTGTTGTGTTGCTTGTAGAACCACGATAAGTGATATCCATAGCAAGCGTTGAAGAACCTGTTACAGCACTACCAACATCACCGTACACATCAAACACCATTGTTCCGTTTGCAGAAATAATGACCTCATTAAATGAGAATGTTGATGTACCGGATGCTGGGTTTCCTACTGGAGTACCAAGAACTGTTGAACCGGTCTTGAGCGTAAGGTTGCTTAAGTTGGTGATTGCATAACCCGAAACATTCGGATTAACACCAACTGAAGTTACCCTAAGACTCTCTGATGAGTTAGCTTGGAGCGTGAATGAACCGAGCTTAACAGCAAGAGTATTAGGGGCAACCGTTCCAGCTGTGAAACCGGCTGTACGAGCAAACGTACCTGCACCAGATGAAACAGTGAGCGTATTACCAGGAAGAGCTGAAGCCGCAACAGTGATAAGTTCATTAGATGACTGACCCTGTGCGTTACTTGCAACACCACCGATAGAAACACTAAGAGTACCACCTGTATATGCCGCTGAACTTGTTGCATTCACAACATCAGCCTTAACAGTAAGAGTTACTGTTTGGCCAGCTGGAATGATAAGCGACGAACCGAGGTTGTAACTTAGAGCGCCCGATGTCCAGTTCTGTGACGTACCAACTTGAGCTCCGTTTACGTAGAGACTCACGTTTGGAAGACCGCCTGCGTAAGGAAGTGCAGATCCGAGCGAAGGTGTTACCTGAAGGGTATTAACCTTTACATCTTCACCGTACGCCTTAAGTGTGAACTGTCCTACTGGAACATTCGTTGCACCGCCAGTGACCTTCGTTGCATTGAACGATGGGTCAACACTTGCAGTCACATTACCCTTACTGATGAGGATAGTGCTGTTGTACGAAGTATTGGTCTGAGTAAGTGGAAGACCACCAACTTTTGCAGCTACGTTAACACCTGCAAGACTTGTGTCTTCGAACATAAGGTCAGCCACATTTTCGATACTGAAGACGAATGTACGGTTTGAACCTTTTACAATGTCGCCACGAACATCCATTGTGTGTGAACCAGTCTTCATGAGGAATGGCACTGAACCAAGGTCAAATGAAACCTTGTTGTTGTTTGCAGCATTAACCATTGAAGGACCGGCAACCTTCACACCGTCAACATAGAGTGAGAGATTCTGAATAGCATCCGTTGGAGCAGAACCTACAAACTTAAATGTTGCAGAGCGAAGATTTACATCACGAGTACCGATAGATACTGTACCGTCCCAAACTTTGTAGTTTGATGTACCAGCATCAACAGTAACTGATGATGAGTTACTAATCGCTGAGAAGTTAGCAGAAGCTGGAGTTGCAGAACCGATAAGGAGAACGTTACCCATCACATTTGAGTATGATGAAGCAGCTGAACCCATAGCAGTTACGCTGTTTAGCTTGACACCAACTGACTGTCCATTGGTTGATCCAGCAATGTCAGCACGAACAGAAATTGTTCGTGAGCCACTTACTGTGAAAAGACCATTAGAAGCGTTGAAGCGGATGTATCCACCCGTTACAACAGACGCAGCATCAGTGATGCGAACGTTTCCGTCGTAAAGGTACACATTCGTAAGTGATGAGTCAGATGAAACACCAACACGTTGGAGTTCAACTGAATTCACCGTACCGTTACCAGTGAAGGTAAGGTTTGCAAGGAGAGCACCAGCCTGATCAGCTACAAGCATGCCTGATGGCTGTGAAGCCGCAAGCATAACTGAAACTGGACCAGTTGATGTTACAGGTACGCTTGTTCCACAAGACTGACCTGTAACTGGGCTAAACCCTACTGATGATGTACAACCCATTGGAAGACCTGTTGAGGTACCACCTGTTGAGCCACCACACACTTCATTAAGAAGAGCACGAGTTCCTGCAAATACATTACCTGTAGGAGCGGTAATACCGAGTTCTACAAGGTGAAGTGCATGAAACTTATTAACCGCAGCACGAGTTCCTGCACCAAAGTACGAAGTTTCCATTCCTGGAGAACCAGCACCCGATGAAGCCACTTGTGTCTGTGGATACATGTTAAGAACCTTTTGAAGGTTCATAACATCTGTACCACGAGAGCCGAGACGCATGTTCGTATTGAACATGTATGAGCAGCTCTGTGTTGGAAGGTTGAGAGCAGCAGATGCAGAGACTGCACTTGCCATCATACCTCCGATTACTGCTACAACTGCAGCAGCTTTCATTGAGAATTTAGACATAAACGTTATGTTTATAAGATTTTATTTTTGTTGTACCTCTTTCGAGGGCACAACACCGTAATGGCGTTTATATTAGTTTCGACATAACTAAACGCATTACTTTTAATGACAGACGATCGTAAACGACCGAATGTGATTCAGTGTTAATTTATATTAATCTGCGCCACTATTCTGTTGTCAACGATCTGCTTCCGTCTTCAAGATACCTTATAAATTGTATCTCAAATACCAGAGGACGCTCTCAAACAGAGACGTCTACAAGCAAGTATAGTCTCTCCCAATGCATTTGCAATTAAACAATTACAAAACAATGTGGATATCGCGACTGTACTCACCTGAAGTACATTGCTGTACCTATATATAAGTATCTCATAATTAGCAAGCAAAGTCAAAGAAAACAGGGGCTAGGACTCAGGTTTTAGGGACTAGTCAAAACGACAAATAAAACAGATTCCGCTTCGCGGAACCTGTTTTATTTTTTACAGCCCCCAGTCCCTAGTCCCTAAAACCTGAGTCCCTATTTCAAGATGTATCTACTCCAACGCTTCTCACCTATTCTCTCGATAATACCTGAATAGAGAAGATTATTTAACTCGCGTTGTATGGTTTTTTCACTACAACCCTTTATTCTAGAAGCAATATCCTTAATACTCACATCAACCCCTTTTACAAAGAGTGAAAGAATTTGATCCCGCCTATTCTGTTTCTTCATCTGGAAAGATGTTGTTGGTAAAGAATCCCTCTCTTCTGTTGCAGATGATGGAGTTACTGCAGATTTACTATAGATTTTGTCTTTTTCTTCTTGTTGTCCTTTATTTGTTCCCATCTGTTTCTGTTGTGAAAACGAATCCTTTTCCTTGTGCGATGTATCCTTTGTTTGTTGTGTTCTCGCAAGAGAAAGTGGTGTTATTGCATCATACGAGGATGATGTTATTGCAGATGATAAAACCCCTTCGTTTGAAAGTGATGACTCATGTTCTACCGTTAACATGTCCTTTGTTAAAATTGGTTGTTTCTTTTCGAGGACAAGTTGAAGTGATCTAAAGCCGTCCATGAGAATATTCCCATTCATGTCGGAGACAAGACCTGTTGTGATTGAAACATGGAGGAGAGAAATAATTTCCGTGAGGGCACGAAGGGACTTTTTAAATTCTGTAACCTTGTCTTTTACTTCTCTTTGGGCAAGGCTATTCATTGATGAAAGCAAGCTTACTGCATTTGAGCGTAAACTTCTTTTTATTGGTTCTGTTTCATCCATAAGATCTGTAACGAGGTATAGCGCCGTTACAAGTCTTTCAGACTTCTTTGCAATCAGTGTACCGTAATCTTGTTTTATATCTTCTTGCATTTTGTCTTTTTAATGTCTTTATAAAAATACCGTCTCTAGTTTTTTATCTGGCTTTTATGGTGTCTCTAATAGCAACCTTACTTCTTTGTCTTTTTATTTATGTCCCTTTCCTTTGTTTCAATCTAAGACAATGTCTATTCTATGCCTTTTATTAATAAAGTAAAGTCTTGCAGATTTCTATTTTTATTGTCTCTTTATAATGTATCTATCTACACCACAACTTTAAAGTATGAAATTGGTTATCCCTTACGGAAGAAGACTAATTATTGCTATACTTGCTTTATAAATCAGCTATTTTTTATTTTTTGAAGAAGCTATGGCAGCACGAGAAGATACAAGAAACGTTCAATCATCAACACGTAAAAAACGTGCGCGAGATCCAATACTTACAGAAACAATACTTGGGGTTTTAGCGGTGCTCATGCTTATGCTTGCAACACTTCTTGTTTTCAGTATGGTTCATGCGGGTGGTGTTGGTGGAGAAATTCTTTTCTCTGGTCTCTACAAACTTCTTGGAGTCTTTTCATACCTCACCCCACTTCTGTGTATCTATATTGCCTACTACTTATGGAAAGAAGAAATGCCTGACCTTAGCTTTACTTTTCTTTTTGGAATGTTCCTCCTTATCCTTGGTGTTGCA
>JAUPVR010000003.1 GCA_030916895.1 Patescibacteria group bacterium
TTTAAACATCTTAGAGCAAGTTGATATTTCAAAGCGACACCTTGTCGCAAACGGTCTCATGGCAGCGTTTAAAAAGATTTTTGGAGAAGAAAGGTTTTCTGATCGTATTCAGTACATTTTAAATAATATCATTCTCGCACTTTTGGAAAACGAAGACCAGTCACTTCTCGGCGTTAATCGTATGCTCTCAGATAAGGAGTATCGTAAATTTATTGTGAGTAATGTTAAGGACCCATCCGTGAAATCATTTTGGGAGGAGGAGTTTGTTAAGGCTGGAGAGAAATATCAACAAGAAGCTGCCCCTGG
Organism: Patescibacteria group bacterium; assembly: GCA_030916895.1. Lineage (GTDB taxonomy): Bacteria > Patescibacteriota > Minisyncoccia > Phycocordibacterales > UBA5272 > UBA11704. The sequence goes on from JAUPVR010000003.1 coordinate 307, forward strand.
AATCCAGAATAAGATTGGTCAATTTATTTCTAATCCGCTCATTAGAAATATTATCGGTCAACACAAGACTTCATTTGATGTTCGTGAAGTGATGGATAAAAAGAAGGTTCTCATTGTAAATCTTTCAAAAGGAAAAGTAGGTGAGGGGAATGCCGATCTCCTTGGTTCACTCATTATTACTAAGATTTACCTTGCTGCCATGTCACGTGCCGATAAGGGAGCACATGAACTCGATACCTTGCCACCTTTTTATTTTTATGTAGATGAATTTCAAAATTTTGCTAATGAGTCATTTGCAAGTATTTTGTCGGAATCACGTAAGTACAAACTCGCGCTTACCGTTGCTCATCAGTACATTGAACAAATGGAAGATGAGGTGAAGGCGGCGGTTTTTGGTAACGTGGGAACCATGATTACCTTTCGCGTTGGCGCAACAGATGCAGAGGCATTTGAAAAAGAATTTGCCCCATACTTTACGATGGACGACATTGTCAACCTCTCTGCTTTTCAAGTATACCTTCGTCTTATGATTGACGGAGTTGGTTCAAAGCCGTTTTCTGCACACACACTTCCTCCAACCACCCCGCCAACACACTCGTTTGCACAGGCTGTCATAAACCATTCTCGAAATACATATAGTCGACCACTCAAAGAAGTTGAAGTAGAGGTTGCCTCCTTTTACTCACTCTTTGGAAAGGCTACGCAAGTAAGGCAAGACGTAAAACCTGAAACGACAGGGAATGTTAGACAGGAGCCAAAAAAAGAAATCCATGTTTCTACAGCCCCAAAAGAGTTCCCTCGAGGTAGAAGGGATGAGAGAAAAGAACGACATCAAGAAGAAAAAACAAAACAGTACACACAAAGTGGTCAACATGGTGGAAGAAGGGAAGAAAAGAAAACCACGTTTGATGACAAGCCATCTCTTTCACTTAAAGATGCACTTGCTCGAGCTCTTCAAGAAAAGAAGATTGACGAGAAAGAACACATAAAAAAAGTAGATAAAAAAGAGGAGGAAGATTTATCAGTGCTTTCAAAGAAAAAGAAAAGCGAAATCCCTGAAGAGGTCTTGCGCAGTCTTATTGGGGAATAGTTTTTTGTATGAGATATTTTACGTGTATAGTGGTTGGGATATTTCTCGGGGCAGGAAATCTACAAGCTCTTTCTATAAGTGAAATTATGTCAAACCCTGTAGGAGATGATGCGGGACGAGAGTGGGTTGAGGTGTATAACGACAGTGAGGTAGTGGTTGATATTACGACACTTGCTCTTTCGATAAAAGGAGGAAGTTTTGTTTCTGTTGTTCCTGTGCAAGGAGGAACAAGTATTCCCCCAAAAGGGTATGTGATTATAAGTTCGATTGTCTCGGCATCATCTCCCACTTCTCGCTTTTTAGATTCTGGTACAGGATACCCAAGTTTTACAGGTGTTCTCATGCGAGTTGCTTCAAGTGTCTCTTTTGTAAATACAGGAACCACATCAATTGATCTTCGTCTTAATGGGTCTGTTGTTGACAGGCTTTCGTATACTCCCGCAGGAGAGGGGAAAACGCTCTCGCGTGTACATGATGTCTTTGTTTTAGGTACACCAACACCTGGGGTAGAGAATCAAGTAAGTGCCTCCCAAACACCGTTAAATGAGACGGGTGGTAATCAAACTGTACTTACGCAGGTCTCTCCTCCTTCACCAGATATTGTTCTTTATCTTCCTTCTGAAAAATTGGTAGTTGCTGGTGCTGAAACAGAGTTTTCTGTGCATGGTATGACACGAGCTGGGCAGATAATTGATGGTTTATCAGCAACATGGTCATTTGGGGATGGTGGCCACGCGATGGGTACTACAACTGGGTATGCATACGCTTACCCAGGTCGTTACCTTGCTCGTGTCGATGCCGGAAACGCATACGTACGAGGTATTGGCACGGTACAGGTGTCCGTCGTTTCTCCAGAGGTTGTTATAAAAAGGTATGGGTCTGGAAAGTATGGTGCCTACGTGGACATTGAGAATCCTAACAGCTACGATCTCGACTTATCGCAATGGCGATTATGGATTGGTTTTGGAAACTACGTTTTTCCTAAAAATACGGTTATTGCCGGGCATTCAGTTACTCGTATTTCTGGTCGCGCGATGGGGTTTGAGAAAACTGTTTTTAGAGAAGGGGACATCATTAAAATCACCTTTCCAAACCTTGAAGAAATAACGAGGGTATCCATTGGAAAAAATGAAATACAAGAAGCCACCTCTACGGGGGTTGCTGTGGAGCAGAAAAAAACAAATACACCAATAGTGCCAGTTATAAAAAGGGTGACATCGGTACAACCGGTTGCAACCACCTCATTTGCTGTTGTTCAAAAACCAACCCGTGATACTAGGATTATCTCTTGGTTTAAGTCAATGTTTGCGAGATGATTTTCTCATCAATTACTGATAGAATGAAGTTCTATGATTACGGTTGTTGTACAGGGGGGGTTGGGTAACCAACTCTTTCAGTATGCTTACGGGAGAGCGCTTATGGCGTCTGGTAAAGATGTCGTTTTTGATACGAGTTTTTTCGGGGTCAATCACAAGTATACAAAACGCCCATTTTTGCTAGAACAATTTTTTCTTATTGATCACATACGAACCGCTACAACTTACCCAAAACAGAAATTTCTTACTCGTCTTATCAATAAAATAGATGTTGATAGAAGAGTGCGGTACATTCCCGCTAAGATGGGTGCTGATAACTATCTTGCGGATGGGTACTATACATCTGAGAAATATTTTTCACACATCAGAAATATAATTCTTGAAGAAGTTAAACTTAAAGAAGAGAGCTCTCTTTACAAGGAATGGCAAAGTCGAATTACAAGCGCTCGTAAACCTCTCATTGTTCACGCTCGGAGAACTGACTTTGTTGGTTCTGGGTTTGTTAATTTAGATGCTACATACTATGAAAAAGCACTTTCATATTTTGATGATGATTGCGAGATTTTTGCGTTCTCTGATGATATTACGTGGTTATCGGGCGCTATTAAACGACCATTCACTGCGGTAAGTGGAAATAATCTAAAAGATTACGAGGAGCTTATACTTATGTCTTTGGGGCAGAATTTTATCATTGCCAACAGTACGTTTTCTTGGTGGGGAGCGTGGCTTTCACAAAGAGAGGGGAAAAAAGTAGTAGCGCCAAAAAAATGGTTCAAATCACCTTTTTGGTGGCGAGCAGAAAAAACAATCATTCCAAATTCTTGGACTGTAATTTAAATTTCTCGAAGGGTACCCTCTTTCAACTCCTTTAAGAAGGCTTGGTATGTTCTATCAAGGCCTTGTTCTAGTTCAATGGTGTGTTGCCACCCAAGAGCGTGTAATTTATCACAATTTAGTAGTTTTCTTGGTGGACCATCCGGTTTTGTTGTATCAAGAATAATGTCCCCGGTGAAACCAACAACATTTTTAACAAGTTCAGCTAAATCTTTAATTGCAATATCTGTTCCTGTGCCAATGTTAACCCATCCTTTTTCATCATAGTTTTCCATAAGAAAGACACACGCATCAGCTAAATCATCAACGTGGAGGAACTCTCTCTTTGGGGTTCCTGTTCCCCATATGGTTACGGTAGGGAGGTTGTCTTCTTTTGCTTGGTGGAATTTCCTAATGAGAGCAGGAAGAACATGGGAATTTTGGAGATGGTAATTATCTCCTGATCCGTAGAGATTGGTGGGCATTACGGAAATAAAGTTATCGCCATACTGGTCTCGGTACGCATCACACATTTTTAATCCGGCAATTTTTGCAATCGCGTACGGCTCATTTGTTGGCTCAAGAGGACTTGTAAGGAGCACATCTTCCGTCATTGGTTGCGGTGCCATTTTTGGATAAATACATGATGACCCCAAGAAGAGAAGTTTTTTTGCTTTAAAGACATGAGATGCGTGAATGATATTGGTTTCTATGGTTAGGTTTTCATAGATGAAATCTGCACGTTTGGTGTTATTTCCAACAATGCCACCAACTTTTGCTGCGGCAAGGAAAACATATTCCGGTTTATTTTTTTCAAAAAACTCCATGACACTTGCTTGGTTAAGGAGGTCAAGATTTTTACGTGGCGCGGTGAGGATATTACTGAATCCTTTTGATTTTAGGTTTCTTACAATTGCACCTCCAACCATTCCATTGTGTCCAGCAACAAAAATGAGAGAATCTTTTTTCATATTGTTTAATTATACTTTAAATCCACCCTCTAGAATATGTTTTTCTCGATTTGCTTGTTCTAAGTCATATTCCATCATGTCGTGGAGCATTTGCTGTACGGTTATTTTTGGTTTCCAACCAAGAACTTTTTTTGCTTTATTTGGATTACCAAGAAGAGTTTCAACTTCTGCGGGGCGGTAATATTTTTCATCAACACGCACAAGCACTTTTCCGGTTTTTTTATCAACACCAGTTTCTTTTGATCCTTTTCCTTTCCAGACAATAGTGACGCCGACATGTTTAAAAGCCCATGTAACAAATTGACGCACACTGTATTGCTTACCAGTTGCAATGACGAAATCGTCAGCCTTTTTATGTTGTAAGATAAGCCACATTGCCTCAACATAGTCACGCGCATCACCCCAGTCTCGTTTTGCGTCAAGGTTACCAAGGTAGAGCGTTTCTTCAAGTCCAACACTCATTCGCGCTACACCACGGGTTATTTTTCTTGTGACAAAGGTTTCCCCACGAAGTGGTCCCTCATGGTTAAACAAAATACCATTTGAAGCAAACATTCCATAACTTTCTCTATAGTTTTTTGTAATCCAGTAGCCGAATACTTTTGCAACACCATACGGGCTTCTTGGGTAAAACGGAGTTGTTTCTTTTTGTGGAGTTTCGACGACTTTACCAAACATTTCAGATGATGAAGCTTGGTAAAATCTTGTTTTCTTTTCAAGTCCGCAAATACGTATTGCTTCGAGTACACGAAGAACACCAAGAGCATCAACATCAGCTGTGTACTCTGGGTTTTCAAAAGAAACTTTTACATGTGATTGTGCACCAAGGTTGTAGATCTCGTCTGGTTTAATGTTTTGAATTATTGTACACAAACTAGAGGTATCGGATAAGTCGCCAAAGTGGAGTTTGAAACGAGGGGAATTGTGGAGGTCTTCGTAGATGTCGTCGATGCGTGCCGTATTGAAAAGTGATGTACGTCTTTTGATGCCGTGAACCTCATACCCTTTCTTGAGTAAGAATTTTGCCAAATAGGCGCCATCTTGTCCGGTAACTCCTGTAATTAAAGCTTTTTTCATAGAATATGCAGTGTAGTATAGCATATGTATGCCTCACTTAGTGGTTTGGATTATGCTAACAAATTCTGTATTCTCGCTGTCTTGTTTGTATGTATAAAGAATAAGTTGTCGTATAAGTAGCTCTCTTTTGGTGTGTGTTTTTTTAACAAACCTTCTAGTGTAATTTCATAAACTTCGTAGTCTTTGTTAAGTAAAAGGTTAATTGATTGTGTACAATTTTCTTTCCACTCTTCTCCTCCACCAACTTCAATTGTCACACACGGCTGTACTTCTGTTAGGATGGTATCCATTGCCTTAAGGATGAGATGTTCAGCTCCTTCTGCGTCAATTTTTATAAGGTCAGGTAGTAGGTTTTTATTTTTACAAAAATCATCAAGTGCGATTGTTTTTACCACAATTCGCTCGGCATCATCCCTGAAGGAAATGTCTTTATCTGTTCTTTTTTTGAAAGAATTGAAGGCGCTGTATTTTGGGCCGTAGTCAAAAAATTCAATATCAATCTCTTTATCTAAAACAGCATTGTTATAAATTTGTACATTTTTTTTGTGGGCAGTGTTTTCTTTGAGACTTTGAAATGTTCTTGGTGTTGGTTCAAAGCTCACAACTTTCCCGGTGTCGCCAACAAGTGAGCTTGCAAGCATGGAGTAGTAGCCAACATGAGCACCAATATCAAAAAAAGTATCGCCTTCTTGTAAAAAGTTTATAAAAAAATTACTAAGATTTGCTTCAAAGAAGCCGTAGTAGTAAAGCATCCCGCCTTCAGGAAGGTAGTACGACATGTTTTCTCCCCAGAGAGTTTTTCTTGTCACTTTGTATGGTTTGATATAGGCAAGATACTGTCGTATGAAGTAGGGGATTGTATGAAAAGGTGACCTTAAAACCCTTTTTACTCTACTTCCTTGTAGTTTGTAAAGTTCGTACCGAGCAAGTATTTTGTTTTTTAATTCTTCCTTGTTTTGGTTTTTCATACGAAGGCAATAATGTGATTTTGATTATACCATAGCTTAATTTTAGTTTTCACCTTTAAAATTAAAGATTTTCTTGTTTCCAACGGAGATGGTATTATTCAAAGTATGACATCTAAGAAGAGAACAATTTTGGTAACTGGCGGTGCTGGCTATATTGGTTCCCATATTGTTTCCGCTTTGCGTAGTAGTGGCGGATATAGAATAGAAATCGTTGATAATTTTCGCGAATCTCGTAGTAATGTTATTCAAGACGAAAGTATCGTGTATCACGAAGTGGATATTAGAAACAAGGAAAAGCTCATGGAGGTCTTTGAGTTGACGAAACCCGATTTAGTTTTTCATTTTGCCGCACTTGCTAGTGTCCCAGATTCCATGGAAAATCCTGCTGAGTACTATGAGAACAATGTTGTTGGAGGATTAAATCTCCTTGAGTGTATGCGTGTTTGTGGAGTGAAAAAAATAGTTTTCTCTTCATCGGCATCGACATACGGCGAACCCCTAACTGAGGAGATAACCGAAGAACATCCGCAAGTTCCCACAAACACCTACGGGTATACAAAACTCATTTTTGAAAATATGCTGAAAGATTATAATCGATCATATGGTTTTTCGTCTATCTCGCTTCGATACTTTTGCGCATCTGGTTGTGATGTTTCTGCGGGTATTGGTGAGTACCACACACCAGAAACACACGCCATACCATCAATTGTGGAAACTCTTCTTGGTCGACGAAAGGAATTTTCTGTGTACGGTAATGATTTTCCAACACCTGACGGTACCGGTGTTAGGGACTACATCCATGTGATGGATTTGGCAGAAGCACATACGCTTGCTATGAATAAACTCTTTGAAGAAAATCTAATGTGTAAGCAATATAATCTTGGTATTAATAAAGGGTTTTCAGTTATGGAGCTCATCAAGTCAGCAGAAGAGATTTCTGGTAAAAAACTTTCTTATAGCATTAAGGATAGAAGATTAGGTGATCCATCAAGATTAATCGCCAATTCAGATAAAGCACAAAAAGAACTTGGGTGGACACCAAAACATCTTGATGTTAAAGATATGATAGCCTCTACATATGAGTTCTTCTCTTCAAAGAAATGAAAGCTCTAATTCTTGCCGCAGGTCTTGGCACAAGACTTCGTCCGTTGACGGAAAAAACACCAAAACAACTTTTACCTGTAAACGGTAAACCACCACTCCTTTACCACCTTGAAAGCCTTTCCTTGTTTGGTGTAGATGGTGTTTTGATAAATACCCACCACCTCTCTGAAAAGATAGACTCCTTTGTTAAAGGTGAACAAACAGTTTTTCCATCGATGACAATTACGACCACTTTCGAGCCCGAACTTCTAGGAAGCGCTGGGACAATGTTTGCAAATAAGACTTTCTTTGATGATTCTGAAGATTTTCTGGTTGTTTACGGTGATAATCTGACAGATATCAATTACAAGGAATTTTTTGATGAGCACAAGAAAAAAGGGGGGCTTGTTACCATTGCTTGCTATTACGAGCATCATCCAGAAAGCAAGGGAATCATTAATTTCAATGATTCTGGAAAAATAACGAGTTTTTTGGAGAAACCAAAAAAAGAACAGGTTACAAGTAACTGGGCAAATGCGGGGATGTATTTTATAAACAAGAAAATATTTGAATATATCAATAATTTTGAGCAAACTCCTCTTGATTTTGGATACCACTTATTTCCTTTTTTGTTAGAGAAAGGTGAAGATATGTATATATATCAAATGTCTGAAACAGTTCTCGACATTGGCACCTTAGAAAGTTATAATGAGGCTCAAAGTCTCGCAAAAAAACTATTTAAAAATGATTAAAGAAAACAAATTTGGCGGTGAACGACTAGAGAGCAAGAGTGTATTGTCCAGGAACAATCTACTAGAACACCTTGTGCGATATGAAATGCTTCCAGGGAACAAAGACCACACTGTTTTAGATGTTGGTTGTGGTGCAGGACATGGTAGTAACCTGCTTTCGAAAAAATATAAAAAAGTCTATGGAGTGGATATTTCTCCGGAGGCAATAGGGTACGCAAAAAATAACTGGGGTTCTGATAATATAGAGTTTGTGGTTGGCAGTGCAATGGACATACCTTTTCCAGACAGCACCTTTGACGCGATTTCTGCGTTTGAAGTTTTCGAACATCTAACCGATTGGAGAAAGTTTCTTTCTGAGTTACGGAGAGTTTTAAAACCAGAAGGGGTTGTCTATATTTCAACACCAAATAAGACACTCTATTCTCCGGGGACTGAAAAGCCGATTAATCCTCATCATATTTTTGAAATGACCATCCCTGAATTTGAGAGTGCGGTCAAAGAATTTTTCTTGCTTAAGAATATGTATGGGCAGAGAACCCCAGTTTATAATGATCACATTATTTGGAGCGTTGTTAACCCTGTCTTGTTTACATTTAAAAAAATTATTCCTTACAAATGGAACAATACACTCAAGCTGAAAATTATTAATTGGATAAAACCAGAGCTTTCCATCGAGGATATTGTTATTAAGAGTGATAAAGAGTGGGTTAAGCGGTCGCGTTTCGTTATTGCAGAGTGTCAAAATAACAAGTAAGATAGGGATATGATTATTACGAGAGCACCATTACGCATAAGTTTTGTTGGAGGGGGGACAGATATTAAGGAATTTTACTCTCGATATCCAGGTAGGGTTATTTCAACAACAATTGATAAGTTTGTCTATATTGTTAGCAATCAGAATACATTCTCTGGTAAATACATTCTTAAGTACTTTCAAACTGAAATTGCTAATCATCCGAGTGAGTTTAAACATGACAGATTTAAAGAAGCTCTTCTCCACATAGGAATAGATAATGGTATTGAAATAGCTTCTTTTGCAGACCTTCCTTCCAAAACTGGACTAGGTTCGTCATCTTCATTTTCTGTTGCCCTTATGAAAGCTCTTTATGCAAATCAGGGAAAAAAGATTAGTAAAGAACAAGCTGCTCAATCCGCGTGTGAATTGGAAATAGATATTTTGAAAGAACCAATTGGAAAGCAGGACCAGTATGCTTCTGCGTATGGGGGATTAAATGTGATTACATTTAATACCGACGGAACAGTCGATGTCGAGCCAATCTTTATGGATTTTAAATTTAAATCAAAATTTGAAAACCATATGATGCTTTTTTTCACCGGCATGACGAGATCGGCAGGTTCTGTTTTGGGTGAACAGAAGAAGAAAATTGATAACAATTTTGAAACCTACAAAAAAATGTCAGATTCAGTTCTTGAATTTAAGGACAAACTTCTTAATGAAGACATTAAGGGGATGGCAGAGATGCTCCATGAAGGGTGGCAAAGAAAGAAAACTCTCGCGTCTTCAATAACTAACAGTGAAACTGATGTGCTCTATGAAAAGGCAATAAAAAATGGAGCGTGGGGTGGAAAAATTTTAGGTGCGGGTGGAGGCGGTTGTTTGCTGTTTATTGCTCCACCTGAAAAACAACAAAAAATACAGGAAGCTCTTGATGCTGAGGCAAAAAAAGTAGGACTTGTTGATTTTAAGAGAATTCATTTTGGGCTCACATCTTCTGGGGTTGATATATTATTTAATTCATAATCAAAAACGATGAAAACATACATTGAAAAATTCGCAGATGATATATCGTTTCAAATGAAGAATCTTCCAGCAGAGGAAATTGCTAAAGCGACACACATCATTCAGTCTGTTTATGAAAGGGATGGCAGAATTTATGTTTTTGGTAATGGTGGGTCACTTGCGCTTGCGACACACTGGGTGAGTGATTTCAATAAGACTGTGTTTAGTCATAACCTTGATGCAAATATTAAGCGTTTTCAGGCAATACGCCTTCCATCAACTGAGTCTGAAATTACAGCATGGGCAAATGATGTGGGTTTCGATATGATATTTGCGGGGCCCCTTAAGAATTACCTCCAAGAAACCGATTGTTTAATTGCGATAAGTAGTTCCGGTAATTCGCCGAACATTATTAAAGCGGTTGAACTTGCAAAATCACACCATGTACCCGTGATAGGTATTTCTGGTTTTGATGGAGGAAAGTTAAACGAACTTGCTGATGCAAAAATTGTTATTAAAACCGAGAAAGGGGCGTATGCCATCGTAGAGAGTGTACATGGGGCAATTCTTCACCTTTTTACAAGTTATTTTCAAGATTACTTCGACCACATTGTAAAGCGTGATGAAAAGCACAAAAAGTAAAAAGGTTGTTTTTTTAGATAGAGATGGAGTTATTAACAAGAAGGCGGACAAACATTGCTATATAACCAAAGAGAAGGATTTTGTTTTTAATGATGGAATTTTTAATGTTTGCTTACATTTGCAAAATAATGGTTTTGAATTTATCGTGATAACTAATCAGCGAGGTATTGCCAGGGGATTCTACACTGAAACAGATCTTGAAAAAATACACAACATAATGAAAAGGGGGTTTTTAGAAAAAGGGATTAATCTTCTTGATATCTTTTATTGTCCGCATGAAGAGGGGGTTTGCAATTGTAGAAAGCCAAAACCTGGGATGCTCGAGATGTCGTTTGAGAAGTACTGCTTTGATAAAGGTGGAGCAATACTTATTAGCGATACAATGGAAGATGTTAGTATGGGGGAGAGTTTTGGGATAGGTAAAAATATTTATGTTACTTCAGACAAGCCAGAAGAGGCTCTGTCTTTCGTATGAAAAAAATAAAGATAGCTTTTATTAAGTATGGCGGACTTACTTCTGGTGGCAGTGAGAAACTTCTTCAGATTATAGCGGCAAATTTACCAAAAGATTTATTTGATGTTGATTATTTTTATTGTGATCCGACAGAGTATGTTGGAGCGCAAGCGCCAGACATAAAAACAGATTCTCACCGTATAGAATACATGAAAAAGCATGGAGTTAATCTTGTTAGGTTTATTGTTTCTGCAAAAGATGTTACAACACCATACCATACCTGGTTGGGCACAAATTTTTGGGAAGTGTTTGATCAAAAAAAATATGATGTTATACAAACTTGTAGGGCAGGTCACAAAGAGTACCCATTTTGTAACATAAAAAACATACCAATAGTTGATATTATTGCTCTTTCTTCAGGAGCTGATAACCAGTACAACATCGCAAGAGTTGTTCATCTTTCAAAGTGGAGTGCAGATGGATGGGTCAAAAGAGGGGGAGACGAATATCGTATCACTTTCGGTTCTTTACCGATCGCTATTGGTAAAGAGAGAGAAGAGGTGAAAGACATTAGAGGTGAATATAAACTCGAGGGAAAGTTTATTTTTGGTATGCATCAACGCTCAAACAATGATATTTTTTCTGACATACCTCTCGCTGCTTATAAGCAAATTGAAAATGAGAATACTATGTTTATTCTTTTGGGGGGAGGGAATTTGTACAAAGACCAAGCAAAAAAACTTAGCATAAAAAATATCCTATTTTTAGAATCAACAGGGGACTCAGAAAAAGTATTTTCTTTCTTAAAAACACTTAATGTATATTCTCACGGGAGAGCTGATGGGGAGATAAATTCTCAAGCAATTGCTGAAGCCCTTTTTTTTGGCTTACCAGTAGTGAGTCACTACTCAAAGCAGAACAACGGACATGTTGAAGGTATTGGAGATGCAGGGAGAGTTGTTTCTGGGATTGAGGAATACGCAAAAGAACTTTCTCGTCTTATGCGTAATGCAGAGTACTACAAATTGAAATCAAATAACGCAATTCGGAATTTTAATGAGAACTACGAACTCTCAAGACAGATAGAAAAATATACACAGATGTATAGAGATGTGGTTGCAAATCCTTACCCAAATAAAATACCAAGATTACTAAGTTCTTTGCACTATACGCAGAACTTGCGGGTGCTCGCTGTTTTTGTTTACCTTAAATTTAAATATTATTTTTTGAATAAAAGATAATTTTTAATCTTTTTTGCAAATCTTACAAAAAGATTAATAAAGAAATTTAGTTTCCAAGAAGTTTTTTCAAGCAGGGTATATTGTTTCGTTTTTATTAGATCTTCTGGATGTAAGCGTAGTCCAAAAATTCCGCTCGCGTATCCTGAGTTTTCCAGATCAAGAAATATAAGTTGCCAGTTTGGTAAATTTTTTCTCCACCAGTCTTTATTTCTGATGTGCCAGAATTTCCAGTGCATGTTCTTATCGTAATTCTCGCTAAAAAATAGGTTTGACCCGATAGGCATGTCATTGATTCTTTTTAAGAATTCCTCTACGTAGTAGTCTTCTATGTGGCTTAAAACAGCTCCAGTTGTTACAAAAACTGGCTCTGAAAGATTAAGAGAAACAAGGCCGTCCACCATGTCTTTATTGACGAAGGAAACATTTGTACAGTCATCATTAACCTTCTTCGCCGCGCTTACCGCCGCGGTTGAAGGTTCTATACCAATAACATGCTTAAAGAGGGGTGCTGTTTTCCTTGTTAGCCACCCAACACCAGAACCGATATCGATATGGGTTTCAGGGAGTTTTTTTGAAAGAGTAAATGCTAGTTCGAAACCTGAAGATTTGAACATATTAGAATCCTCTGTTCTTTTGATAACAGCTTCTTTACTGTAGTACGTATCTTGGTCAAGAACGTAGTCCTTATTGTGCCTTTCGTAACTTTTTAAATCCTTTTTCATGAATGACTAAATTCACTGTAGTATACCATTTAAAGATGCTATTTTTTACCTTGTTTTTTATATTATTGAGGAAAATGAGCCATGAAGGAAAAGTTTTTATCTTTGTTGGCTTGGTACCAGTTTCTTGTACGAAGTAGTCACTCAGTTCCTCTATGTGCCAAATGTTGAGTGGCTCAAAAAACGCAGCTCCCCGGAGTTCAAAGAGAGAAAAAATATCTTTGAGTTTCGTTTCATCATAGGTGGTATATGTTTTCTGGTCTGGCAGGTCTACCCCCTTTTTCCATTCGGGCACCAATTTCTTTGTCTTGGCAGTTTTTGAAAACTGGGAAACGGAGTACCGATTATTTGTTTTTCGTGGGTCCCATCCTTCATTTAGTTCATTGCACATATAGAGCGCCTGTTTTAGTTCGCATCTTTTTACTGCCAAAGACTGAAGGTGAAGAATCGGCAAAGAAAGTTCTCTTACATTTTTGATATTGGGTATTCTGTTGATGTGTTCGTTCGTTATTCGGTTCCTGTTGTAGTCAACAATCCTGTCATCGAAAAAAGCAAAGTGTTTATAATTGTTTTTCCAAACACCATCAATGCGATACGAATTATCATCGTAGTATAATTGCAACCATTCGGTTGAAAACGCGATAGCAGACGAGGGTTTTTCTTTTTCAATAATTGATTTTATTTCCAAAACAAAATCTGGATTGATAAATTCATCAGCATCGAGTTGTACAATGAGATTATTTCCGGGAATTTTTCTTGCTTCATCAAGAAGTAAGAAGCGAACTTCATTGGTGTAGCCATTGTATGGGTTGTCAATGACAGTTACTTTTTCGAACTTCGAACAGATTTCTTTTGTGTTGTCTACTGATTTTTGGTCGGCTACGATAACGTGGTCTGCAAAATCAGAAAAATTCTTGAGCGTGTATGGCAATATCCAGGCTTCATTTTTTATGGGTGCGATAACAATGGTTTTCATAATTTGTGTACTTTAAATTTCATTACCATTACAAAAAGAAGGGGAATAATATTATAGCTGATTACCGTTGCAAGCGCAGCCCCGAGAGCTCCTTTTAGTGGGATGAGATACATATTTAATACAACATTTAATAGTGCTGTTGAAAGGGGAATAAACAATAGTGCCCACTTCTTATTTTTTAAAATTAGATCTTGAGAAATTAGTAATGATATGAAAAATCCAATAATTGAAAATATATATACTCCAAGAAGCGGAGAAGTTGCTAAGAATTCAGTTCCATAGACTACGCGTATGAGAAAATCCCTTGTAAAGAAAACAGTTATTGAGATTGTTACAGCAAGGAGGGATAGGACTATGAGTAAAGAATTAAATCGTTTTTTATATTCTTGTACGTCATGTTTTGCGTTCGCTAGTGCCGGGAAAAGTGCCCCAAGAATGATATTTGGTACCATATACCATATTTCGGTTAGCCTTACCCCAGCAGCGTAGAGACCAACCGCTTTTATATCGAGGTAGTGTTTAAGCATAATCTGGTCGATTCGTGCATAAATTTCTGAGAATACACTAAATAAAGCAAGTGGAAGACCAAAAGAGAAAAGCAAAAAAACTTCTTCTTTTTTAATTTTTAGACGAATACTTCTTTTTTTAATGTTCACTATTTGGTAGATATAAAGAGCTCCAGCGATTATGTTTTCTAAGATGAGAACAATAATAAAGTACGCGATCGATGCAAAATAATACATAAGAACAATCTTAAACACACTTGAAATGAAAGAAGTAATTATTTGTGTAATAGTTACATACTTACCGTCACTGTCTTTTAGGAAGTCAAACGAGAGGTGTGTAAGGGGTTGTGTAAGAAATGAAAGTGACATTAATATAATTAATATCTCTATTTCTCTACTTTCCTGTATATATAAAAGACTTACAAAAACCGTAGCCATTGCAACAAGTCCGGCTACAATATTTAAAAAAATAGCACTTCCAAGAATTTCTTCTCTATTTTCCTTTCTTAAAACAAGCTCTTTGTAGATAATGCTTCCAAGGCCGAGATTTGCAATGACGGAAAAAATCCCAACGATACTGATTATGTAGTTAAGTGTTCCGAAAATTTCTGGACCAAGGATGCGAGCAATAACTACTGTTGTAAGGAGGGAAAGTGCAAGACTAAAGAATTTTGCAATAGTAAACCACTGGATATTATTTACATACGTAATGAAACCGCTCTCATTAAAATATCCTCCAAATATTTTTTTAAAGATTGTATGACTAAATTTTGAAAAAATTTCTAACATACGATTATTTTTTCAAAAGTATCTTTTTAAGATTATTTTTTAAAAAAAGTTTTACTTCTTGATATTTGAAAAATCTTGATAGCGCAGATGCATACAATGATTTTTTAAAATGCTTGGTATTTGTAGTTAGTATTTCTGCGTAATTTGGAACAAATGATGAAACAGGATATTTCCCCCCAAAACTTATAATTGTCGGGATGGAGTAGGTAACTATCTTTGGGATGAAAGATAGATTTACAATATCAAAAATACCATAACGAAGGAGGATGATATTTTTATCGAGGGCTTGTTTGGAATCTGGTCGCGTACTGGCACCCTTGCCTTCATTCAAGTAATAACCAAGTAAATCATCTGCCATGACAACTTTTCCATTATAGGCAAGACGAATTGATAGATCGAAATCAGCGCCTGATGTTAATTGTTCATCGAAGTATCCAGCCTTTTCACAGAGATCTTTCTTAAACATTATAAAAGGACCTGTCCACATGGACCGCACATGCTCGCTTTCTTTTACCTGGCTGTGGTCTATAATTTTACCTTTTTCTTTTTCACCAAAACTGCGTACAACCTTGTAGTTACCCATAACAATATCCCCATTTTTTTCTTGAATGGCTCGTACTTGAGATTCTATAGAATTTGGTGTGCGAAGATCATCTACATTCCAAATGGTAAGGAGTTCTCCAGAAGATTCTTTTATGCACCTATTCATAGATGCGCCAATTACCTCTACGGGGTTTACAATGACATGTTTTATTTTCCCAGGGTGTTTTTCTTGAAATGCTTTTACCCAGGCAATCTCCTCGTCATCTGGTTCGTTGTGGTCGAGCACCACTTCTAAATTTTCAAAGTAGGTCTGATTGGGCAACTCTTCCAAAAATTTTGGAAGGTACTTCTTCATTCTGAAACAGGGGGTAATAGTGCTAACTTTTGGATTCATTGTTATTTGATTAATTTATCTTCGCGCATTTTTTCTACAATTTTTGCAATGCCATCAGGCAATTCAGTTTTTGGTTTCCAGTACGATAAGATGAAATCATCTGGTTCATTTCGCTTGTTCTTTTGAACTTCATCTTTTGAGTTTGTCTTTGGTATGACGACCGAACCTGGAAAATGTGAAGCGATGATATCTGCAACTTCAAGAACAGTGTTCCATGTGAAGTTAGTGATATGAAGTTCTTTATCTCGTGGAACATCTTCATATTTTTCCGCAAGCGCAACGAGTGCTTCACAACAGTCATCCGCGTATAAGAATTGTCTCTCTTCGGTACCATCGGTTAATAAATCTATTGTTCCGGTTTTATCGGCTTTTATAATAAGATCGGTGATGACATGTGATTTTTCCATGTCATGTTCAACACCGTAAACATTCCAAAATTTTACAACAAGACCTCCTAAGATTTGTGTATATGATTCGCCAACAGACTTCATTCTCCCGTAACTTGAATAAGACATGTTTGCCATTTGACTTGATGCAAAAATAAACGGTTTGTTGTATTTATGGATTAGGTCAAAGGTGGTATTAATAATTTTTGTATTATTTGATATGAAATCAAATGTTTGTTGGTACATTTGTAGGTATCGTGATCCACCAACATCAAAGGCCAAGAAGAAGACGAGATCAGATTGGGAGATGAGTGTTTCTAGGAGCGGATTATTGTAAACACGGAGATCTTGTTCGTAACTGTTTACAATATCAAATTCTAAAACATCGTCTCCTCGTTTTTTGAGGTATTCCGTAAGAGCTGAACCAATTTGACCTTCTGACCCCAAAACGAGATATTTCATAAGTGTTTGACTAATTAAATGACTGTTATAGTATAGATTTTAGCATAGCGCACAGTTTTTTCTAAGCACTATTTTTAATCAAAAAAACTTAATTTTTGATGAACCAAAAGCAACCACAGCCATAGTTTTGTTTATTTGCCATTTCTTCGGTTGCGTTGTACTGCATGCCTTTAGAGAGAGCGTCATCAGGGATAAGAGAAAATTCTTTTATTGAAAAATCAGGGAACATTTCTTTGACCATGTTGTAGGAGTAAATTCTGTGTGCATTGAATTCTATTTTTGGTTTTCCAATTGGGACAACAAAAAGTAAGTTACCACCTTTTTTGGTTACTCTAGAAAGTTCTGCAACTGCTTTTAGATCTCCATTTGGGTCTAGTGGATCGCCATACCTACCAAGACCAACATGCTCAACGGTGTGCATACAAGAAAGGGAGTCGATAGAGTTTGATGGGAATTGTAATTTGAGAAGATCTGCGTGTTCAGACACAAGATTTGAAAGATTTAATTTTGCTGGTCGGTAATCATAGAATTTTACTGGAACAAACGCAGAAACGATAGAAGAAAAATATAAACTCGATGAAATATCAATATGTAGTTGTGCGTTAATCTCTTTTACTTTTCGAGCGGCCCAGGCGGTATGGTAAACGTAATGGGTGTCGAACCTTGTATAGGGAATGTTTTCAAACAGGCATGGCATGATGTCTAGGGGTGAGACTTTGAACCGTTTGGATTTATTTTTTAAAAAAAAGACAAAAAAAGATCTAGCAATAAAAGGAAACAATAAATACCCCTTTATTTTGTAGATAGTTCTTTTTATTGTTCTTAAAAATTCAAACATACAGATGTGTACAAAAAGTCTACCATACAAAATAAAAGTTTCTCTTCAGATTTTTTTTGAGAAATATTTACTCTTTTCATAATTTGTGGTAGTGTCCAAAGTAGAGCTGAATCAACCTTGATTTTTTAGGTTTTCGGCATCATTGCCAGCATTATTCACTCAAAGGAGAAACAAACATGCAACAAAAAACTGCGCTCGTTCTCGGTGCCGGCGGATTCATTGGGAGCCACATGGTTTCCCGCCTGAAGAAGGAGGGGTACTGGGTTCGTGGCATCGACCTCAAGTATCCCGAGTTTTCGCCGACAACGGCGGATAACTTTCAGGTCTTTGACCTGCGGAACCATAACGGACTGAACCAGATGATGTCGATCGGCGGTCGCGAGACCTTCGACGAGATCTACCAGTTCGCGGCCGACATGGGTGGTGCCGGTTTCGTTTTTTCCGGCGAGAATGATGCGGACATCATGCACAATTCCGCACTCATCAACCTAAACGTCCTCGAGGTCCAGCTTCGGCTGAACAAGACCCTCGGGGTGAACAAGACCAAGATCTTCTACAGCAGTTCGGCGTGCATGTACCCGGAGTACAACCAGACCGATCCGGACAATCCGAACTGCCGGGAAGATTCCGCTTATCCGGCAAATCCTGACAGCGAGTACGGCTGGGAGAAGCTCTTCTCGGAGCACCTGTACCTGGCGTACAACCGCAACTACGGCATTCCGGTTGCGATTGCGCGCTACCACAACATCTTCGGCCCCGAAGGGACCTGGATGGGGGGTCGCGAGAAGGCACCTGCCGCGATGTGCCGCAAGGTGGCGGAAGCGTCTTCGGGGGACACGATCGAGGTTTGGGGGGACGGCAAGCAGACGCGATCCTTCCTGTACATCGACGAGTGTCTCGAGGCGACGCGTCGCTTGGTGATGTCGCAAGACTTTTTCGGTCCGGTGAACATCGGGTCGGAAGAGATGGTGACCATCAATGGCCTGGTTGACATGGTGGCGGACATCGCCGGCAAGGAGATCAAGGTCAAGCACATCGACGGCCCGCTTGGCGTTCGCGGTCGCAACTCGGACAACTCCCTTTACCGGGAGAACATCGGGTGGGCGGTTTCCGCTCCGCTTCGGGATGGCATCGAAAAGACCTACTCCTGGGTGAGCGAGCAGGTTCGCTTGGCCAAGGACAGCAATTAATTTTGGGCAGAGAGATCTGCCCTGTGCGGGGCATCCTCGAACTTCTACAGTTCTTGGGTGCTCTTTCTTTTTTATTTCACAAACGCGCGGATAAGTCGAAGTATTATGTAGGCGAGAAATGTTGGGTGAACATATAGTCCACGAGAAGTACCCTCTTTAAAGAGTGACCATAAAGTTTTTAATTGTTCGACAGTATTTCTTTTTCGGTAGTTTAGTCCGTTATCTGTATAACCATCAGTGAGCGTTGCGTTCCAATTTGTGTAAAAGAATCCTGTGGTTGTACTTAATTCATAAAAGAAGAGCCACTCGTCACCTTGGGGGACTGTTTTTGGGAAATAAGTGTTTTTAATATTATTTTTTCGTATACAGTGAGTTGCGTCGCCTTTGTATTTTTTTGTTAATAAAAAATGAAGAGCATAGTTTTTGTTACTGCCCTCTTTATTAATTTTTGTAAGTGATTGTCCGTCTTTCGTTGCACGGTTTGCAACAAACCAAGTTTCTTGTTTGTGGGCATTAATAAGTGATGCAAACATACTAAGTGCGCCAGGAGCAAGATAATCATCGTCGTCAAGAAAAATAATCCAAGAGTTTTCTTTTGCATGGTCAAGTGCACGGTTGCGAGAAAAGTTTACACCTTGGTTTTTTTCGTTGGTAAGGTAAACGATATGAGGGTTGTTGGTGTACTTTTCTTCAAATGATGTGTATGAGTCATCAGATGGTGAATCATGTACGATAATACATGTGGCATGTTCGTAGCTTTGTGAAAGCACAGAATCAACTGCACGCTGTACCTTGCCGGCTCGTTTATAGGTTGGGATGATAATAAAGAAATGTGGTTCCATGGTTTTATGAAAGGCGAAGGATTTTTTTGATCACCTTTTTTATTCCAAGGTGGGTGAGAACTTTTTTTAGTGCGTGGTAAAGAGGGAATTTATTTGCAAGGCGTAAGAGTGGATTGCCCCATGAATAATTCCACAAATGAACTCCGTATGTTTCTGGTGAGAGTGTTTCCTTGCTGTAGGTTCCAATAGTTTCTTGTGTGTATGGATAGAAAGCTACAGGTGGGCAAACTTTTACATTCTGCAAATCTTTTTTCATTGTTTCGTAGACGCCCGTGATAAGGAGAGGGATTGTTGGTGGTGTACCATCCATGGTGTCGTAGCGTCGTCTACATTCTTCAATGTAAGGATGATTTGGAGTTGCACCAACCATACCCGCACTTATGATACCTTTCTTTTCTTCACCCAAGAGAAGGTTTGTTTCAAGGAGAGGAGAAATATCTTTCAAGATTTCCATGTCGGTATCGAGATAGATGCCTCCGTATTTAGAAAGAATTTCTAAACGAGCATAGTCTGAAACGAAAGCCCATTTTTTTTCTTTGTACATACGCGCCGTAAACGGATGGGCATGCACATCGTAGTTCGACTCATTCCATTCTTTGATGGAAAAATCTGGCAGGTGTTTTGCCCAACTTGTAATGCAAGATTCGATGAGGGGTGGTTTTGGTTTCCCTCCGAACCAGCAAAAGTGAATGATTTTCGGTATCGTCGCTTCAGGTTCCATAGGGTTAGATAGTGTGTATCTGAAAGTATACCATTTTGGTTTGATTTGCCTGGTGTCGTGATATACTTTTACGAATTAGTTAAAGAACAACATTTATGCAAAAAACATTAAAATATATTGTGTACGCGTGTCTTGTGTTCGTGCCGTTTTTGGCATACTACGTCGCAGATGGCGGAACACTTGATCTCCTTAACTGGGGAACCTCGGGAATGTTTTTCCCATTCATTTCTGGCAAGAATCTCGTTTTCCGAATGGTTGTAGAAATTGCGGTTGCAACGTGGGTGCTCCTCATGCTTTTTGAACCAAAGTATCGGCCAAAGAAATCTCCAATACTTCTTGCGTATGGAATTTTCATTATTATACTTTTCTTTGCGGATATGTTCGGTGAGAATCCTTGGAGAAGTTTTTGGTCAAGTTTCGAACGAATGGAAGGTTTCATAGGTCACATCCACCTCTTTGCATATTTTGTTGTTCTTGGTTCCATGCTCTCAACTGCGGGTGAGTGGAGGACAATGTTTAAGGTTTTCATTGCATCAAACCTTCTTGTTTTGTCACAAGGATTTTTCCAGTTATTTGGAGTGCGGGATTATTTCTATGCAAAACTTCTTCCAGATGGTCTTGTAAACTGGTTTTCAACAAACTTCCCAGTCCATCAGAGTACTAATCGACTTGATTCAACTATCGGTAACTCTGCCTACTATGCTGTTTATTGTCTCTTCTTTGCTTTTATTGCAGCAGTCCTTTGGACGCACGCTAAAGGAAAGGGAGAGAGGTGGTTTTATGGCATCGTTGTTGCGCTTAACATTGTATCGCTTTTCTATTCTGGTACTCGTGGTACGATGATAGGCCTTATTGTTGGTTCTGTGGTCACTCTTGGAGTTCTTGCGTGGAAGGAGCACGGCAAAGCGCGCAAAATGCTCGGTATTGCTCTTGCTGTGCTTGCAATTGCGCTCGCAGGACTTTTTTCAATGAAGAATACAACATTGATTAAAAGTTCACCGACACTTTCTCGTCTTGCAAGTATTTCTCCAACAGATATTACGACAATGAGTCGTATCAATATTTGGAAGATAAGTTTTGAGGCGTGGAAGGAAAAACCAATACTTGGATACGGACAGGAAAATTTTTCAAACATTTTTGCTAAGAAATTCGTTGCGGATAAGATGTGGAATCTCGAACCATGGTACGACCGTTCACACAATGTATTCTTTGACTGGTTGATTGCTGGTGGAATTTTGGGACTCCTCTCATACCTCTCACTATTCCTCATTGCCTTCTACCTTATGTGGCTCAAGAAGGGTGTTAGTGAAGAGGAATTTCCTTTACCGGAGAGGGGGATACTAACCGGTCTTCTCGTTGGCTACTTCATTCACAATATCTTTGTGTTTGACAACCTGACAAGCTACATCATGTTTGCATTTGTGCTTGCGTACATTGCTTACAAGACATCTGAAGGTCATAGGTATGGAGGTACTAAGGTGGTGAATGAAGAAATGGGTACGTGGCTTTGGGCGCCAATCGTTGCGGTACTGTTTTTCGCTATCTTTTACTCTGTGAGTTACAAACCACTTCTCGTAAATAAGCTTCTCATTAAGGGAATTGATGTTAATCGTCTTGCTGCGACAATGCCGTTTAGTCAGATTCTCACACTACAGAAAGAGTCATTCCGTTCAGCGATTGATCTAAATGTTGTTGGATCTGAAGAAGCGCGTGAACAATTCATCCAAACGGTTGCGCGAATGTCACAAGTTCAGGTACCACCAAATGTGCCTGAAGAAGAAAAAGTTGCAATTAGTAAGGCAATGAATGAACTTATTCAAGAAGTAAGGAAAGAAATGGAACAAAGCTACCCTTACTACAAGGGCGAAGTACGTGCACTTTCCATTTTCGGTATGTTCTACAACATTATTGGTGACTACGCTTCAGCGGAGAAGATTCTCGGGGAAGCTGTTGCTTTGGCGCCAAATAAACAGATTACCGTTTTTGATCTTATCCGTGCACACCTAGCTCAGAAAGAATTCGGTGAGGCGTACGATATTTCAAAGAGAATTTTCCTTGCCGCACCAGATTTCAGCAATGCAATGAAACTCTACGTTGTGTGCGCTATCTACGCTAACAAACTTGAAGACGCAAGAGTAACACTTGCTTCTGTTGAAAAGACCATCCCAGTTGATGGGGATATTCTAAATACGCTTGTTGATGCAAAGCAGTACGATGTTGCAATCGCCCTTCTTCTTCAGTTGAAAAAAGATCAACCAGAACTTGCCGGGCAGGTGGACGAGTACATTAAGACGGTTATTGACAAACGAGCTGGCAAGTAGGATACTACGTGTGTGAGTGCCTCATGGCTTACTTAAAACAAGTATAAGAGTCTGCGCAAATGGTCATCCAAAAGATGGCCATTTACGTTTCTCTGGAAGCTTTGTAAACACTTTGATATACTTATAATCGTGGTCCTTGTCGCAATCTGGCTTCTTGCTTTGTTGCGGTGAGCGACCGCACTCACATAAGGCACTTATTTTGGAGTAAGCCACGCTCACCACAAGAGAGCGTGAACCAAAAAAAGAAACACCCGCATTTTGCGGGTGTTTCTTTTTTTACGCTTGTTCTACCGACCAAGATCCATTTGCAGAGATTTTTACTTTTGGTAAAACATTGGCTTCTATGTGTGCAATACCCGTTGCTGCAATCATAAGACCGTTATCTCCAGAAAGAGATGTATCAGGAATATAGAGTTCAACACGTTCACTTTTTGCAAGATTTTCAAATGCTCGTCGAATATTGTTATTAGCACTTACACCGCCTCCGATAATAACAGACTGCGCGTTTGTTTCGTATATCGCTTGCTTAACTTTTGCAATGAGAACATCAGTTACTGAATTTTCAAATTCAAGTGCAAGTGATTCTTTTTGTGTATCATCAAGAGAGGGATGTTTTTTAACACGGGTCATCACCGCAGTCTTTAGTCCGCTAAATGAAAAGTGAAGGTCGCCACTATGAAGCATCGGACGAGGGAGGCGAAATTCTTCCGGCACAACAACACCGTCGGTACGTGCTTTTTCAGCAAGCCTTGAAATATGTGGTCCACCTGGGTATGACAAACCGATAAGTCTGGCAACTTTATCAAATGCTTCACCGACAGCGTCATCTTTTGTTTTTCCAATGCGGTAGTACTTTTTCCAGGATGGAATACGAATGATTTCTGTGTGTCCTCCTGAAATGAGGAGGGCAAGTGCAGGGTAGGGTGCGTCCGTAATTTCGTACGTAGAGCCATTTTTTGAGAGTAGGCTCGCGATAATGTGTCCTTCCATATGGTTAATTGGATATACCGGAATATCCCAAATATGGTAAAAAGCAAGGGCTGCATTGATGCCGACCCAAAGCGCTGGTTCAAGACCAGGTCCTGCAGTGACAGCAATTGCATCAAGTGTTGGTTTTTGTACTCCTTCAAAAAGTGTTGTAAGTGCGCGTAGCATCTCTGGTTCTCTTTCTAGGAGTGTTTTTAGTTTATGTTTTTGTGCGTGGGGGAGATGAAATGTGTTTTTTCTTTCTTCCAAGAGATCAGCTTCATCAAGGGCTTCTGCGATGAGCTGTGTGAGAGCTTTCGCGTGTTCTCGTTTTGCAAGTGCTGGGAACACTCCACCATATTGCTTGTGAAGGTCCACTTGTGATAGCACCTTGTGTGACAAAACTTCGAAGCGGATTTTTTTTCCGCGTAATGACTTTACAATACAAACTGCGGTTTCATCACAGCTTGTCTCTATCGAGAGGAGAATCATATCGCACTAGTATACAAGAAGTGCTCTTATTTTTCTACGGAATAACGTTCGCAATGTTTTGAATGAGTCCTTGATTTTCGTAGGTGCCAACAGACAGCCAGGTTGGTATGCCAAGGACACAAATTCCTTTCAAGTCTTTTGCGAGGGCTATTCCTCCAGAATTACCAGCATCAATTTTTGCAGAAATGAAAAAGTTTTGATGTGAAAGAGGGCCACGGGGTGCTGTTTTCGATGTGTCATAGCCACTTATGATTCCATTTGTTACCGAGCGGTAAGTCTCATCCATGGTGCCAAAGTTTGGGATGGTGAGTTTTGCGTCTCGTTTTGCAAACATTGGAAAACCAATGAGGATAACGGGTGTACCAATCGGTGTTGCACTTGGACATTTACGTAAAGACGAGAGAGAAAAGTTGTAACTTTCTTTTGAAGAAGCTCCGTCGGTAAGTGAATTGCCTATAGCAATAATGGCAGTATCTGTTTCATTGTTGAGTGTATAGACAGCGCCATCAAGCGAAAAGAAACCAAGCGGTTCATTTGCCTTACCAGGGATGTAAATGACACACGTTTTTTGGTCTTTGACGACGTGGAGATTAGTCACTATGGCATGTGGAACTTCATTGAACCTCCAAAGGGTTCCACTTCCTGTTGAGGCAGAACCCTTGTCGTTTATACAAATTACTTGAACGGATGCGGTTAGAAATTTTGAAAGGTCATCCGAAGTGAAATCAGAACCAGACGAAAAGACTTGTTCGTTAGGCGCTTGAGACGCTTTTTTGTTCGATAGTTCAACGTGTGCTTGATTATCTTCCTCCTGGTTCGTCTGAAGGATAATAGAAGAATTTTCTTGCCCAAGGAGTGCCGTTTTACTTAATGCTTCAAATTGATTGATGCGGGTATAGGAATAGTAGTTAAGAAGTGCAACACCAGTAACAAGTCCGCCCACGAGTACAACCGCAAGCGTTGCAATTGGCCAAGGAAGATTAATGGATATCTTAATGCGCATGGTTGCGTGGAGCAATGCTATAGCGTAGAGTATACCATTATGAAGTGCCTCATCGTAAGTGTTGGCAAGGAAAAGACAGGGGATGTCGATGATGCGATTTTGATGTTTAGTAACCGTATTTTGCGGTACGCACCTCTTGAGTGGTACTACATTCCTAGTTTGGCAACAAAAGAAAAAGAAGGGGAGAAAATACTCGGTATCTTAAAAAAAGAGGACTACGTCATTTTACTTGATGAGCGTGGAAGCGAACTTACAAGTGAGTCCGTTGCGGAACTTATTGAAAACAGGATGGTTGATGGTGCAAAGCGAGTAGTCTTTATCATTGGTGGGGCATACGGTGTGAGCAAAGATATCCACACACGAGCAAACTACACCTGGAAACTTTCATCCCTTGTTTTTCCTCACGCGCTTGTGCGCCTCATACTCGCTGAACAGATATACCGAGCTTTCACAATTATCAAAGGTGAGCCATATCACCACGCCTAAAGCCTGGGGTTACTTCTCACAAATTGTTTTGATGGCCTTTGTGTCACTTTCAGAGAGTTCAAAGGTTTTGCTATCATTATACGGATACATGATAGAATCTTTTCCTTCAACGTGGCCAACAGAAAGAGCGTGTCCAAGTTCGTGTGCAAGCACTCGTTTTAAGGAAAGAGGTGATTCGAATTCGTAGATTACAATCGTTTTTGTATTTGGGTCGTAAATTCCTTCCTCAAATTCTCGTAATGCAGTTTCGTTAATGGTTTCAACTTTTTGATTTACTTCTTCAACGATAGTATTATGTTTTCCGCTTGTGTTTTTTATTGTATCTGCAAGTTTGTTGAGGTTGGCGATGTCATTGTTTAAATTGAGTCTCTCAACTTCAAGCGCAAGTTGTTCTCGTTTTAACTCTTCGTAGATTGGCGCGGGTGCACCACCTTTCTCATTCCACGCATCAACTTTTTCTTTGTACTCATCAACATGTTTTAAGTACACAGATGTTTTTGTCTGTATTTCCTGGCTTCTCGCTTCATAGGTTTCTTGTGTGGTACTAAGTGATGTTTTTAGTGTCGTGAGTTGATTTTTTTGTTCAGCAATCTGGCGTTTTAGTCGTTCGTTTTGAATGGTCGTTCTTTGTCGTTCGTCGTACACAAAAGAAATAGCAACATCGCCATCTGTTTCCACAAAACGAAGGAGTTCTGTCTCAGGAAGCACATCATTCCAAAGCTGTATCGCGTCTTGTAGGTTTGTCACGATGGTGCTTCTTGCCATGTTAAATCGTGAATCGATGGTGGGGCTTAAGCTTACGGTTATTGGTTCGCTACAAGCTTTAGGAGAAGAAAAAAAGAGAAAACTAACCGCAATAAGCGAAAGGGTGAGGACTATTGTTAGGCGCTGTAAAATCGGATAAACAGTTTGCATAGTTCTATTGTCGCGATAATTATCGAAAATGTCTAGTGGGCGACATGTTTTCTTAGACCGTAATCAGTCTCTTGAAAACACAAGTACCACCGTAATCGGTGGGCGATAGAGGAGTCGAACCTCTGACATCCACAACGTCAATGTGGCGCTCTACCAACTGAGCTAACCGCCCAAATATTATTTTTTACTACCAATCTCCCTTATTTAGGGATAATTACTACTATATCATAAAATAAAAACTGAGCGACTCTTGAAAAGAGTGATTTTTTGTGTTAGTATTTTTGCTACGATTCATTCGTACGGCCCTATCGTCTATCGGTTAGGACACAAGCTTTTCAAGCTTGGAAGCAGAGTTCGACTCTCTGTAGGGTCACAAAATAAAAAGCACGCGCCGGAAGGCGCTCTTTTTATTTTGTGACCCTACAGAGGGGAAAGGGTCGGAAAACGGCAGTTTTCCGTGTAGGAGAGCAGTGAGCAAAGCGAGCGTTGAGAACCGTGGGTTCTCAAGCCATTTCCGGCGAAGCAGAAATGGCCTGTAAGGGTCACAACTTTCTTAGGTTGTACTCAACCTGTTGAAATCGAAGTCCCTTTAGGGGTTTATCTGCTAGTATTTACCTGAAAGGTATACAAAAAATATCTTTCATAAAGGTAATTTTTGTATATAATATAATTTATGTCAAACAAACTCGGCAGAAACCACCCGTGTCATTGTGGTTCCGAGAAGAAATATAAGAAATGTTGCCTCACTAAAGACGAGAGACGTGCTGAACTAAAAAGACGGATAGCAACAGTGTCACGTAAAGATTTAATCTCAGGACCCTATAAAAAATGTTCTATGTGCCGAGAGAATACTTTCGGTGTGTTTATTCATACAGGCGGAAGAGGATATTTGCGAGAGTGTACAACCTGCGGGCACAAGGAAGAGCACAGTTACCCCTCAATACAAAAGAAAATTATATACCTAGACCAGTTTTTCATAAGTAACATCGCAAAGGCCTTGGACCCACAGGCACAAAGTCATATAAAGGTACTGGAACAGCCCTTTTGGATTGATGCCTACACGAAGTTAGATATCCTTTCAAAAAAGAATCTGACCACTTGTCCTGATTCCTCTTTTCATACAGACGAATCACTATTAAGTGGTGACCCTCCCTACAAAATGCTTAAAAGAGTTTACGAACATCTTTCCCATGGGTGTACATTTTATGACTATAACACCATTACGAGGTTTCAAGTACAACAGCACCTTGAAAACTACATAAAGGGTGAACCAGAAAAGCCATTAGAGCTTGATGCTACGACTGTTATTCATGGAGACCCACATGAATGGAGGGGTGGGATGGGGATTTCCATTAACATGCGTCCATACGACGGGCAACTAGAGACTATCCACCAAGACAGGAAAGCCTGGTACGAAGGTATGAAGCCCGTATTTGAACGTTGGCAAAAAGAAAAAGGTCGTGATTTTATGGACTGGTTCAATGAAGAGGTTTCAGCTTTTGGAAAAGCAACGATTAAAGCCCATGTAGCTTTTTTGGAGAAGAGGGTAAGTCTATCGCAAAAATACGCTGACCAAACTCTTGCGGGGCAAGAACATGATATTGATTTGAATGATATATTTCCACCACCGTCATCACAAATGATAGATGATATTATAAGGATAATGAAAGGGCGAGGGGTATTAGATGTTCAAGAATCCTATAGAAAAATTGCTGAATATCTACAGTCTAAATATATCGCCAGCATTCCAACCGTTCACATATCTTCTTTACTTTTTGCGGCACTGGCACGTAAAGCGGCCAATGGACAAAAGACTTATCCGAATATTGGTACTATAACTGATGTAAATGCTATAGCCAGCCTTCTGCCATATTGTGATGCAATGTTTGTTGATAACGCTATGGCAGCCCTTCTGAACGAACAACCTCTTAAGAAGGATATCGAGAGGTACGGCACTAAAATATTCTGTCTGAACACGAAAGAGCAGTTCTTAGCGTACCTTGATGAGATAGAAAGCACCGCTTCTCCTGAACATTTAGCGGTAGTGGCAGATTCAGGTGGAGAGGTGGAGCCTTACATGAGTTTGCTTATCAACGAAAGACAAGACGAAGAGGATGAAGACATCTTAGAATCAAAATAAAAACAACCCCTAACTCCCTTCCACTTTTGCCGTATTCGCTTGTTTATTGTATTTTGCTTCCTCCAAAAGATACTGAACTTTGTCTACCAATTGTTTTCCAGAATAATTTACCTTAAGAATAATGCCAATTGCCCCTAGGTCCATAATCTTAGTTGTTACTTCGTTGTCGGATATGTTAGAGCAAACGATAACAGGGACATCCAATTGATTTTTTTTGAGTTCTTTCAAAAATTCAAAACCATCCATTTTAGGGAGCATAAGATCAAGCAGAATAACATCAGGCATTGTTTCTCCAACATGAGCAAGGCCGTCTAACCCATTATCTTCAAGAATCACTTCATACCCATTTTTTTCAAAACTGTGTTTGTAGATTTCTTGTATATCTTTGTTGTCCTCAACAATCATTATTTTTGCCATACGATTAGATGTTATGCTTCTGCTAATTCAATGTAAAACTGTGAGCCTTTACCCTTACCTTCAGATTCTACCCAGATTCGGCCCTTGTGAGCGTCAATAAATATTTTAGCAAGGTAGAGGCCAAGACCGGTTCCTAGAATGTTTACTTTTTGTACATCAGCTCGAGAAAATTCCTTAAACAAGATTTTTTTCGTATCGTCTTCTATACCTACCCCGGTGTCGGTAACACGAATGAGCACCTTTCCATGTTCATGGGTAACAGAAACATCAACAGACCCTTGAGGACTATACTTAATAGCGTTATCGATAAGATTAGTGATAACCTCTCGTAACTTACCTTGGTCTGCGTTAACAAATATCTTTTCTTTTGTAGGCAATACTTTCGTTAGCGACAAACCTTTTTGTTCTGCGTGAACCCTAAATGATGTGAGCAGTTCGTTAATGAGGGGAACAACATCGACTCTTGCAAAAACGTATTGGAGTTGTCCTAGTTCAATTTTTGATTTATTCAAATACTGTGAAAGAAGTGAAATAACTTCGTTGCCAGAAATCAGAATCTTCTGAAGCAAATCAATAACTGGCGGGTTAATTTGACCCTTGTCGCCATCAAGTAAAATGGAGGCGTACCCACGCATAATAGTAATTGGTGTACGAATCTCATGGGTTGCAAATGTCATCAGTTCTGACTTTTGTTCATTGGCCAGTTCTATTTCAAACGTATTTCGTACAAGCTGAATACCAAGGACAAGGGTAAGTATGAAGATTACAATACGAAGTAAGAGTTGCTCAATATTATCAGAAATGGTGAGCTCAACGAGTGAAAACACGCACAAGAAGAATATAAAAATACCAGCGAAAAGATTCTTTACGTGGAATAATTCAACGATGTAAATTGCATACACAGTAAAGACGATGACAGGGAAAATGAAGAGCGCACCAAAAGGTACGAAATTATAGTTATTAAACCCAATAGGGAGAATGAAGCTAAACAAAAGAAGAAGGCCCGCGGTAAGTGACATACCCGTAAACATGAGCATGATTTGTCTTCGCTGGTCTCCTTTCGCCGCCTCTATTTTGTTGTAGAGGGAAGTGATTCCAGAAACCAAGAAACTAAAGGTTACAATACCTCCTAAAATAATTCCATCACTTCGTTCTGGGTTCGTAAGTTGTGGCAATGAGACGAAGTCATTTATTTTTGTAAAAACAAAAGGGATGAGGAGTAATGCGGAAGAGAAAAACGCAAACGGTAGGAGCCCGTAGGTGTGCCATAGGGGTAACTCTTTTTTCTCACTAGGAAAAACATAGGCAAGTTGGAAAAACGCATACGAATGCCATATGGTAAGGAAGATGTGGATACGAAGCGCAAGAATGGCAAGTTCCGGATCTGTAAATTTATATAAAAAATAATTGGATAGCCCCCAAAGAATAGTAAGAAAAGAAAAGAAGAAGAATGTTCTACTCGTGATACTGTTTTTGCTACGGAAAAATACAATAAACGCTAACACCGCAATTCCTGTAACGGCGACAACAACACCGATAAGATCGAATCGTATCTTATCAAAAAAATCTAGTATCTCCATAGCTTCCATAGCGTGTAGTATACAGTGTGTCGTAATAAATACAGCATACGCTATACACAAAAATAGCGAGGAAGAGCAGGGTGTAAACTCGCGTTTTACCCCACACAAGCGGTAGTTTTTTGAGACAAAATAGTGTACACTGAAGCCACTGCAACGTTGTATTTATATGAAAGAAGGGACAAAAAAGAAAATATTGATACTTGAAGACGAAAAGCCACTTGCTCACGCTCTTCTACTTAAACTAACACATGAAGGATTTGAAGTTACCACGGCTGATAATGGTGAAGTCGGTATTTCTCTCTTGGAAAAAGAAAAGTTTGACCTTGTGATAACTGATTTAATTATTCCAGGAATTGATGGTTTTGGAATACTAGAAACAATACAAACAAAAAAATTACATGTCCCAGTTATTGTAATGACCAATCTTAATCAAGAGGAAGATAAGAAACGAGCTCACGACTTGGGTGCGATAGATTTTTTCGTAAAGTCTAACAGTACACTTTCGGAAATCGTAGAAGGGGTGAAGAAAAAAATCTAGTAACCAAGCGTAGGCTTTATATAGCGTCAAAGAAAACGTACCTTTTTTGTATTAACTATGGTTGAGTTCCCGTTGCAGAGAGCAAGTTTCTGCACGCCTCTTCTTCTTGTTCGGCATTGTTTGATAGTGAAAGGGGGATTACATATTTTCTCATCCCTTCTGTTTGTAGTTTTGTTACATCAATATAAAATGTTTTTTCTGGTTCACTCCAGGCACTATCACAAAGAGTATTTGTTCCTATGGTGTGATATTTGAGAACAAGTTTTTCTTTATCTGTTGCTAAGAGAAATATTTCACTATTACATGCTCGAGGGTCATCTTTTGTAAGGGTTGAGCTATTTTCTTCATAGATAAGCGTGGTTGTGTTGGCTATGGTATCTAAGATAAAAATTTTATTTGAGAATTGGCATTGCTCCATATCTCCAAAAGAGTTTGTTGAAAGATAAAATTTTCCGGGGAGATTCTCAACAGGAATGGCTCCCACAACAGGAGGCACGACTCCTACTGCCGTTACACTTACTACAGTATTGGTCCAATCACTACCTCCTGAAGCACTGCCGTATACCTCAGGAGGAATATTGTAAATTACTTTATTATCAGCAGTGACGATGTTACCATCAACAACGATATATTTTTGTCCTGCAAAATCCTGAGGGGGAAGTTGTGTGTAAGGGGTTTCCGTGTTTACTGCGTTTGGTACGTATGATGTTGGGGTGATGGTGCTTTCATTTGTGTCGCCACGTTCTTGTACGAAGAGAGAAGAAATGGTGTATGTCATAGTACTGATAACATCAGCTATTTTTTGTGTAACAGAGGCTTGTGTTTGGGGTGGTTTTGATGTGACAGGCAATTCTTTTTTCGGTGTCGGTTCTGTTGTTGTCCCTATTACTAAAACAGGTTCTACTTCTCCAGAGGTTGTTCCTGTTACCATTATTGTTTCTTGAGGGGTGATTATTTGTTCTTCTTGAGCAATGGATGGTGATATGTTTTTTGTTGTAGAAAGAGACCGCTTTATGTATAGTGCGGAAAAAGTGATTGCAGATACAACAATCGCAATGAGGAAATAAAGGACAAAACGTTTATTCATAGAGTATAGTGTATCAGGTTTTGATATGTTGTCTGTGGGGTAGGATGTGAGGTGTGTACAGAAAAAACACATACGTTCATGTATTCTTTCTTGTACACCTTATTCACATATACAACAACAAAATATAACAAGAGTCGATGGTATACTTTCTCTATGAAGATCCCTGAGAATATTAAAGATATTCTTGTTGCTGGTAGTTATATTAGCGATGAAGATGTAAAGAGGGCAGATGCACTTGTGAAGGCTGGTGGTGTCTCTTTTGTGGATGCGCTTTTACGTGACGGCGTGGTGAGTAATGACATTATAGGGCAAGCACTTGCTGAATCATACAAGGTACCGTACGCTGACTTAAACTCTGCAGCAATTACCGCAGAGCAGGTACGGAAAATTCCTGAGGAGCAAGCAAAAAACTTGCGAGTGGTTCTTTTTATGGACGGAGAAAAAGAGGTCACGGTAACAACTGATGACCCAACCAAGAAAGACATTGAAAGCGAGCTTAAGAAAATCTTTTCAGGTAAAAAGATAAAAATTACATACTCTCTTACGGAAGACATAGATAGTATGTTTGTGCATTACGAGAAACCTCTCGACACCCGTTTTCAGAAAATTATTGAAGAAGGCGGTGGTCGGGTTGCTCCTGAAATTTTGGAGGAAATTTTTGACGACGCGATTACGTACAAGGCATCAGATATACATTTTGAACCACAAGCAACAATAGTAATTATTCGCTTCCGTGTTGACGGCGTACTTCACGAAGCGGGACGCTTGCTTAAAGAGTATTACGAAAATGTATTAAATCGAATTAAGGTAAAGAGCGCACTTCGTATCGATGAGCACTATGCTGCACAAGATGGATCACTTCACTATGAACACAACGGCATAGCTGTTGATATGCGTACCTCCATTATTCCTATTGTGGAAGGGGAGAAAGTCGTACTTCGTGTTTTGGGTTCCTATGTACAAGGACTCACCTTTAATGATCTTGGTCTTAATCAAAAGAATCAGGAACTTCTTCGTGAGGCGGCAGATAAGCCTTTCGGAATGATACTTGTGGTTGGACCAACAGGTTCTGGTAAGACAACAACACTCTATTCGTTGCTTAAAATGTTGAATACTCCAGATACAAACATCACTACCATTGAAGATCCGGTTGAGTACAAGGTTCAAGGACTTAATCAAATACAAGTAACCCAAGCAACAGGGCTTACCTTTGCTCGAGGTCTTCGTGCAATTGTACGCCAAGATCCAGATATTATCCTCGTGGGAGAAATTCGCGACCTAGAAACTGCCGAGATTTCGGTAAACGCCGCTCTTACTGGGCACATGCTTCTCTCTACATTCCACGCAAACGACGCAGCAACAGCGGTACCACGTCTTCTTGATATGGGTATCGAGCCGTTCCTTCTTTCTTCGACAATGAACCTTATCATCGCGCAGCGTCTTGTGCGTAAGATTTGTGAGCATTGTAAACACAGTATTATTAAAACTCCTGCAGATTTTAACACCCCACAACTACAAGACGTCGCCAAGTATTTTAAAGATAACATGACTCTCTATGAGGGTAAAAAGTGTGAGGCGTGTGGTTTCACCGGATATAAAGGGCGAACATCAATTTATGAACTTATAAAAATTACACCAAACTTACAAGAGCTTCTTGTAAAAAGACCATCAGCTCAACAGATATGGACGCTTGCTCGCAAGGAGGGTGGACGATCAGTTTTTGAAGATGGGGTTGATAAAGTGAAGAATGGTCTTACTACTATCGAAGAACTTATTCGTGTGGCACCACCACCAGATTTGTTGTTACAAGAAAACGAGCCTATTGTATCTGAAAAGAAAGTGATAAAGAGTAAAGAGTCTTCTAAACAAAAAAAGACTTAATGTATGGCAGTAAAAAAAACAGCAAAGAAGCCTGCATCCAAAAGTGAAGAGGTTAAAGATAAGAGCATTCAACCAACACTGAAGAAACCTAGCACCGATGATAAGAAAGTAAATGATCAGAAAGGGACGGCTGTCACAAAAACAAGACAGGTTGAGTCTGACGCTCCTTCCGCACCAGTAACGGCAACTCCTCGCGTTGTTAAAGTGAGTGAGAAAAAACTTGGTTTTTTCGATACCTTCGGCCTCACAAAAGAACGCGACCAGTTTATTGAAAATTTAAGCATGTTGGTTCTTTCGGGTATGCCTATTGTGAGTGCACTTTCGGCTATCACACGAGACACAAAAAATGCTCAGATGAAGAAAATTCTGGAAGGAATTTTGCTTGAACTAGAAGGTGGTTCGCCTCTGTGGAGATCATTTGATAGAACGGGGCTTTTCAAGGGGTACACTATTTCGCTTCTTCGTATTGGAGAAGAGTCGGGTAAATTTGCCGAGAATTTAAAGGTGGTTTCTCTTGAGCAGGAAAAAGAAAGGAACCTTCATTCAAAAGTTAAGTCAGCCCTCATGTACCCAGTCTTCGTGCTCGTGCTTGTTATTGTTATCGGGCTTGGTATTTCATGGTTTATTTTGCCTAAACTCGCAAAGATTTTTGATGATTTAAAGCTCGATCTTCCTTTTGTTACCAAAGTACTTATTGGTTTTGGTCTCTTTTTACAAAAAAATGGACTCTGGTTTGTACCGTTAGGACTTTTTCTAGGTTTTTTAATTATATACGTTATATTTATTAACCAAAAAACAAAATTTTTAGGAGAAGCGTTCCTATATTCTATCCCTGGAATAAAAACATTATTAATGGAAGTTGAAGTGGCGCGTTTTGGGTATTTGCTGGGGACTCTCCTTGAAGCTGGTCTTCCTATTATAAAAGCAATAGATTCTCTGATTGGGGCATCTGATTCTTTTCGATACAAAAAATTCTATACACATCTAAAAGATTCAATAGAAATGGGTAATTCTTTTCAGAAATCATTTGCGTCATATTCAAAAACAGAGAAAATTGTCCCGCAACCTATACAACAACTTATTTTTTCTGGTGAACAATCTGGTAATTTGACAAAGACGCTTATAAAAATAGGGCAAGTACTTGAGGAAAAATCGGACACCACAACAAAAAATCTTACCATTATTATGGAACCAATCCTTCTTGTTATTGTATGGGCGGGTGTGGTTGCGGTTGCGTTTGCTGTCATTTTGCCAATTTACAGTCTTGTTGGTGGTATGAACGCAATATAGTATGAATATATCTTCATATTTTTGTAAGGGGTTTGCAATGGTGGAAATAGCTTTATCAATATCAATTCTTACTATTATTTTTGCTATGACCATCCCGAACTATCTTTCTTTTATGACTCGTAATGATTTAGACATTGCAACAATATCCTTTGTTCAGTCTACACGAAGGGCTTCTGTGTTATCTCAAACAGGAAGTGTGGACAGTGTATGGGGGGTATATGTGGCAACAGGAAGTATAATTATCTATAAAGGTAATGATTTTGCAAACAGAGACTCATCGTTTGATGAGGTAACAGACATCTCCCCAACTATTGCTGTTACCGGGCTTACTAATATTATTTTTAGCAAACAAACAGGCTTACCCCAATCAACAGGAACAACAACACTTGTTTCTGTAGATAACGAATCACGTCATGTCAAAATCAATCAAAAAGGAATGGTTGACTATTAAAAAATCAAGAGAGGGGTTTCTTCTTGTTGAGATACTATTGTCAACATCTCTTTTTGTGTTGTTTTTGACCGCATTTGCTGGAGTATTTTATTACGGGTTACAGGCCTCAGTGCTTGCTGGTAAACGATCTCAGGCAACCATGGTAGCAGAAGAGGGGCAAGAAGCTGTGCGTAGCATGAAGAATAGTAATTTTTCTTCTCTTATACCAGGGACTCACGGGCTTACCTATTCTGGTGATGCTTGGAGTTTTTTGGGATCATCAGATACAGATAATGGTTTCACAAGACAAGTTACGGTGACAGACGTAGATAGCAATAGAAAAGATGTTACCGTTACGGTGACATGGCCTCAAACTGAGACTAGGACAGGTTCCATTTCTTTTTCTGGTCGTGTAACTAATTGGAAAACAGTGCTTAATCTTGGAGAGGGGTTAATGGTGAATGCTGTTGTTACTAATCACGGACTATCAAAAACGGTTTCTGATTTTGCTCCATATAAAGTAGGAACAACAACAGTACAACTTGGCACATCAACAAAGTTTAGTGCAGGTACATACACGGTTACAGGCGGGTTAGATAGTAACTATACATTAACATTTAGTAATGATTGTAATAGCGCTGGTCAGGTAACGCTTACATCGTCGTCTTCAAAATTATGCACATTGAACTATGAAGAAAAGTTGGCGTATGTAAAACTAGATGGTGTCGTTATTAATCATGGGGGCGATAAGGTGATAGAAGATTTTGCCCCATTTATGGTTGGTGGAGCAACTGTTATTATGGGGGCGACAACGAGCGTTCCGTCAGGCACTCATTTTATAACGGAAGCATCAAGTACGGAGTACATGCTTAGTTTTAGCGGGCAGTGTTTTACTGATGGCAGGGTGGTTGTCGGATCAGGTGAAAGTAAAACATGCACATTAACAAATGAAGAGGTTATTACAGAGGGGGGTGGTGGAGGAAGCCCTTCTCTTTCAGGGCTTATGATTTATGGTGATGGAACAAACATTCCTAAATACAGAACATACAATGTAACGACGGATGCTTTTAGTGCGGAAACAAATACGTTCGTTGCAACCGTTGGCCCAACATGGATTATTAAAACTGCACCAAACGCACACTACGCTCTTGCTGGTTACTATGATTCTACCGGTTCACTTACTGTTATGTGTTTTGATGGAACAACATGGACACAAGAATTTGTTGCACAGTCAGGTGGTGTGGGTAATCGTCACCGTAACGACATTATTTTTGAGAAAACTTCCGGTGATGCTCTTGTTGTTTACAGTAAAGGAGGAACATCGGGCGATAGTACACGATGGGGGAAAATGGGGTACCGCACAAAGCCGGGGAACGTTGGGTGTGGGGCATCTAATTGGTCAAGCGAATCAACACTTACACCACTTAGGACGACAAGCGATATTATGTATGTGAAAATGGTAAATGATAGACGCGTAGGTTCTGATCTTATTGCTCTTACATGGGTTGATACAAACGATGACATCTCTGCAAAAATATGGAATGGAAGTAGTTGGGTAAATGAGCCATCGGCTGTTAGCGATACGAACGTTGAAAGAATTTCTTCGTCTCATGATATAGAAAATATGGATCTTGCGTATGAGTCACTTTCTGGTGATCTTATGCTCGTGTGGTCAAATGGCACGGGGAACAATGGCACCAACGGTGTGAGATATAGAACCTGTACTGGAGGCATTGCGTCATGTACATGGGGAGCCGTCACTACCCCACCAACATTTTTAGATGATGCAACAACGCTTGATATTACTCCAAACTTAGAAACGGATGAAATAGTTTTTGCTTCTATTGGAAATGCCGGAGGAGATCTTCAGCTTGGATACTGGAATGGATCTTCGTGGACAAATACTGCAAATGCAGACACGTCGTCCGGTGTTCCTTATACAGGATCAAAACTTGTAACGACTGGATGGCTCACCAATGGTTCAACAACACGATCTATTGTTGTGTATGCTGATCTTAATTCTCCAAACATTAACTGGTATACGGGAAATGGAGGAGTCTTTACTCGTCAAACCGACTTTGCTCCAACACCATCTATTGGGATTACTCGTGGTTATATGGACATACACATGGATCCTATCGATAAAAGTCAGCTTATGTTTTTGACGTCAGATAATGCAAAAGATTTATTTGCGAAACGTCTTACTATGACAAGTTCTTCAACATTTGTTTGGACAAATTCTGATGGAGGAGCTCTTGAAATAGAGTTGCCTCAAGTAATATCTTCTCCGTTTTCATTTTCATTCTGGCAACAATAACATGACTACCTTTTTTACAAAAAATAAAGGGTTCTCACTCGTCGAAACGTTACTTTACGTAACTTTGGTGTCCATTGTTTTATTTTCTGTTGTTTTGTTACTCTCTTTTTTGACAAGTACACGAGTAAAAAACGCAACAATTTATGATGTGAACTCACAAGGGACATATGTTATGCATGTTATTGTAAATACCGTACGAAATGCAGAATCTATAGATTTTCCTACAGCGTCTGCTACAAGTTCGATACTTTCCCTTACTGTTTCTGATGGAATGCTTAGCCCAACCGTATTTGATGTATCGAGTGGTACACTAAGAATTAAAGAGGGTGCGTCAAACCCAATCCCCATAACGAACTCACACGTAACGGTGTCCTCACTTGTATTTCAAACAATTGCGCCGACAAGCTCTATTGATAAAACGGTAAAAGTATCATTCACTATTTCTTATAATAATCCAAACAACAGAAATGAGATGGAATTTAGTCAATCATTTAGCGGTAGTGCAACATTAAGAAAATAACAAATGATAGCACCTTTTGATAAAAAAAATAGTATTCGAAGGGGGTACATAGCACTCCTGTCAGTTATTGTTATTGGAACAATCGGTGTTGCCGTGATGATGTCTGTACTTTTATTTGGCATATCATCATCAAAAACAGATTATGCATTACAACAGGGAGGAAGCGCAAAAATAGTCGCGAACTCTTGCGGAGAAGAGGCCCTTCAGAGGTTGTTAGAAACAGGAAGCACCTCAATGTCAGGGGGGTTGTCAATAGCCTCAGGAACATGTTCCTATGTAGTTTCTTCTCCAAGTGGTCAAGATGTAGTACTAGAAATAGTGGGGCAATATGGAGAAACAGTAAGTAAAATAAGGGTAATTGTAGCAACAACAACACCATTTATTATCTTATCCTCATGGCAAGACGTTGGAGACTTTTAAGGGGTTGTTTATTTGGTATACTAATAAGGCAGGATATTTTACCTATCCTCTAGGTAGAATTTCATTTATAAAGTTACTTAGTTAAATATATAACATCGAATTACAATTGTATGAAAAAACTATTTCGTAGCCAGAAAGGATTCACCCTTATTGAAATCCTCCTCGTGGTTGCAGCTATCGCTATTTTGGCCGGCATCGTGATTGTGGCTATTAACCCAGGTAAACAGCTTGGTGATACTCGTAATGCACAACGCCGATCAGACGTTACAACGATTCTTAATGCAGCATACCAATACTCAATTGATAACAACGGAGTA
Source organism: Patescibacteria group bacterium (assembly GCA_030916895.1). Taxonomy (GTDB): domain Bacteria; phylum Patescibacteriota; class Minisyncoccia; order Phycocordibacterales; family UBA5272; genus UBA11704. The sequence goes on from JAUPVR010000003.1 coordinate 39,941, forward strand.
TTACCTGCAGGGGTGACTGCGTCATCAACAGAAATCTGTGCGCAGGGTGCCGCAGACTGTACAGGAGTTATCGACCTATCAGTACTTGCTCTTAACGGTAAGTACCTTGTTGGTATTCCACAAGATCCACAAAAGGTTACTGTGAATGGTACCGGATACTTTATCTTTAGAGATGCTAATGGACGTCTCACGGTTACAGCTCCACTTGCTGAACAAGCTGCTGTAATTTCTGTAACAAGATAGTGAGTGTGTGGTTATGTCTTTAGGATTAGTTGGTCATCACAAAGACAGTGGTGTGAAAAATGATGAGAAATCTAGTGATGCATTGTTATCGCTTACCGCTCATGAATTAAGAACATCTCTCTCTGTTGTTAAGTGGTACACAGAAATGCTATTAGATGGCGACTGTGGGACACTACAAGATGACCAAATCAAATACTTAAAGACCATACAATCAAGTAATCAGAAAGCAATTGATCTTATACGGTCAATACTAAATGTATCCAGGTTAGACCTGGGTACTTTTAGTGTTACACCAGAAGAAATAGAGCTTTCAGCTGTTCTCAAAGGCGTACTTTCTGAGATGAAGGACGTCATAGAGGAAAAAGGTTTGTCTATAGAGGAGTCGTATGAACATAACACGTCAGAACCGATTTCGCTTGATAAGCAGATGTGTCTTGTTATCTTTAGAAACCTCATTTCTAATGCGCTCCTTTTTTCTAAAGAAAAAGGAACAGTGCGCATCTCTGTTAAAGAGGTGAAGCAAGGTGAAGAATGTGGTACCAAGGTATTACATAACGATAGTCTCGTTGTTGTGATTGCCGATGATGGTATCGGTATTCCAGAAGCTGATAAACAGCATGTATTTTCCAAGTCTTTCTATCGGGGTTCTAATGTTACCGATGAAAATAGCAAAGGTGCTGGTCTTGGGTTATATATAACTAAACTAATCTTAGAAAAAACAGAAGGAGATATTTGGTTTACGTCAACAAAAGACGTAGGTTCCACTTTTTACGTAGCATTTCCAAAATCTGGTATGCAAACAAAAGAAGGAAAAACTAAGCTTGATTAGCAAAATATAAGAAAACAACCCCTCCGAGGGGTTGTTTTCTTATATCCCTTTCAGTACTTTTATTTTTGCTCCCAGTTTATTCAACCTCTCGGCGATGTCTGCATATCCGCGTTTTATGGAGTACACATTGCGTAAAAGTGAGGTGCCTTCAGCGCCTAACATGGCAATCAAAATAATTGCCGTAGGACGAAGTGCTGGGGGTGAGACAATTTGAGCCCCACGGAGGCGTTTTACGCCTGTGACGAGGGCTCGGTGTGGGTCTAAGAGTTTTATGTCAGCCCCAAGGCGATTTAATTCCGTAAAGTAAATGGCACGGTTTTCCCAGGTCCAGTCATGAATAAGTGTTTGACCCTCTGCGAACGTACAAATTGGTACAAAGAAGGGGAGGTTGTCATTATTTATCCCTGGAAACGGTTGCGTATGAATTTTGTCGTGAGGGGCAAAAAGTTGTGAAGGGGAGACGGCGATGTCTACAAGTTTTGTTCTTCCGTTGTGTGAGAAGTATTGTTTAGAGAGTTTAAATACAAGCCCCATACGTTTTAATTTCTCAAGTTCAAGTTCTAAAAATTCAATCGGACATCGTGTGATGGTTAACTTACTTTTCGTAACGATCGCGGCGGAAATGAAAAACATACTTTCAATTGGGTCTTCACTATTATGATGCTCAACACGCAGATTAATATCTTTCTTACCGTGCACGACAAGTGTAGAAGAACCAATACCGTCAATTTTCACCCCCATTTTTTCAAGTAAGAAACAGACATCTTGCACTTGATAGTTAGGGGGGGCAAATTTGATAGTGGTAATACCAGGAATACGAGAAGCGGCGATGAGCGCGGTAATGGCGCCCGTGTCGGAAGATTCATAAAGCGGAATAGTACCAGCGTGAAGACCTTTATGAGTTATGTCATAGTAGTTTTCTTTGGTATGTGTGGTGACACCTAAATACTCAAGCGCGTACTTGTGTGCAGCAACAGTTCGTTCGCCCATTTTACACCCACCTGAATGTGGAAAGGTGAAGTGTTTGCTTTTATGAATGAATGCGCCAGCAAAGGTAAATGAGCGAATTTTCCCCGCAACATCGCGATTAATTTTTCCAAGCGCAAATGTTTTTGGTGGAACGATTTCTAAACTGTTATCGTGTACCCATTTTACTTTTACACCAACGCTCTCAATCATTTCAATGTAGCGGTATACCTCTTCGATGTGGGGGATGCCATGCAGGATGGTTACGCCATCGTTTACAAGAGAGGCGACAATCATATTAATCGCACCATTTTTTGATGTGTTTGTCTCAGCGATACCTTTTAACTTATGACCACCTTCAATTTGGAAGTCGAGTGTATCATTAAGGGAAAGAATTGGACGACCTAAGACCTCTGAAAGCTTGGCAATCTGTTCGATGGTGACATTCTGTTTTCCGCTCTCGATACGTGCAATGACGCTCTGAGTTGTCTTTAATGCTTTGGCAAATGATTCTTGCGTAAGCGAATGTTCTTCGCGTAATTTTTTAATAAAGTTACCTATCTTCATCGCTTCAGACGCCTTTTTTGTCATGTGGAAAGTATAGCATATATGCTATATCTTAAAACAAGAAGACAAAAAAAGTCATAGAAAGCAAGGCCATAATACCAGTAATGGTCCAACCAAGAATATTTGAAAGCAAACTATTTGTTCGTTCACCTAAGATTTTTTTGTTATTGCCGATAAGAAGAATGAGTGCCATAAGCGGAGGTGCGAGGATGCCATTTAATGCCGCCGCGTAGTAGAGCATGGTGATTGGATTAATTGGCAAGAAATTAATGAGTACGCCAATAAGTGTTGCAACAATGATGACAAGATAAAATGCAGGGGCTTCGTGAAAGGTTCTTCCAAGCCCTGCTTTCCACCCAAATGCTTCTGAGAGTGCGTATGCGGCAGAGCCAGCAAGAACGGGAACCGCCAAAAGTCCCGTTCCTAAAATACCGAGTGTAAAAAGTAAGAATGCACCATCTCCTGCAAATGGGCGCAAGCTTTCAGCGACTTGGGCAGCGCTTGTAATTTCTGTAATTCCGTTGACGCCAAGCGTGCTTGCTGTGGTGATGATAATAAAGAAGGCTACGATATTTGAAAGGAGCATGCCCATCACGGTATCTTTTTGCATTTGCGATACATCTTTGTAGGTTATTTTCGGTACGCCTTTACCCATCGCACGCATGTTGCCATTAACAACTTCTTCTTCTACTTCTTCACTTGCTTGCCAGAAGAAAAGGTAAGGGGATATGGTTGTACCAAGTACTGCGGTGATGTTAAGGATGGTGCTCTCATTCCATGCAATATGTGGAATGAGCACAGACATTATAATCGCATACCAATTTTGTTCGACCGCGAATGCGGCAAAAATGTACGCAAACACACTGAGTGCTAAATATTTAAGGAATTTTACATAGGTACGATAGGGGACGGTAATTTCCACAAGAACGGTAATGATGGTAAGTACTGCAACAAGAACACCAAAAGGTACTGGTACGATAAGCTCAACGGCGGATGCCATTGCACCCAAGTCTGCACCAATGTTGATGATATTTGCAAACGCCAAAATAATCACCGCAATGTAGAGAATGTATTTTGGGTAATGTGTTTTAATGACGCCCGCTAATCCCTTACCAGTAACAATACCAATACGTCCGCACATTTCCTGAATGACAATCATGAATGGAAGTGAAAGAACGGTAAGCCACAACTGTGAGAGACCAAACATGGCACCTGTTTGTGCGTAGGTGATGATTCCGGATGGGTCATCATCGGCAACACCAGTAATCACTCCTGGTCCGATAGATTTTGTTATACGCCTAAAAAAAGGCAGTTTTGTCATGTTTTGTATAGTATAGACCAAAAAAGATATTTGTGGCGTATACTTATGTGTATGAAGATGACGCCATTTCTTATGTACGTCCTTTACGATGTGTTCGAGGAGTCGCTTCGCGTTGAGGCGAAAGCAATGATGGGTGGGTACGTGCTTTATAGTGATGGAAAAGTATTTGCGATTGTTGATGGAGATATTTTGTGGTTGAAAGGTTCTGAAGAATTGAGGGAATGGTACGAATCGCGTGGTGGACAACAGTTCTCGTATATGAAACTAGCACCTGACGGAGGCGAAAGAAAAGTTCAGAAAATGCACTTCTATTCAGTGCCTGAAGAAGTATTGGAAGATAGGGAACAGGTAAGAGAATGGATTGATACGGCAATCTCTGTTGCAACACCACCAAAGAAAGTGAAAGAGTAGTTTGTGCTGAGTATTGGTGCGTTAACTAATCACTTGATGCTCAATAAGTGTTTTGTATTGCAAAGAATTTTGCATAAGTTCATCGTGTGTTCCTTCGGCTATCATTTTTCCTTTATCCATCACAATAATTTTATCAGCATTAACAATCGTTGAAAGTCGGTGTGCAATAATGATGGTCGTTTTCCCCTTTGATACTTCGTTGATTGCTTCCATAACATATTTTTCATTTTCAGTATCAAGGGATGATGTGGCTTCATCAAAGATAAGAATGTCCGGGTCTTTGATCATTGCTCGCGCAATACCGATGCGTTGACGTTCACCGCCGGAGAGCTTGATACCTCGCTCACCAACTACTGTGTCAAATCGTTTTTCACCGAGACGATGATAAAACTCTGTGATGCGTGTTTTCTTTGCTATCTCCTCTAGTTGTTCCTCTGCTTCCTTTCTTTTGTTTTCGGGGACGCCAATAATAATATTTTCTTTAATGCTGTCATCAAACAAATCAACATGTTGCTCTACGTATCCCATCCGTTCACGAATTGCTCCTGCATTAATTGATTTTAGTTCATCATTCCCCACAATGATTGAACCAGATGGGTAGTCATAAGCGCGTAGGAGTAATTTCACGATAGTACTTTTTCCACTTCCAGAAGAACCCACAAACGCAGTTGTTTTCCCCTCGGGGATGGTAAAGGAAATATCTTCAAAAACAGGGTGGTTTCCTTTTGGGTATGAAAATGTTACATGAGAAAAAATAATATCACCAGAGAGTTTTTCAACGTGCTTCCCTCCTTCATTGAAGAGGGGTTCCATATCAATGACGTTTAAATATTTTTCTGCATCGGCATACATTTGGGGAATTTCACGCATCGTATTCGAGAGCTGTCCCATTTGATAATAAACTCTGTTTGACAGGTTCCAAATAAGGTAAATCGTACCAAGTTCAAATGCCCCCGCGAAAAAAAGATAGGTTGTCAAACCGAGCGTTGTAAATGAAGAAATATCCTGAAAAGTGAGCAACGCGACACTGTTTTTGATAGAGCGCATGCGGGTAAGGATATGGTGTGCGACGATAGACCGGCGAGCTTCAAGAAAACTCTTAACAAAGTATTCGCTTCGGTTTAAAAACTTAACTAAACTTAAATGAGTGAAAGCCTCCGTCCTTCTTTTTTGTTGTTGGTTCCAGTTGTCTCGATTTTTTGTTACATACGGGTAGTGGCCAACGTTAAAAATATAATTCCAAGCAAAAATGATAACCATAAAGACAATACTTAAAAGCGCAATCGATGTATCCTGAAAGAAAAGCATGACAATTGTCATGATAATGAGAACAATAATCGGGATAACCTCGTTTAGTATTCTTATGAGGATATTATTGGTAGCATTTTCACCTTGCGCGATAACGGTTAGTTTGATGGCTGAGTGCTCTTCTATGTGTTGTTCAACGGTAAGCGAAAGGAGACGTTTCAGTGAAAATTCTTGAAGGTATTGATATACATTTTGGTCCAGGTGTTTTTCTCTGTTTGACCTTGAAACATATTCCAAAACAAATGAGTCGAAAATTGAAAGTACAACCCAAATTACAAAAAATAAAGTAACCGCCTGCACATCTTTATGTGAAAGACTTGTGATGAGGCTACTGTTTATGTATGCGTGGCCAACAATAACAAGCTGAGCAACAAAAATAAGAAACAACTGAAAATAGAAGCGCCCATGGAATGGCGACAAGATAGTCCACAATCGATAGATGGTAGAGAAATATTTTTTCATTATTGTACGTTTCTTAAGTACGAGCAGTTACGCGTGGAGGTGAAGATAAATGTCTTCTAGTGCGCGAACAGCATCGCCTGCTGCGATATTGTTCTGATGATACAAGACATCAGTACAATCGCCCGCTGACCAAACACCTTTTACCGATGTTTCTTGGGTGCGAGGGTCAATGACGATATTTCCTATTTCAGTTCTTTTGACGATATCTTTTGCAAAATCCGTTGCAGGAATTTGTCCAATTTCAACAAAAACTCCAGCGACAGGAAGGGTTACTTCGCTATTTGAAACATTATCAGTGTAGGTAATTGATTCCACAAACTGCGAACCCTGAATGCTTTTTGGAATTGCGCCAACAATTAATTTAAAATTTGGCTTTGCGAGAAGTTTGTTGACGGTAATCTCATCTGCGCGGGGCTCGCTTCGAGAAAGTAGTGTGACTGATTTACAATACGCTGTTAACTGTGCGGCAGATTCAAAACCAGCATTCCCACCACCCACAACAACAACATCCATTCCAGAGAAAAGCGGTCCATCGCACGATGCGCAGTAGGTGATACCTTTATGTTCAAATTCTTGAGCACCTGGAATATCAAGTTTGCGTCGCGCAGAACCAGTTGCGATGAGTACCGTCTTTCCGTTTAGTGTTGCTCCGTCTTCTGTGGTTACTGAAAAGTTTCCGTCTTGGCCAGAAACGTGCGTGACAAGAGAGCCCTCTTTAATTTCCAAGATTTCTCCTTTATATTCAAGGACGTGTTTCTTGAGCGAGTCCGCTAAGTTCGCACCTGAGATGTGTGGGGTTCCAATCCAGTTTTGAATGTCGTCTGAAACAATAGATTGCCCACCCCACTCTTTCACAATGAGAAGTGTTTTTAATTGTTTGCGTGCTGCATATATCGATGCTGCGGTTCCTGCCGGTCCGCCACCGATAATAATTAGATCAAAAGTTTTTTCCATAAGATTTTCAGTATAGCATAGTAAAAATACCGTGGGCATCACGGTATTTTTACTATGCTGTTATTTTTTCCTTCTTAAAAATGGTGGCAATGCTTCCCAGTCTTCATCGTCTTCTTCTTCGTCAAACTTAAAAAGTGGACGCTTTGGCGCACCTTTTTCTTTTTTGTCGTTTGAGGTTTCTTCTGGGGCAGAAATTTCGTGGTCAATACGCTTTTCAATTGCTTCGGCGACAGTTTCTTTTGATTCTTTCATGGCGCGAGTATTTTCTGCTTTTTCAACTTTTGTTTCCGTGCGTTCAGCATCACCAAATGTATCACGTGATCCAATACGAATGTTACTTGGGTTCCCACCAGGGAAACCGGTTGCAATCACGGTGACCTTTACCTCATCTTTTTTAAGTGTTGGGTCAGTTGCGATACCGAAAATAATTTTTGCGTCTTTATCAACTGATTCGGTGATAATTTTCGCAGCTTCTTGTACTTCAAGCATCCCTAAGTCTTCCGCACCATAAATTGCAAAGAGGACTCCTTTTGCTCCGTGGATTGAGACATCAAGCAAAGGGGAGTTAACTGCGGCAGATGCGGCCTCACGAGCGCGATTTTCTCCCATACCACGCCCAACACCCATAAGGGCTGTGCCAGAATCTTTGAGAATTCTTTTGATATCTGCAAAGTCCAAGTTAATGCGCCCTGGGTGACGGATAATATCTGCAATGCCTTCAACGGCTTGTTTTAAGACCTCATCACACATTTCAAATGCTTGCTTAACGGTTGTATTTTTGTCGATAATAGAAAGGAGGCGGTCGTTTGGAATGACAATAAGAGCGTCAACTTCTTTTTCTAATTCTTCCAAACCTTGTTCCGCTATTTTCATGCGAGCGGAGCCTTCGAAGAAGAAAGGTTTTGATACCACGGCTACCGTAAGAATCCCTTCATTTTTTGCAATCGATGCAACAACAGGTGCTGCACCTGTTCCTGTTCCGCCACCCATACCACAGGCAATGAATGCCATGTCAGCACCTTTGATAACATCCTGTACTTCTTCTTTTGTTTCTTCAGCGGAGCGCTTGCCGATTTCTGGGTCCATGCCAGCACCAAGACCTTTAGTCAAATTTTTTCCAATGTGGATTTTCTTTTCAGCGAGTGAATGATGTAAGTCTTGTGTGTCGGTGTTAATCGCGATGAATTCAACGCCTTGTAGCTTTGAATTAATCATATGGTTGAGCGCTCCTTTTCCTGAACCGCCAATGCCGATTACTTTGATGCGTGCGAAACTTTCAATTTCTGGGTGTACTTTTGCCATAGCTATAATTTCTAATAATTCTTTCGGTGATTATCAATTAACTATACCAATTATGGATAGCTTTTGCAAAGAGACTTTTTTTGGTGTAAATTTTAAAAAAGGCTTGTTAATTAAGGTAAAAATTGAGAAAAGAATCTCTTGACGGATCGTATAAATGATGTAAATAAAATGCTAATCACCTCACGTTCATCTTCTTTTGGTGCAAGGAAAGAAAGGCCGTAGACACGAGCCCATGCGCTGTCACGAAGCGTGTCGCCGGTTACCTTTGAAAGCTCGTTTGTTGTTATGGTGATTGGAAGTTTTAATTCGCGTCGCAAAACTGATTCCAGCCCAGGTAAGTACATACTGCCACCTGTAACAACAATACCTGCAGGGAGTAATTCTTTGCGGTGTATCTTATCAAGTTCTTTGTTTATCTTTTCACACAAGTCTTCAAGTCGGGCTTCAATAATTTCATCGAGCTTTCTTCGTGAGGTTACTGCGAGCCTACTACACTTAATATCTTCTGCATCTTGCAAGCTCACCTTAAGCCCAAGTGCAATATCTTTCGTAATGTCATCTCCACCAATTGGAATGGTTGCAAGGAGGAGGGGGACATTGTTTTCGTAAACGAGAATTGACGTTGTGCCAGCTCCAATTGCAAGGAGGACAACACCGGCAGTTTTTTGTTTCTTGGTAAGGAGGGGAATACTCTCAGCAATAGGCCCGGCGACAATGTCTGTCACTTTAAGACCAGCATTATCGAGGACTTTCTTAAAGGATTCCATCATTGTTGTTGGGTAGGTAACAAACATAGTCTTTACTTCTAGTTTGTTTCCGTGAGTACCTAAGATTTGTCCTTGCACCTCATTTCCATCGAGTTTAAAACGAAGGGGGATGGTATGAACAATCGTTTTATTACGAACATCAGGAATTCCTTTATGTGAATCTTTTATAGCGTTGTCTACATCAAGGTCACTTACTTCGGCGTTACCTTTGGTAACTTGGGTATGACCACTTGCTTGGCTTGATGATAGATTTGTTGCTGAGAGCGAAACGAGGGTATGTGCAATACGTCGCCCAGTTTCTTCGGTGAGAGCATTCACCGCGTCTTCAAGTGCGTTACTCACTTCAATTGGATCGATGATTGTCCCACGCACAACACCTTCAACACGTTTTTTGTAGGTGGTAACAACAGTTGGGGTCCGTTTTCCTTCTTCTAAGATGCAACCAATAGCACGCAGGTATGCGCTCCCGATGTCGATACCAACAATCATTGGAGTAAGTTTTGACTTAGCCACTGTAAAAAGATTCGAGGTACGTGTCCTCTAACTTCTCCATTGTACTACCATGATCGTATCCTTTCAAATGAAGAACTCCGTGGATGACGAGCAAGTGAAGAAATTTTTCGTACGGCATCGAAAATTTTTTCGCATCATGACGCGCCACGGAAAGAGCGATGTAGATTTCTCCATCAGTTTTTGAGAGGGGGAATGAGAGGATATTTGTCGGATAATCTTTCCCTCGGTACAGCTTGTTTCTTTCTCTCGATTCTTTCGGTGTGCAGAATGTTATGGTGAGCGCGTATCTTTTTCCTAAGATTTTTTCTTTAATGCGCAAAAAAGGCACGTTGGGTAACGAGCCTTTTTTTCTGAGTACCGTCAAATTCTTCGATTCAAGAATTGACATGAGGGTTTTACCTACGCTTCTTTCTCTCGATAATTTTGCCGAGTCGCTTTGCAAGATCGTACTTTGCTTTACTTTCTAGTTTGCGGAGCTTTGCACGCTTTACCTTAAGAGGTGAAAGTCCTCGTTCGTTGTAGCGAATGCTTCTTACGCGTGGGAGAACCCCAGATTCCTGTACACGCTTTTGAAAGCGACGAACAAGCGAAAGTATATTTTCGTTCTGGTGTTTCTTTACTTCTACGTTTACATTTGACATATGTAGGGGGAATTTTAACACAATAATAAGCAAATAGCAATATGCAGAAAGCGGTAAGCGTAACGAAAAAGGTGGTGCCTACGGCACCACCTTTTTACCTGTGTTTTTATTTTAAGTGTTTAATGTAGTCTGAAAGTGCATCAATTTTTACGGTGTCTTGTGAGCGGGTATTCATGTTTCGAACAATGACCGTGTTGTCCATCGCTTCCTTTTGTCCAAAGATGACGCAGTATGGCACTTCCATTTTTTCCGCAGACGCAAGCTGTGCAGAGAGTGAATCTTTTGAAATTGATTGGTGCACTGGAATGCGTGATTTGCGGAGGATTTCCATGATACAAAGACTCTTTAGTTTCGCTTCAAATCCAAGTTGAATGAAGTACACTTTTGGTGTTTTCATGATGCGCGGAGGAAGTTTTTTGCATTCAGGGAACATCATGATTCGTTCAAGTCCAAGCGCTGTTCCAACAGCGGGGACGTCTTTTTTATTTCCCATCATCTTTGCAAGGTAGTCATAACGCCCTCCGCCAGTGATGGTGATTTCTTTTTCTTTTCCATTTTCATCAACATCAATTTTAATAACTTCAAATACCGTTCTTGAATAGTAATCAAGTCCACGAACGAGAGAATTGTTAACGCGGTACGGGATGCCCATTTCTTCAAGATACTGAAGTACTTCTTTGAAGTGTGAGCGGGCATCAGAAGAGAGGAAAGAAAGGGAGGACGGGGATCCTTCTTTAAATGGTTGGCATGCTTCTTGTTTACAATCAAGTAATCGAAGAGGGTTCGTTTTTATACGCTCATGGCAATCTTTGCAGAGATTATTTAAATGTTTTTTGTAGTAAGAAACCAGTTCACGGAAAAAGGTTGGTCTTGTCTCCTTATCGCCCATGGAATTAATATCAATGATGAGATCCTTAAAACCGTACTCTTCAAGAATGGTCATAAGGGTACGAATGATAAGTGCGTCGGCGACAGATTTCGTTGTGCCTAAAATCTCCAAATTAAACTGTCTAAATTGTCGTAATCGTCCCCGTTGTGGGTTCTCATGTCTGAAAACAGGGCCATACGAGTAGAGCATGACTGGCTGAGGAAGATTTTGCATGCCGTGTTCAAGGTATGAGCGCATGACAGAAGCGGTAAATTCTGGACGAACGGCAATATGTTCACCACCTTTTGTTTTAAGGGTATACATTTCCTTGTCGATAACATCAGTTCCTTCGCCGAGCGCACTTATAAATACTTCTTCTCGTTCAAGTGTTGGTGTATCAAGTGGAGAGAAGCCGTAGTAGATAGCAACCTCTTGCGCTTTCTCAAAAAGACCTTGGTACGCGTAGTACTCTTCACCAAGAAGATCTTTCATTCCTTTGAGTGTGGTTGGTAATTCTTTCTTTCCGTCTTTTTTTGTATCGTTATCATTCATAGGTGGTTCTTGATTTATTGTATAGTGTAATTATTTTGTGTACTCGTGTCGACCCGGGTTTAGGGAAAGGAGTGAAAGAGGGAGGAGGCGAAGGACTGCTTTGCCTCGAATTGCTGATTCGTGGAGAGCTCCCCAGTCTCGACTATCGTAGCTTTGTGCGCGGTTATCTCCCATCATAAAGTAGTGGTGTTCGTCTAAGGTTACGTCAACATCTTTGTTTGTTTCTTTGTAACTTACGAATGGTTCATCAAGTTTAAAACCTTGAGGGTTATCTTTGTTATAAATTGTTGTAAGACCGCTCTTAACAACCACACGTTCACCAGGTAGCCCGATGACCCGCTTGATGAGGTACTTGCCCAAGAATTTATTGTCACCTTCTTGGAGTTTGAAAATCATGACATCTCCACGAGATGGCTTTCCAACGAGGTACGAGAATTTATCAACAAGGAGGAATTCTTGATTATGAAATGTTGGGAGCATGGAACCGCCATCGACAATGAATGGCTGGATGATAAATGCTTGGACGAGCTTAACAATAATAATGACAAAGACAATCCAAAGGAGAAGGGAGGAAGGGCGTTCATCTTCTTCTAAAAATCTGACACGAACGAGGAGGTCTCGCCAGAACGGAAATACCATCGCAAGTACAAGGGAAACGATGAGGAGCGAAAGAATCGCAAAGATAATTATCGAGACTGGGTTCTGTACGACATCGGTGAAAGAATCGATAATCGATTGCAGGAAAGAATTAATCATTACACGTGAGTATATAGAGATGTTTGCGTACACGCAACTTTTTTAAGAGATTTTTTATCGTGGTACACTTGGGACAAATGATATACACACTCGTGCCTTTAGGTAACCCAGGAAAAGCGTATGAAATAACACGACACAACGCTGCGCGTATTGTACTTGAACGTATTAAAGATGAGGTAGAAATGTTTTCATCGTGTGAAATTTTTATTCCCGATACGTACATGAATGAAAGTGGCAAAGCGGTTGCAGAGTATTTGCGATATCACGATGACCGTGAACTTATTGTTATGTATGATGATAAAGATTTACCACTAGGAACAATACGTATTTCACATGACCGAGGGGATGGTGGGCACAATGGTGTTAAAAGTGTAATTGAATCTTTAGGAACACGTGAATTTGTGCGAGTGCGTCTTGGTATAGCCCCAAAAGACGAAATGGGGAATGTCAAAATACCACAAGGGGAGGATGTACAAAACTTTGTTATGGGAAAATTTTTAGATAATGAACGTGTACTGCTTGAAGAAACAACACCAGCAGTCACTTCTGCAATTAAAGACATCGTAGCATTGGGGTATCAGAAAGCTATGGAGAAAAATAACTAATTATCATGCCTCCGTTTCAACAACAACCACAAACACCAGTGAGTAGTTCTCCTTCTCACGAAGAAGATTATGAAAAAGTCGTTGACGATTTAATTAAGTTTTTACCAAGCGAATTACAAGAACGCTGGAGGAGTAGTTACTACGATGCAGAACATCCAGAACATGTTGTTTCAGAGTTGCGACAATTCATTGAAAAAAGGAAGAAGGTTGCACTCGATGCTGTTGAACTTTCTCCTGACTTACCTGAAGAGTTAAGAGAAGAAGTGGTAAGAGTTGTTGATAGTATCCGTCAAGGATTTGGGAACACGAGTTATTTTTTAGGAAATGGTGCAACAGCTGAAGTTTATATACTTCCGCTTGCCCCACATATATGTACGAAGTACATTACGAGTCAAGAAAAGTACAATGAAGGCAATCATATACGCAAAGAGTTTGAGATACTTTCTGAGTTACGCCAGATTACCGTTGGAAATGTTCGTGTGCCAAAACCTGTTTTTGTGCGTGTCCATCCTAGCGAGGGACACTCGTACGGTATGGAAAGAGTAAATGGAGAAAGCCTTTCAGTTATTTTAGAGAAACCTTCAAACCATCAAGAGCTCATCGCTGTTGCAAAAAGTGTGGACCGGGAAAACGTAATTCAATCAGTTCTTGGTTTTGTGAAAGAGATGCACAAAAAGAAGATTATCCATGGCGACCTTTTTCAGAGAAATGTAATGATTGATAGAGAGGGGAATTTTTTTGTTATCGATTTTGGTAAAGCATCACATGAAGAAATAGGGGAAGACAAGGAGGATGCTATGAGGAGGGATATCTCAACGGTCGAAAATGAATTACGCCTATTTTTTAAGGGTATTGACAATATAAGTATTTAATAGTATAATCAAAGTATAGGCACATTTAACTAATCTTGACCTGAGGTAAAAATACAATGATCTTGGCAAAATACATGATTGACAACGGACGGGAGATGATCGCAAAGCAAGCGGTCATTGCGCTTCCGGCTCAGATTCCGCAGACGCCGGGATTCTTCATTGCCGAACCTTCGGACAAGACCATTCAAGCCTTCGGTGGTTTTTCCGAGAAAGGCAAGACCTACAAGATCGGTACCAAGAAGACCGATACCAAGTGATTCCGAAAGATCAAGATGAACCTTCCCCCGCAGTGACCCTGCGGGTTTCCTTTTTTTTAAATACGAGAAAGCGACGCCGTAGGCGTCGCTTTCTCGTATGGTTTTATTTCAAAAACTTTTTTACTTAACGTAGCTAAGTGTCATCCTTTCTTCATTTGGGTCAAAGAGGGTAATAGTAAACTTGTAGCTCTTTCCAAGGGAAAGGGCACTACGAAGTTTTTCCTCATCGCCAAAATCAGAAACATGAACAAGACCCGCAACACCTTCCTCGATTGAGACAAGTGCGCCATGCTTGTTGAATTTGATAA
>JAUPVR010000030.1 GCA_030916895.1 Patescibacteria group bacterium
GCGTAAACTTGCTGCAAAACTAAAAGATGAAGTAGAAGAACTCGAGGATAGCAAGGTGGAGGTTCGTAAAGAAGACAGGGCTATTCGTCCATTCACCATCCCCTGTCAGGAGGATATTGGCAGTGTTATTGTACAATTTGATTCAGTGGAGGTGCTTCACAACGGTAAACCTGTACGCAGAAAAATTTCTCTTGAACTCAGAAAAGGAGATAAGCTTCACATTACAGGACCAAATGGTATTGGAAAAACCACACTCCTTGAGAAAATTGCAAAGCGTACAGAGAAAGGCGTGACCGTACAAGACGGCATTACCATTGGATACTATCGCCAAGATTTTTCAACGCTTGATTTTGATAAATCAGCATATCAAGAGCTCGCACAAATTTTTAAACGATTAGATGACCAACTTGTAAGAAAAACTGCAGCAAGTCTTCTTTTGGGCGGAGATGTTATGAAAGCAAAAATTGGCACTCTTTCAGAAGGACAAAAGGGGTTACTTATGTTTGCGTACTTGCGCTTACAACACCCGGGTCTTCTTATTCTGGATGAACCAACAAACCATATTAACTTCCGACATATTCCCGCGATTCAAGAAGCTCTTAAAAACTATGAAGGTCCGATGATTGTTGTGTCCCACGTTGATGAATTTGTTAACGGTCTTGGAATTACACAAACACTCGATCTGGGAAAACTATAAAAAACTCTTTAAAATTGGTCTTTTTTATCAAGTTTACACATCGTGGACTGTACTTTCTTCATAATGTATGTTATGATGAGGGAAGTAAGCAACTCCACGTTTCTACAGTCGTATTAATGTGCTCAGGGCTTATTGTTAACAATTAGTTTCCAAATAAATGAATTCAAAACTTTACGTGGGTGGTATTCCTTATACATCAACAAATGATGACCTCAAGTCTCATTTTTCCGCAGCAGGAAATGTTGTTTCTGCACAAATTATTATCGACAAAATGACAAACCGATCAAAAGGTTTTGGTTTCGTTGAAATGTCATCTGAAGCAGAAGCGAATAAGGCTATCGAGTTGTTCCATGACCAAGACTTCCAAGGTCGCCGTCTCACTGTGAACATTGCTCGTCCACTTGCGCCTCGCGAGGATCGTCCTCGTCGCGCTTTCTAATTAATTTTAGTAAGAACGAAATAGAAAACCGCCCTTAAGGGCGGTTTTCTATTTCGTTCCATACAAGAAGTATTCCTGGTTCCCATCTCCCCCTTGAATTCGTGACGGGACAAGTTGTATATCTTTTAGATTAAGATCTACGGCTTTATTTTTTACATCAAGAAGAATTTGTTTAGTAAGACTTGTGTCTTTAACAATCCCCTTTTTTGTATTACCACGACCAACTTCAAACTGTGGTTTTATGAGTATAAAGAAATGGCACCTCTTTTCTTTTGCAAAAGATACTATCACGGGAAGCATGGTGGCTGTAGAAATAAATGAAATATCACAAACGATAATTTGGTAATCCTTACCAGAATGAAATGTGCGTATGTCTTTATTCTCATAGAGTGTTATCTTTCTGTTGTCGCGAAGTTGTGTATGAAATTGATTACTACCAACATCAACTGCGTCAATGTGCCTAACGCCATACTTAAGCAAACAATCACTAAAACCACCTGTCGAGGAACCAATATCTAGTGCGAGACTGTCTTTGATGTGATTTTCTATATTTTTTTCTTCACCAAAAATATCTTGTAACGCCCCATGTAATTTTTCTCCTCCCCGTGACACAAATTTTCTTTTTCCATGAAGCTCTATCGTACTAGTTACTAAGACACCTTTCGCGCTTTTTTCGCAAAGAACACCATCCACAAAAACGAGATTTTGTTTTATCAGTTCTTGAGCTTCTGTCCTACTTTGACATAGTCCGCGCTCCACAAGCGATGTATCTAGCCTTACTCTTTTATCCATCCTTTCTTTACGAGGGCATTCCGTGCAGCTGCAGTTTCCGCTTCTTGTTTACTTTTCCCCTCTCCTTGTGCAATTTCCTCGGTACCAAAACAAATAGCGACGGTAAATCGCTTATCGTGGTCTGGTCCTTCTTCAGAAATAACTTTATATGCTGGAGTAACATTTAAAAGTTCTTGTGATTTTTCTTGAACAAAACTTTTTGCATCTTTATACAAACCCTTACGGATAACTTCGTCTGTTTTTGAAAGAAGGGTTTTTGTTACGAATTCCTTTACCTGAGCATATCCTTGATCAAGATACATTGCACCAATAACCGCTTCATACGCATCAGCTAAAATAGAAGAGCGTGCACGACTAACATCTTTTGCTTCTCCTTTTGAGAGCCGTATCATATCATTAAAACCCAAACCCTCAGCAACTTCACCCAACGTTACTGCATTTACAAGCGCTGAACGATATGCCGTCAAATCACCTTCATTATGATTTGGAAATTTTGCATATAAAAACTCAGTAACAATAAGCTCAAGCACGGCATCTCCCAAAAATTCGAGGCGTTCATTGTGAAAAAGCCCCGAGCGAGGGTTCTCATTTATAAAGCTCCTATGAATAAAAGCTTGTTCTAATAGAGCCTTATTCTTAAAGATTATCTCGTTATTTTTTTCAAATTCGGCAATGGTCATGTGATTACTTTGATCCCAATATTTCTAAACCTTTTCGGATAAGAGGCTTAATGTCGTCATAAATTCTCAAGCTTTCCATTTCTTGAATGGTAAACCAGCGGGCATCATCAAGCCCTCCTTTTTTCTCAAGAACAAGCGGTGTAAATGATGTTGTTGCAAGGTAGTAACGAACATGTTTTACAACCTTACCCTGTTCTGGTTTATTTGCAATATATTCATTTTCACCCAAAACATCCACAAGGGCCACGTCAACACCGATCTCACTCTTTATTTTCTTTTTTGCAAGTTCATCAATTTCATCACCGCTTTCAATTTTACCCTTAGTGAGGGTCCAGTAACCAAACACATCATGTACAAGACCAATCTGAACCGTCCCCTTGTCATCGTACGCAAGCACAACGGCGCCAACGAGCTGTTCTTTTGGAAGTGTTGCTTTATCGGCCTTTTTAGTTACCTGATCTTTATCTGGTTCCCCCATTTCCTTATAAATCGCACCAAGTACACCGTTAACGAAACGACCAGATGTTTCGCCACCAAATGATTTTGCAAGTTCAATAGCTTCATCGATTGCCACTTTTGGAGGAACCTGGTTCCTGTCTCCAAATAAAAGCTCACAGAGTCCGATACGCAAAACGTTGCGGTCTACTGTTCCAATTTTCTCAAGTGGCCAATCAGGTGCTGCGCGAACAATAATGTCGTCAATTGTAATACGTCTTGAGAGTGACTCCTGAAGTAAAATATTTGCAAATGTTAAATCCTTGATTCCATCCCCAAACTCTTCTTGGTTTCTCAAAATAATTTCTTTCGCTTTTTCTAGAGGCACATCAAACTCACCCTTTATATCAAGCTCAAAAAGCGCTTGGAGTGCGAGGGTTCTTGCTGTGTGTCGTGTACTCATATGTTGTTTGTAAAGGAGCGATTCAGGAAACTTTTTTGACTATTTCTTAGCCTTTTTAACGGCTTTTACCTTGATTTTTAATACTTTTTTACCACGATACATACCGCAAGCGTCACATGCTGTGTGTGGTGTTTTCATAGCCCCACAATCCTTACAGGATGCGAGATTTGCTGCTTTTAATGCGTGGTGGCTTCGGCGATTTGCCGTATGCGCACGCGTGTGTCTCATTCGTACTACCATAATATGCTTATTTTACATTATTTCTTGCTTATAATCAACCCCTCTCCTATGGGGAAATCGGGTCTACTGGTGCTGGCGGAGACACGGGTTCAGAGGCTGGTTCTTCAATAGGTGTGGCATCAACCGGTGTTGTTTCTTCTATTGGTAATACCTCTACTGGTATATTTTCAGGTATGGTTGTTTCAGTAGAAACTGGCTCTGTTGTTGCCTCAGGTGTAACACTTCCATCATTGGATACACCTTCGGTACTTGAAGCACTTTCTGTTTGAGGGGTACTGGTGGAGGTATCCACCGTAGCTGGGGCAGAAGTTTCAATGGTTGTCGATGATGTATCAGTAGTAGAATAATCAGTTGTCGAAGCAACTATAAGATCAGAAGAACTTGATTGTGTTGTCGTCGCATTACAGACACCAGGAACTGAAACCATTGTGCCATTTGACATCTTCATACAATACGGATTGCCCGTGACTTCATCATAGATGGTAATACCCGATGCCTTTGATGAAGAACCAACGGTGATTGTGTCAACATCAACATTTTTTGCGGTGATGCGTCCATTCTCATCAATTGACCATGTGCCATTTGCTGATGAGAGTGCTTTGATGTTGTAGATGGCAACCCCGTTTGCATTAAGATCGATGTTTCCTGTTGTAAGCATAGAGGTGGTAGAAG
>JAUPVR010000031.1 GCA_030916895.1 Patescibacteria group bacterium
CCGCTGAGCGCTATGGTAAAAAAGTTGTTGTTGAAGGCAGGAGTATGAAAACAAACGTCGAGGTAGCGAGATTAGCCAACATGCTTAAAGTTAAACCGGAAACACTCATCCCAATTGAGGATATGCAACGTTACCCAGAAAATAGGCTCATTGTTCTTGCAACCGGGGCACAGGGTGAAGAGTTCGCAGCTCTTGGACGTATCTCAAACAAAACACACAAGTTCATTCGCCTTACCCCGCGCGACACGATTCTCATGTCATCATCAGTTGTCCCTGGTAATGAACGCGCAGTACAAAATTTGAAAGATAAACTTTCTCGCCAAGGCGCACATCTCATTCACTATAAAACATCAGATGTTCACTCATCAGGACACGCAAATGCAGATGAACTTCTTTGGGTACACCGCAAAGTCCACCCTAAGTTCTTCATTCCTGTTCACGGATACCACTACATGCTTCGTGTTCATGCCGACCTTGAACGCAAGCTTGGTATGCCTGAAGAAAATATTGTTATACCGGATAATGGTATGGTAATTGAAATCCAAGACGAAGGAAACAAAATTATCAAACTAAAGGAAACTGCGCCTGGTGATATGATTGTGGTTGATGGAACATCTGTAGGAAAAATTCAGGATGTTGTTATGCGAGACAGGCAAATGCTTGCTGAAGATGGAATGTTTGTCGTCATTGGCGTTATTGACTCGCACACCCATACGCTCAAGAAATCTCCAGACCTTATTTCGCGAGGGTTCGTGTACTTGAAAGAATCCCAAGACCTTCTCTACCAAACACGCCTCCTCACTAAAAAAGTCATTGAGGATTCTCTTGCTCGTGGAGGATATTCCAACCTTGACCAAATGAAACAAGATATAGCGGAGACAACAACGAAGTTCCTTTTGCAAAAAACAGCAAAGCGTCCAGTTATCATTCCAGTTATCATTACCGTCTAGGTAACCACAACACAAAGAAAAACATGCTCCAGCCCAGCATGCTTTTCTTATTCTTCCACTAGTCCGAATTACGGTTTGACTGGTATACTGAAGCAGTATTATGCATCACTTGGTTCGCAATAAACTACTCATGGGAACATATGTCATGACAATGCTGTATGCTCTCCACTACGGCATGCCACTTTACGTGACATCCTCTTTTTTGAGCACCAAATTTAACTCATCAATTGTTGGTACACTTTTTCTAGTTGGTAGTATTTTCACCCTCCTCTTTTCACTTAACTTCACGAAATACCTACGCAGATTTCATACCTATCGATTCATGATTAGTATCCTCATAAGTGAAATAGTGGCAACCCTTGTTTTTGCTTTGAGTGAAAACCCAACAATCGCCGCCATTGCGTTTGTCATCCACTTCTGTTTACAAGCGCTCATCTTAATCATGCTTAACCTTTTCGTCGAAATATTCACCAAACACGCAGAAACGGGCATGGTCCGCGGTGTTTTTCTCACCCTTCTTAATATAGGTATTCTCATCGCACCATTTATTGGTGGAGCCCTTCTCGGTGCACGAGGATTCTCAAGTGTTTACATCGTAGCAACCGTTTTCCTTGTTCCGTTTATATTTTTCCTACACCGATTCATGCGACATGTTCCTGATCCACAGTACCACTCAATTAATGTCCCAGAGTCGTTTTCGCGTGCTATGGGAAACAGCAACTTACGTGGTGCCTTTATTTCCATATTCTTACTTGAATGTTTTTACGCTGTTATGGTCATTTACCTACCACTCTACATCACATCGTTAGGTATTCCCCTTGTTGTCTACCTCACAGCAATTATTCCAATTGCACTTATTCCCCTTGTAATTTTGCCGTACGAACTGGGTATGATTGCTGATAAAAAACTTGGAGAAAAAGAAATGCTCATTTTCGGGTTACTCATCACCTCCGGGTCGCTCCTTGCAATGTCTGTTGTCACAACAACACTAAGCATTGTTTGGATACTGATTCTTTTTATTTCTCGTGTTGGTGCTGCCCTTATTGAAACGATGACCTACACATACTTCTATAAAAAAATTACCGCAGAAGACGCATCCCTCACCGCAACATTCACAAACATGAGAAGTGTTGCGACGATCGCGGTCACAAGTTTAGGAATCATACTTACCCCCATCTTACTTATTCACCCGCAACTTATGTTCGTTCTCCTTGCGCTTGCACTTTTGTTTGGTATCACGTACGTACTTCCAATAAAAGATACTCGATAATTCTATGAAAACACTTACCGTCTCAACCAACACACCAATACGTATCAATAAGTATCTAAGCGATCAAGGAATTGTTTCCCGTAGAAAAGCGGATAACTTTATCGAACGCGGTCTTGTAAGTGTCAATGGAAAACCTATTACCCTTGGAACAAAAGTTTCAAATGGCGACAAGGTAACCGTCTCCCTTGAAAAGAAAACATGCACCTATGCACTCTACATGAAACCTAAAGGTGAAGTAACGGGGCGAATCCCCTCACTTCATGGATGCGAACCAGTCGGGCGCCTTGATAAAGAAAGTGAAGGGTTACTGCTCTATACCGATGATTATCGAGTTGTGGATGCCCTCCTTAATCCAAAACACGCTCGTGAAAAAGAGTATGAGATTACCATCCGCGAAAAAGCTACTCCACGTGTGGTTACCATCCTAAAGCGAGGCATTACCACGCAAGAAGCAACTTACTCCCCTGTTAAAAGCGTCCATATTTACAATGAGGGGTATTCTCTTCGTATCATCTTAACCGAAGGGAAAAAACATGAAATTCGCAGAATGTTAAATGCGCTTAATCTCACAATCCTCTCACTTAAGCGCGTTCGTATCATGTCCTTTGTAAGTCATGGCATTGCTGTTGGAAAAGCACACATTCTCACTGAAAAACAGAAGGAGCGCCTTCTTAAGGACCTTGCCATCACCTAAGCGTGTAATTTTTACCCTTTTTCTTAATATACCCCTCTTCTTCAAGTTTACGCAAAACATCGTGTACTCGAGAATCTTTTGGAAGTGCTTCGTTACTAGTAATTGCAAATAAAACTTTTGCGCGCAATTCACGAAATGAGCCCTTGTAAGAGGACTGCTTAGCATGGCCTTTGCTTTTCTTGTTGTGAGAAATTTTGTTGGCCTTAAGCTGTGCCCCATAGTCCATAAGTGCATAGTACCAAACGCAAGCACCTGTTTTCTTAGTAAGTGGATGTTTTTCCAATCGAAAGAGGTCCTCGTATAACACCGCATCATCAATGACGGTTTTATGTTTATGAAAATATTCAATGAGGGCTGTACGAATGTTTGTTTCAAGGAGAGGATGTTCGAACGTGTTGTATGCAAACGCACACACCGCAGATGCGGTGTAGGTGCCAACACCAGGAAGTATCATCAATTCACTAAATGTACGCGGAATTACTTTTACCGTATGTGAAATTTCCAAAAGTGATTTCGCACGACGCTGGTACCCAAGTCCTTTCCAAAATAAAAGAACATCACGAAGTGATGCAGAAGAAAGAGACGAGAGTGTCGGGTATGTTTTCATCCATAGAGAAAACTTTGGTAGGACACGAGACACCTGTGTTTGTTGAAGCATAATTTCACTTACCAAAATTCTGTATGCGTTCCTTTGCTTGCGCCACGGCAAATCAAATCGTCCATGTTTCTTATATTCTTTTAAAACATATTTGACAAAATGTCCATCTTTCTTTTCTTGTGTGGATAAGAAACTCTTTTTCATTGCAACTAATACGCTTTTTCTTTGAAAATCAGTGTCTTCCTTATCTGTGAATAACTTTGCTTGCGCCACTTGAGTATACCACCGTGACTTGGTACAATACATATAGACAGTTGTTTCAGTTATCAGCTTTTTGGCCGATAAGAAGCAGATGCGGCTTTGCAAACAACTGGGAACAGATTTCTATATTA
This sequence comes from Patescibacteria group bacterium, assembly GCA_030916895.1. Lineage (GTDB taxonomy): Bacteria > Patescibacteriota > Minisyncoccia > Phycocordibacterales > UBA5272 > UBA11704. The sequence goes on from JAUPVR010000031.1 coordinate 3,905, forward strand.
GATTCTGTGATCAAACAAGCGCATGCTCTAGAAGCATAATTACGCTAACGAAAAGTTGCGAAAAAGCCAAGGAAGCAACCGCCTAAACGCATCAAAGAGAGACGTCACTGTGTTTAAAAAACACATGATACAGAAAAAAGCACCGTACTTACCAGAGGGGTGCTTTTTTCTTTTGGGAACTTTATTATAACTGCTTATAAAAAGAAGCGCGATTGAACATAGTGACCAACATCAACACCGGTTGTCGAAAGAGCTTGCATGAATCGACTGTTTGGTGAAAGTGATGGATGTGTATCAATATTTACAACAACAAATCCGCGTTTAGTTTGAATGATATCGATACAGGTAGGAGACTTTATATCAAGCGCATGCATAACCTCAATAGCAAGTGCTTTAAGTGTTGCTTTCTCCTCAATATCCCCCTTTGTATAATGATATATAGAAATAGTTGAGGTAGGGATTTCACCTTTTTCTGGAAAC
>JAUPVR010000032.1 GCA_030916895.1 Patescibacteria group bacterium
GCTCAGCGGTTTCAAGCATGTAGAGCATGCGTTCCACTTGAGACGCAAACGTAGAGACAATGAGGCGTCCAGGGGCATCTGCAATAACCGACTCAATATTTTTATAGACGATACGGTCAGAAATTGAAAATCCTGGATTTTCACAGTTGGTTGAGTCTGCCATCAAGAGGAGAACTTTTCTATTTTCAAAAAATTTCCAACGATCAATTTCATCATCGGTTGGAATACTATTATCGTGGTCAAGACGAATGTCTCCTGTATGAACGATATCACCATACGGTGTTTCAATAACAATACCCATACTATCTGGGATTGCGTGCGTAACCGCAAAGAAACGAACCTTGAGGTCACCAAACGTTACCGTATCATCTTTCTCGATGACGTTGATGGTAAGGGGTGGAAGGTGAGGGAATTCTTCTTGTCGCTTCTTAATCATAAGAGACGTAAAGAGTCGTGCATAAATTTGTGGATTGTCGATACGTGGTGTGATGTAAGGGATTGCTCCGATGTGGTCAAGGTGACCGTGTGTAATCACAATACCTTTTATCTTATGCTTATGTTCTTCGAGGTAGCGTGTGTTTGGCAAAATGAAATCAATACCCGGCGTTGTTGTTTCGGTGAACTGGACACCACAGTCAACAATTACAATTGAATCTTTGTATTCAACCATACTCATGTTTCGCCCAATTTCCTCTACGCCACCAAAATGGATAACGCGAATATCGCCATCTTTAAGTGGTGGAATGTGGTCGGTTTCACGCTTTCCAGTAACCGTTGTGTCAAACTTTGGCCCAACGGTAGGACGACGAATGTTTCTACCGCGAGAAGGTCCACGAGAACGTTCGAAGCGTGGCTTGTGTGATCTCTCATCCCTTTGTGTTGGGTGAGGTGTATTTGGGTTAGTTGGGGTTGGTTTAGGTGTCATAGTTTTATAGTTAAATAATAGTTAGTAATTATGTTTAATGAATAATGTTTGCAAGAACAGGAACAAATTTCTCAAATCGAGCTATTTTCCAAACCCTCTCGGCATACCTGTACCACTCGTTGATAACCAGGAATCTGGATGAGCCGTCGATACTAAAAAGTGGTAGAGGGGAGGTCGCCTTATCATTTGAAACGTAAATGAGTGAGGGTGTATAAAGAAATATTCCAGGCATTTCATCCATAAACTCTTCTTTTACAGAAGTATAAGCAGTTACACGATTTAGCTCATTGTCGTCCTCGCGAAGAATTGTTAAGTTTTTGTCGAGGCGGTTACTTACGTAGTTAGAAATATTAAGCCCAGGGTACGCTCGTTGTGATGAGTGCCAGAATGCGTAGAGGTCAGAAGGGCTTCGTGTGAGTGTACCAAAAAGAAGAACCTGGTAGTCTCGTTCTTTGATGATTGATTGGTTGAGGTCTGCGAATTCATAGACAAGCACTGTTACTTCGACACCTATTTTTGCCCAGTCGGCTTTGATTTGCTCTGCAACTTCTTTCATTTCTGGTGTGTTTGCGGTCGCTAAATTTAAAGAGAGTGTAGAAGAGGCGCTTTTCATGTGTTTGCTTTCAAGTAAGAGGGCTCGAGCTTTTTCTGTGTTATAGAGAGATGTTGGTTGATCAAGATCAAACGGGTATGGAGTTTCAATGACGTGTCCGTAGCCATGTAAGACGTTCTGTACAATTCCTTCTTTATTAATTGCCATATTGAGAGCTTGTCTCACTTTTTTATCTGAAAGGAAATCAGCCTTATTGGGGTTAAAAAATACAGTAAAGGTACGAGGTAGAATTGATGTTTGTATACTAGATGTTGCGACAGAAAGAGATATGAGTGTATCAGGAGAAATACCATGGAGGCGGTCAATGTCACCATTATTAAACGCCTGAATTAAATATTTTTCATTTTGGTAGGTTACTATTTCAAAAGTATCTAGGTATGGTCTTCCTAGTGTGTAGGTTTCATTTGAACGTAATTTGAAAGAAACTGGGATTCCAGATTTTTCTGTTATCGAGTCAACCATAAAAGGACCACTGCCGATTGCATAGATGTTGTAGTCACTGAGACTGATTTGTTCATCGGTTAAATCTTCCCAGATGTGTCTTGGTAGAATGCCGATAGTAAGCGCTTGCGAGAGAAAAGGATACTGGCGCTTCAAATTTATAACAAATTCTTTATCAGAAATTTTGTCTATTGTTATTCCTTCAAAGAGTACTCGATGAGGACTTTTAATAGTAGGGTTTTGTATGAGGGAAATTGTATAGATAACATCATTTGATGTGACAGGCTCCTTGTCATGGAAACGAGCGTCTTCTTTTATAACGACAGTATAGTGAAGTTTGTCTTCGCTTTCGGTGATTGATTCTGCCATGTCGAGTACAACATTGCCGGTACTGTCTCGTTTTGTTAAGCCTGCAAATATGAGCGATACCATATCAAGGTCTTGGTCCGATGTTGCAAGCACAGGATTGATAAACCTTGGTGTTCCTATAATTCCTTCTCGAATGGTGCCACCAAGGGTTGGAACGGTATCAGTGAACCGAGTGTTAATTGCGATAAGTGCTGAGAAAAAAAGAATTCCAGAAAGAGCAACAAGAGACCAAAAGGCAAGAACCCGCTCAGGAGAGAGCGTCATGTATATCTGTTTAGTGATATGTAGCAGTTTTTTTATTTTTGAATGCAGTTTATCCATAACCTTCGATAATAAAAACGGAGGCAAACAACTACCCTAACGTAATGTGCAATGCAAAAAAGTATCTACGCGCTAAAGAAAAGAGGGATGGCAAACGAAATAGCAAACAATACCCCAACAACAACAGTCGCTTGGTGAAGTACTTTTTCTCCTCCTCGTTTAACGAAGACTGTGCCATTTCCTCCGTCACCGCTAAGTGCGCCTGAGGCGTCGGTGTTTGCTCGTTGTATTAGAACAAGCGCGATAAGGAGGATTGCTAGCGTTAATTGCACTACAGATAGCAGTTGAACCATATATGTAGTATAGCATAACCTCATGGTTTTGCAAGGCAGAATCACCTTGCTCCAGGGCTTCTTTTAGCTATATTTTTCTTTAAGAAAGCGGAGTAATTACGTCCACCACAAATGTTTTTTCGTTATTTCGACTAGAAACTTTTCCTTTAAATACAAGGGGTTTATCAAGCACAATCAAGTCTTTGTGCCGTTTGTAGGTTTCTGGGAAAACAGCAACCTCAAGCGCGGAGGTGTAATCACGAATTGTGACGAGCGCCATCTTGTCTCCTTTTTTTGTGGTGGTTATCCTTATTTTTTCAATAATTGCTGGAATAGAAAGCTCCCGGTTATTTTCTGTTGAGTGAACTGTGTTAATGGAAATTTTTCTTGCTTCAATTTTTTCTTTCCAAGGGTCAAGAGGAAAACCAGAAACAAAGAGACCTAAGAGTTCTTTTTCCCAAGAGAGTTTTTCTTCTTTACTTGCCGGCGGAGATTTCTTCAAAGAAAATGAAACATGCGACGCTCCAAAAAGTGTTCCTTGTGAAGCGTTATCTTTTACAACCTTTTTATGAAATTCAAGAATGGAATCTATGTTGGCAAGAATTTCTCCGCGTTCTCCAAGACTATCGAGTGCGCCACATTTCGTGAGAGATTCGAGTGATTTACGATTTAAATTTTTGTGCTCAATGCGCACGATAAAGTTCTCAAACGATGTAAATGGTCCACTACGAATTCTTTCATTGATGATTGCGTCCGCAATGTCAGTTCCAAGATTTTTAATTGTGTAAAGACCGAAGCGAATTTCTTCCTTACCGTTTACACCACTTTCACTTATTGAAAAACCTCCCTCACTTACATTAACATCAGGTGGGAGTACGGTGATACCCATGCGTTTACACTCAGAAACAATCTCAGAAATTTTTTCAATGTCACCACTTTCATTGGTAAGGATTGCTGTCATGTATGCAACAGGAAAGTTTGCTTTCATGTATGCGGTTTGGTACGCAACTCTTCCATAACTCGCAGCGTGCGCCTTGTTAAATCCATACGCAGCAAAAGGTTCAATGAGGTGCCAAAGCTCATCCGCCTTTTTCTTTGAAAGACCATGTTCAATGAAACCAGTAAAAAGTTTTTCTTTCTGTGCCCTCATTTCTGCCGGAATTTTTTTCCCCATAGCTTTACGCAGTTTGTCTGCTTCAAGCCACGAATAGCCTGCGAGGTGTATGGCGATAAGCATCACGTCGTCTTGATAGGTAATAACACCAAACGACTGGTCAAGAATT
>JAUPVR010000014.1 GCA_030916895.1 Patescibacteria group bacterium
GCTTGTTCTCTTTATTCTGCAGTTTGCAACAATTTCTTAGTGGGGAGTAGAGCAACTTGACTTTTCTCTGAAAATTTGTTATACTTGCATTATTATTCTCGTGTTGTTTGTGTATCATGCTATTGCCTGACATCTCGTAGGCGCTTATGTGTGGTAAACAAAACGCCACAAATAAGTAAAAATAACATAATGTACACCATTACAACTGGTGGGTCAGGTACTGACTCACACCAATCATCTCGTTTTCGTTCCCGTGCTAGGAGTGGAGGTTCCTCACGTCCCGCTTCTTCAGGTCGCTCATTTTCATCATCACCAAGAAGTGGTGGATATTCTTCACGCAGTAGATTTAGTCGCGGTGGGGGAAAGACAGCTGCACCATTTAATGCTAAGCGTTCGTTTAAAAAAGACTACATTGATGAAAACCTCTTCGTTAATAAACAAGTAACCGTTGCTGAAGCGATTGACTACAAGCCATCAAATACGTTTTCAGATTTTAATGTTGCGCCACAGCTCCTTGCTAACCTTATCGCGAAGGGGCTTAATAACCCATCTCCAGTACAAGACCAAGCAATCCCTGTTGCAATTGAAGGTAAAGATGTCATCGGTATTGCTTCGACTGGAACTGGTAAAACAGCAGCATTTCTTATTCCGCTGATTAATAAACTTGTTGCAGATAACAATCATAAAATTCTCATTCTTACTCCAACACGTGAATTAGCACTTCAAGTGGAAGCAGAGTTTATGGCATTCACTCGTGGCATGAAACTTTTTTCTGTTGCTTGTGTGGGTGGCGCGCCAATTATGCGTCAAATTAAAGAACTTGAACTTGGTGTACACGCAGTCATTGGTACACCAGGACGTGTGAAAGATTTGGTGGAACGAGGAAAAATTAAACTCTCATACTTTAACAGTGTTGTCCTCGATGAAGCAGATAGAATGCTTGATATGGGATTCATTGATGATATGCGCACCATTCTTTCGCAAATGCCACAGTCAAAACAAAGTCTCTTCTTTTCAGCAACGTTCTCAAGAGAAATCAAAGCCCTCTGTTCTGATTTTATGAATGATCCTGTGACGGTTTCAATTAAAACACGCGACACAGCATCATCTGTTTCTCAAGACGTTGTTCGCGCGGGAACTGATGCTGAAAAACTTGAAGCACTTCATGAAATTCTTTTACGCCCTGAAGCAAAGAAGGTGCTTATCTTTCGTGAGATGAAGAGACACACTGATAAACTCGCTGAAGAATTAACCGCTCGTGGTTTTAAGGCCCTTGCCTTACACGGTGACATGCACAACCGTGAACGTGAACGTGCTGTAAAGGCACTCACTACAGGTAGAGTACAAGTTGTGATTGCAACGGATGTTGCCGCACGCGGTATCGACATTCCAGACATTTCACTTGTTATCAACTACGATATTCCAAACAACTACGAAACATATATTCACCGTATTGGACGAACTGGCCGTGGAACCAAGCTTGGTTTTGCGCTTACCTTTGTGCCAAATAAAGAGTACGGAAGAAGGGGGTAGATACGGTAAAAAACAAACAGTAAGAAGCAAGAAAACAACGCCTTCGGCGCTGTTTTCTTTTATCCCTTGCAAAATTTCTCCCACTTTGTATAGTGGATATATCGAGAGAAAAACAGTTTTGGTTGTCCCGATTGATTTTGTATTTTGTTTGTATTGTGCGGTTTGTATTTATCTCGATTTTTTTGTGTTTCAAACTATCAAATAGTAATCAGTAACTACCATGTCACACCTTAAAGAAAATGATCGTGTACCAGAAGTAATATTTAAAACTCGTGTTCGCGACGAATCAATTCCCGGAGACAATCCGTTTCGTTGGCAAGACAAGACAACAGCAGAACTTTTTAGTGGAAAGAAAGTAGTTGTATTTTCACTCCCTGGAGCATTTACTCCAACATGTTCTTCAACTCACTTACCAGGGTATGAAGCAAAGTATGAAGAACTGCAAGCGCTTGGTGTTGATTCAGTGGTTTGCCTTTCTGTGAATGATGCATTCGTTATGTTTCAGTGGGCAAAGAACTTAAATGCAAGTAAAGTGTTCATGCTCCCAGACGGGAATGCGGACTTTACTCGTGGTATGGGAATGCTTGTGAAGAAAGAAAATCTCGGCTTTGGTGACCGTTCATGGCGATACTCAATGTATGTTGAAGATGGCACTATCAAGAAGATGTTTGTTGAACCGGGAATGATGGACAACTGTCCAGATGACCCATTTGAAGTATCAGATGTTGATACGATGCTTACCTATCTTAAAAGTAGATAGTAATTTGCGGTGTACAATCTGGGTAACAAAAGCACGCGAAGGCGTGCTTTTGTTATACTCCATCTTATGAACAAGAAAGAGGAGATGAAAAAAATTAGGGATGAAATTGTAAGTTTAAAAGAATCTCCTCTCTATATATACCGCATCGAGAATACATATTTTCCTGTTATTGGTGAGGGAACGCATGATGCACATATTGTTTTTGTTGGTGAAGCACCAGGAGAAACAGAAGCAAAACAAGCAAGACCATTTTGTGGGCGTTCTGGAAAATTTTTAGATGAAATGCTTGCATCGATCAATCTTGATAGGGGAAAAGTGTACATTACAAATCTTGTTAAAGACCGTCCGCAGGATAATCGTGACCCAAGTGATGAGGAAATTGCGCTCTACGCACCATTTCTCGATAGGCAGTTAGAAATTATCAAGCCAAGCATTGTCGTGATGCTTGGACGCCATAGTATGAATTACCTTTTTAAGCGTGCAGGCATTGAAGAAAAACTTCAACCAATTAGTAAGATGCATGGACAATTGTTTGAAGGGGATTTTGGATATGGAAAGGTAAAACTTTTACCACTGTATCATCCAGCGGTTGCGCTTTATAATGGAAGCATGAAAAAGACGTTGCTTGAAGATTTTACAACACTCGCACAGTTTATTTAGATGCATCTTTCTTTAATTTTTCTAGGAATTTTTCGAAGTGTTTGTCTGCTTTCTCGCCCCTCCATTTGTCGAGATTGCCACATACACGCATGTCGGTTACATCAATTCCAGAAAAACCAAAGACATTGATTCTCCAAAATGATGCAAGGGGCATGAAGAGCCACTTGTTAATCCATCCTGGGCCACCGGAAGTCGCGAATATTTTTGCAGATTTTTCTCCTAAGAGTCGAACAAGTTTTCCCGTCGGGGTGTACCTGTGTGATATACCAGGCCAGAATGTAAGCTCAACCCAATTTTTCATAATTGCAGGAGGGGTGCCCCACCACACAGGATGCACGACAACGAGTTCATGTGCCCACAAAACCTGTTCTTGAAATTTTTTTTGAATTTTATCAAGCGGTCGGTCGCGCAAGTTTTCAAATATGAGGAGGTCGGTCGCGTATTCTTTTGCATAGAGGTCAACCATTTCAACAAAGTGTCCTTTTGCGCGCTTTGCGGTAGCGTAAGTTTCTGCGATACGACGGGTGTGGCTTTTACTCGAAGGATGAGCGGTAACAATGAGAATGTTCATGTATGTTCAGTTTATAGGTACTCCTTATTAGTTACTAGTGGATAGTCGAATTTCACGAGATATTTTTAGTAGATGCTACCTATTTACTAAAAACTATCCTTGTGGTATAATCTACCCCACATTGACCTCCGATTGAGTTTTGACAGACGGGACAATAGTAGTTTTGGAGTTTTGACCACTATTATCAAAAGTTTGTAATCAATAAGTACCCATTTCCAAAAGAGAGAAGAGAGCTCTCTTTGGGAACATTTATTTTGTATGTCAAAAAACACACAGCAACGTTTACCTGTGAAAACATTCTCGAAATATCGAGAACCACTTACCAAACTTCCCAACCTCGTCGAAAACCAAATTCTTTCCTACAAAGATCTCACCCAGAAAGGTATTGTAGAAATTTTTAAGGAGTTTTCTCCTATTCGTGACTATTCTGAAAAGAAATTCGATCTCGAATTTCTTTCTTTTGAGCTTTCTGCTCCGAAGTTTGATGAAGTATACGCAAAGGAAAATAAACTCACCTATGAAGCACCACTTCGTGCTCGTGTGAAGCTCTCAAACAAGATTCTTGGAACCATTAAGGAACAAGAAATTTTCATGGCGGATTTCCCGCTTATGACCGTTCACGGAACATTCATCATTAACGGTGTTGAACGTGTTGTTGTTCCTCAACTTGCTCGTTCGTTCGGTGTTTTCTTCGACTCTGAGGAAAATAAAGGCAAGAAGTATTTCGGTGCAAAGATTATCCCTGCTCGTGGTGTGTGGATTGAACTTGGGTCAGAAGCTGACGGAGGTATTTTTGTTCGTATTGACAAGAAGCGTAAATTCTCAATCATTGCACTTCTTCGTGTGCTTGGCCTAGCCACTAACGATCAAATTAAGAAAGCATTTGAAGGAAATGCTGTTGCTCATGATCTTATCGGAATGCTTGCAGAGCGTGATGAAATCAAAACGATTCACGACGCATACATTGAAATCTACAAGCGCCTTCGTGATGGTGATTTAGCAACACCCGAAAACGCAAAAGAGCATATCGATGCAATGCTTTCACCAGAACGCTACGACCTCTCTCCTGTTGGGCGATTCCGATTCAATAAGCGTTTCAACAAATCAATTGAAGGTAAAGAAGCACAGCGTAGAACACTCTCAAAGGAAGATCTCGTTGATATTGTTAACCACATCATCGAATTGAACAATAACCCTCATGCACAGGAAGACGATATTGACCACCTTGGTTCTCGCCGTGTTCGTTATGTTGGTGAAATGATGGCGTCAAAGATTCGTACGGGCATGATGCAGATGAAGAGAAACATTCAGGATAAGATGTCAGTTATCGATACTGATACGACACTTCCAATCTCAATCATCAATCAGCGTCCACTCCAGGCCCGCATTAAGGAGTTCTTTACGACTAACCAGCTATCACAGTTTATGAACCAGGAAAACCTACTTGCAGAAGTAGAACACTTGCGTACACTCTCTGCCCTTGGTCCTGGAGGCCTTACTCGTGAACGCGCAGGTTTTGAAGTGCGCGATGTACACACTTCTCACTACGGTCGTGTTTGTCCAATTCACACCCCAGAAGGCCCAAACATCGGTCTTATCTTGCGTCTCTCGGTATATGCTCGCATCAACGATTTCGGTATCATTGAAACTCCGTATGTAAAAGTAGAGAAGGGTAAAATCAGTAAAGAGGTTATCTATATGAACGCCCTTGAGGAAGAGCGTTATATCATTGCGCACTCAGGAAATGAATATGATGAAACAGGGAAGTTTACGAAGAAACTTATCGAAGCTCGTAAAGCTGGCGCGCCAACACTCGTGTCACGCGACGAAGTCGATTTCATTGATGTTGCATCAAACCAAGCATTTTCAGTTGCAACCTCAATGATTCCATTCCTTGAACATGATGACGCTTCACGCGCACTCATGGGTTCAAACATGCAGAAGCAGGCTGTACCACTTATGCAACCAGAAGCTCCTGTTGTAGCAACGGGTATGGAGAAAGAAGCAGCGCGTCACATTGGACGTCTTGTTCTTGCAGAAGAGGCCGGTGTTGTTGAGTATGTTGATGCTAAGAAAATTACCGTCAAGGGGGAGAAGAAGAAATACGAGTATTCACTTCTTAATTTTATTAAACCAAATGAATTTTCTGTTTTCCATCAGCGACCAACAGTTTCTATTGGAGATAAGGTAAAGAAAGGTGATGTGCTCGCAGATGCTGCGACAACGGCTAATGGCCAAGTTGCTCTCGGTCACAATATTCGTGTGGCGTTCATGGCATGGAATGGTGCAAACTACGAAGATGCCATCATTGTCTCTGAGCGTCTTGTTCGTGAAAGTAAGTTCTCCTCGATTCACATTGAAGAATTTATTTGTAATGTGCGTGATACAAAACTTGGTCCTGAAGTAACGACCCACGATATCCCAAATGTTGGTGAATCAAAGCTTAAAAATCTCGATGAAGACGGTATTATCCGCATTGGTGCTGAGGTTCGTCCAGGAGATATTCTTGTTGGTAAGATTACACCAAAAGGAGAAACTGAACTTACTCCAGAAGAAAGACTCCTTCGTTCGATTTTCGGTGAAAAAGTTCGCGATGTAAAAGATTCATCACTTCGTCTTGATCATGGAAAGCGTGGACGCATTATTGGTGTGAAAGTATTCTCACGCGAACGCGGAGATAGACTTGAATCAGGTATTATCAAGCGCGTTCATATTGAAGTTGCACAAATTAGAAATATCTCAGTAGGAGATAAGCTTGCAGGCCGTCACGGTAACAAGGGTGTTATCTCAACAATCTTGCCGGTAGAAGAAATGCCATACGATGAAAATGGTGAACCAATTGATATCATTTTGACCCCACTTGGTGTTCCATCACGTATGAACCTAGGGCAAATTCTTGAAATGCACTTAGGACTTGCTGCGCACACACTTGGGTATCAAGCAGTGGTGCCATCCTTCCAAGGAGCATCTGAAGTAGAAATTAAAGAAGAACTTGTAAAAGCAGGATTCAATGAATCAGGAACAATGCAACTCTTTGATGGTCGTACCGGTGAAGCGTTTAATCAGGAAACAGCTGTTGGTGTCATGTACATTATGAAGCTTCACCACATGGTTGAAGACAAGATTCACATGCGCTCTATTGGTCCGTACTCTCTCATTACTCAGCAACCACTTGGCGGTAAAGCTCAAGGTGGAGGTCAACGATTTGGTGAAATGGAAGTATGGGCACTTGAAGGGTATGGTGCGTCACACATTTTGCGTGAAATGCTTACGGTAAAGTCTGACGATATTGTTGGTCGTTCAGCTGCATTTGATAGCATCATCAAAGGTAACGATGTAGAAGAGCCAAACACACCAGCATCATTTACGGTGATGTTAAACACACTTCGAGGTCTTTCCCTTGATGTTGTGCCACGAAAGAAAGAGGGGTCGGAATTAGAAGAAGAGGACGGGCAAGCCCAATAAGCATACGTCTAGGATAATCAATACAAATCTATGAAAACAATTGATACAAATAACTTTGACGGGCTCACCATTAAAGTCGCATCTCCAGAGAATATTCGTGCGTGGTCATTTGGCGAGGTTACCAAACCAGAAACAATTAACTACCGTACAGGACGTTCAGAGAGATATGGTCTTTTTGATGAAAGAATTTTCGGTCCCGAAAAAGATTACGAATGTTACTGTGGTAAGTACAAGCGTATTCGCTACAAGGGCATTGTCTGTGAGAAGTGTGGTGTTGAGGTCACAAAGTCTATCGTTCGTCGTGAACGAATGGGCCATATTGAACTTGCCTCTCCTGTTGCGCACATTTGGTTTTTGCGCACGATTCCTTCACGTATTGCAAATATTCTTGCTCAACCAGTTGCTGATGTTGAGAAAGTTGTTTACTTTGCAGGATATGTTGTTAAATCAGTCAATGAAGATACAAAGAAAGAAATTCTTGCAAATATCGATAGTGAATTTAAGGCAAAGGTAAAGTCAGCAAATGATGAAAAGACCCAAGATAAACTTAAAGAACTTTTGACCGCTGCTAAGAAAGAAATTGAAGAAATTAAGCCATGGAAAATTTTCGATGAGCTTACTTACCATCGTTATGCGATGAAGTACGGTACTTGTTTTGAGGCTGGAATTGGCGCAGAAGCAATTTACGAAATTTTCAAGACAGTTGATTTGAAAGAACTGGAAGCAAAGATTGTTAAGCAACTTGAAAAAGCAGGCGCTCTTGAAAGAGAGAAAGCAGAAAAGCGTTTGTCTCTCGTTCGTTCATTTATCAATGCAGGTATTCGTCCAGAATGGATGTTTATGACGGTTATTCCAGTTATTCCAGCAGGTATTCGCCCAATGGTCGCACTCGAAGGGGGACGCTATGCGGCATCTGATGTGAACGATTTGTACCGTCGTGTCATTAATCGTAACAATCGCTTGAAGAAACTTATGGAAATTGGTGCTCCAGATGTTATCTTGCGAAATGAAAAAAGAATCTTACAAGAGGCATGTGATGCTTTAATTGATAACTCAGCTCGCCACGGACAAGATGCGGTGATGAGTCAGTCACAGAAGCGCCAATTGAAGTCACTCTCTGATAACCTAAAAGGAAAGCAAGGACTTCTTCGTGGAAACCTTCTCGGTAAGCGTGTGGACTACTCAGCGCGTTCGGTAATTGTGGTTGGTCCTTCGCTTGCACTAAATGAGTGTGGTCTTCCAAAGCACATGGCGCTTGAACTTTTCAAGCCATTTGTTATTTCGAAACTTCTTGAGCGCGAACATGCATTTAACATTCGTGGCGCGAATAAGTTGATAGAAGATGGAATCCCTGAAGTATGGGCGATTCTCGAAGAGTGTATTCAAGGGAAGTATGTGCTTCTTAACCGCGCACCAACACTTCACCGTCTTGGTATTCAGGCGTTTAATCCGCGCCTTATTGAAGGAAACGCTATCTCACTTCACCCACTTGTTTGTCAGGCATTCAATGCTGACTTTGATGGTGACCAAATGGCAGTTCACCTTCCACTTTCTGTGGCGGCACAAGAAGAGGCTCGTACACTTATGGCAGCAAACAGAAACTTGCTTCGTCCTGGTTCTGGAGACTCAATTGTAAACCCGAGAATGGATATGGTGCTTGGTACCTATTGGATGACGAAGGAAATTGAGGGAGAAAAAGGTGAAGGTAAATATTTTGCATCACCTAACGAAGCAATTACCGCTTACGATTTCGGTATTGTTTCATTCCGTGCAAAAGTTATTGTTATGCCATCAGAAAAGGAAAAGTATGCAAAGTTTGAAGGTCGCCCATTTGAAACAACCGTTGGACGACTCCTCTTCAACTCTGTTTTCCCAAGCGAGTTCCCATACATCAATGAGGAAGTTACTATCAAGAAGATGAACGGAATTGTTGATGAAGTGATTCTTGAATACGGACTTGATCGCGCCCCAACAATTATTGACAAGATTAAGTCATTCGGATACAAGTACGCAACAGTTTCTGGCACAACGTGGAATATTGATGCAATTAAGGTTCCAGTACAGAAGGCTGGTATTGTCGCTGAAGGTTGGGAAAACGCTGCTCGTGTTGATGTGGATTACGATGAAGGTCTGTTGTCTTCTGAAGAGCGCTACGAAAAAACAATTGAAGTATGGCAGAGTGTTCGTTCTCGTATTGAGAAACTTATGCCGGAAACACTCGTGAAGCATGGCTCGGTATATGATCTCATTACATCAGGGGCTCGTGGTTCTATTGCTCAGGTAATTCAAATGGCCGGTATGAAGGGTATTATCGTGAATAACTCAGGTAAGTATCTCGATTATCCTGTTATTTCGTCATACAAAGAAGGATTGACTCCGCTTGAGTACTTCATTACTACTTACGGTGCTCGTAAAGGTAACTCTGACACCGCACTTAAAACAGCGCAGGCCGGATACCTTACACGACGCCTCGTGGATGTGGCACAGGATGCAATTATTACAGAACTTGATTGTGGAACAAAGGAAAGTAAAGTTGTTCGCACAGAAAATGCGCTCGGCATTATTGTTCCAATTTCAAAAGCTGTTCGTGGTCGTGTGCTCGCAGAAGATATTGTTGTTGACGGTTCTGTTGTATTTAAGAAAAATCACCTCGTAACAAAAGACGATGCTGTAACCATTGAAAAAGCGGGAGCTACAGAAGTAAGAGTGTTCTCACCACTTATGTGTGAATCACTTCACGGTATTTGTCAGAAGTGTTACGGACTCGACATGGGTCGTAACAAGAAGGTTGACTTGGGAGAAGCGGTGGGAATTGTTGCTGCACAAGCCATCGGTGAACCAGGAACACAGCTAACCATGCGTACATTCCATGCCGGAGGTGTGGCAGGTACTGACATTACACAAGGTCTTCCTCGTGTTGAAGAAATCTTTGAACGTCGTGCACCGAAGAATCCTGCGATTATCGCTCACGATTCTGGAGAAGTGGTTGCAATTCGTGAAGAAGGAAAAGAAAAGATTCTTGTCCTTGCAACAGATGATGATGCAAAGGGAAACAAAACTGGTAAGCGTGTTGAGTACACCATTCCTTACCGTCGTCAGCCTATCGTAAAGACAGGTGAACACGTAAGAAAGGGTCAGTTTTTGACAGATGGTTCTGCTGATATTGAAGAACTCTTTACTCATGCAGGTAAGGAAATTACCGAAGAGTACATTGTTTCTGAAATCAACAAAGTGTATGAACTCCAAGGTGCTGCAATTTCACGTAAGCACGTTGAGGTTATCATCAAGCAAATGTTCGGACGTATTAAAATCACAGCTCCAGGCGATTCACGCTTCACTCAATCAGATGTTGTTGAAGTCGCAACATTCCGTTCTGAAAACAGGAGAATTAAAGTTTCAGGTGGGACAGAAGCAAAGGGCAGGTACCTTATTTTGGGTATCACCGATGTTGCTCTCTCAACGGACTCATGGCTTTCATCAGCGTCATTCCAAAATACCACTCGTGTGCTCATTACCGCTGCAACTCGCGGACAAACAGATGAACTACGAGGACTTAAGGAAAACGTAATCATTGGACGCTTGATTCCAGCAGGAACGGGTTTGCGTGAGAAGGAAGAAAATAAGTAAAAAGCAAATAGTAATTTGCAAATGGGGGGATATAAAAGAGCGACGCCGTAGGCGTCGTTCTTTTAGTTTTAGGCTTGTAAAATAAAGGTTTTTTATATTGACAAAAGTATAATTTTATGCTATAATTGATATTGAATAAACTCACACAAAGAGGTGAAGTAAATGTATACGCTCATTCTGGTCTTCTCGATTTCGCTCATCAATGCGGCTTCAATCACAACCCAGAAGGTGGAGGGGTTCAAGTCAGCTGAAGCCTGCGAGACGGCTGGCAAGAAGATCGAAAGGGACATGGCGCGTCCACCGAACAGCCACCACCCCAGATATTCCTGTATCCTGGTGCCACACTGAGAGCGTCTCACCAGGACAGAAAAAGCCGACCCCTGCGTCGGCTTTTTTTTTGCAAATTTTGATTTTTCAAAAATGGTATAATAGGCTATATGGAACCAAAAGACCAAGTCAAAGAAGTGCTTTCAATTACGGACGTGGTCTCTACCTATATTCGCTTGGAAAAATCAGGCAATCAGTTTCGTGCGCGTTGCCCATTTCATAATGAGCGAACACCGTCTTTTTATGTTTCACCGGAACGAAGATCATTTCACTGTTTTGGGTGCCAAGAGCATGGAGATATTTTTACGTTCGTAGAAAAAATTGAAAATATCCCTTTTTATGATGCACTTAAAATTTTAGCTGATCGTGCGGGGGTATCACTTAAAGACTCACAAAGAAATAAAGAAGATTCACGATTAATTGCTTTACTTAAAGACGCAACAGAATATTTTGAGAAAAAATTAGAGGATAGCGCAGAAGCGCGTGAGTACCTGATGTCTCGTGGTCTTTCGCAAGAAACACTAAAAATGTTTCATGTTGGTTATGCAAAAAATGAATGGCGGGATGTATTTACGTTTCTCGCATCAAAAGGATATACACCTGAAGAAATGGAACAAGCAGGACTTGCCATAAAAACAGAAAAAGGTTTTTATGATCGCTTTCGTGGTCGCATTATGTTTCCAATTAGAAATGTGTCTGGTGCAACGGTGGGATATTCTGGAAGAATTTTGCCATCACTTGTTGATCCGACCGTCGCACAAGGGAAATATGTCAACACACCAGAAACGCCACTGTACCATAAATCAAAAATCTTGTTTGGTTATGACACCGCAAAAAAGACAATGAATGAAACCAAAGAAGTAGTTGTTGTTGAGGGTCAGATGGACTTGTGTATGAGTTATCAAGCAGGTGTACACAATACTGTTGCCGTATCAGGAACCGCATTTACCGATGAACATATTCATTTAATTAAGCGTTTTTGTGACAAAGTGATTCTTTCTTTTGACACCGATTCCGCTGGGCAAAACGCACTTAAAAAGACCGCACTTCTTTGTTTGCTTGGGGGATTGGATGTGTATGTGGTGGGAGATATTGGCACGAAAGATCCTGCTGATTTAATTATGGAGAATCCCGCGCTTTGGCTTACGGCAATTAAGAATAAAAAGCATGTTGTAGAGTCGACCCTTGATCACCTCATGGAAAAAGAAAAAGATGACCGAGAGCGTGGTCGCAAAATTGTTCTTGAAGTACTGCCACTTGTTCGAGCAATTCAATCGTCTATTGATAAAGCACATTTTATAAAACTCATTGCAAAAAAGTCAGGCCTCACACAAGAATCTCTTCAAGAAGAATTAGTAAGGGGAATAGTCATGTACCCTGATGATGAGGAAGTGGTGTCGCGCCCTACGGTGCATGTGCTTGAAAAATTTTCTCGTGATTTACTTGCGTTTGCAAAGTTGTATAACAAAGAAAAAGAAATTAAATTTCTTAACATTGACACATCGATGTTTCCAGATGCGATCATTGAAGAAACGATGTTTAAACTAGAAGAAGAATTGCTTGGGGATAAGGAACAATATTTTCATGACCTTATTGCGCGTTATCAGGATGAGCGTAAGAAGGATCAATTAAAAAATTTACAAGCAAAGCTTCGTGAAGAAGGGTCTGATCATGAAAAAATTATGAAAGAGATGCACGAGCTTACGAAGAGCTTCAAAAATAAAGAAAAGTAATATCCCCGCAATCCCCAAGAAAGGTCGCTAGACATCGAGTTTTTAGTGTGGTAGAATTTCGCTTACCATACATATGGCCAAAGGTAAAGGATCTTCACAAAAAAAGAGTGTTCAGAAAAAAACTGTAGCCAAAAGCACAGCCAAAAAAAATAAAAAAAGACCGGTCGCCACAACAAAAAAGAAGGCGCCTCTCAAAAAAGCATCTGCGAAGAAACCAAATAAAAAAGTCATAGCAAAGTCTAAGAAGGTAGCTAAGAAAGCTACTCCAAATGCAAAGAAAGTTGTAAAAAAAGTTACCAAGGTATCAGAGAAGGTCTCGGTAGCTAGTAAGCCAAAATATAAGCCAAAGGCATTTACCATTAAAACCGGTCCAAATAAGCCAAAAGCTGAGGTAAAAACAAAAAAGATTCTCACACGAGAACAGAACGAAGAAGAGTTGCTTTCTAAAGGAAAGGAGCGCGGTTTCATTACGTATGATGAGATTATTAAGTACTTCCCAACAATAGAAACAGATATTCTCTATCTTGAGGAGTTGTACGAAAAAATAAGTGCATCAGGTATTGATATCCTAGAAGGTGGGAACATCCTTGATATGGATGATGATCTTACCAAACTAGGGAGTGAGGGAACACATGACAGTATTCAAATGTATTTGCGTGAAATAGGTCAGTATCCACTTATTTCAGGCGAAAATGAACGAGAACTTGCAAAGCGTATTGAAAAAGGAGATACCGAAGCAGCATCATTACTTGCGAAAGCAAACTTGCGTCTCGTGGTATCTATTGCTAAGAAGTATGTCGGCAGGTCATCTGACTTAACACTCCTTGATCTTATCCAGGAAGGAAATCTTGGTCTTTTTAAGGCAGTTGAAAAATTTGATTACTCAAAAGGATTTAAGTTTTCAACGTATGCTACCTGGTGGATTCGTCAGGCAATCACACGCGCACTTGCTGATCAGTCACGTACGATTCGTATTCCTGTACACATGGTGGAAACAATTGCTAAGTACAAACAGGTGCTTCGTCGGTTATCTCAAGATTTGGGTCGCGACCCACTTGCAGAAGAAGTTGCTGTTGAAATGGGGGTTGATGTTGAAAAAATCCACATTATTGAAAACATTAATCAAGATACTATCTCACTTGAAAAACCAATTGGGGATGATGACGATAAATCAACGTTGGGGGAATTTATTCCTGATGATAAGATTTTATCTCCTGATTCAGAGGCATCCCATCGAATTCTGGCGGATCAGATCAATGAGATTCTAAATGACCTTTCACCAAAAGAGCGTAAGATTGTTGAAATGCGAAATGGTTTAGGAGAATACGATGGTGTTATGCATACCCTTGAAGAAGTAGGGGCTGAGTTTGGAGTCACACGTGAACGTATTCGACAAATTGAAGCAAAGGTTCATGATAAGATACGAAGCCATGAGAAGGCTGAGCGCTTGAGAAACTACTAACTCAAACAAAAAGCATTAAGTAAAAGAAGGAAAAAATAAAGGAGGGTCGCCATAGGCGACCCTCCTTTATTTACTTTTTACTACTTGCTTGATTTAATAGCACGCATATTGGCCGTTTAGCCAGAAACAACTTCCGTTTAGATTGTAGGTATTGCGATTATTGTAGTCACCGTATCCCCATGTACCATTTGAGTAAAAGTAGGTACCGTAGCGAGGGTGGTAGTTGTACCCATTGTTATAGTTGTAGTTATAATTATTATTGTAATTATTGTTGTAATAACTATTTGTTTGGCAGGTAGAACCAACAAGAGAGGTAATCCCCGTGTACCTGTCGTAGTTGTAGACGTAGCAACCTTCAGTGTATTGGTATGAATTTGAATACGGTGCATTTTGGTACACATTGTAGTATGGGTTGTATCCATACGTATTGTAGTTATTTCCGTATTGCCCGTATTGGTAGTTACAATCGTAGTTGTACCAAGTCGTGTACGCACAATTATTTCCAGTATTTCCATATCCGTAGCCACTTACAGGATATCCGTAGTTATACGTTTGTGCAGAAGCAACACCAAGACCCATTACAAATAATGTTGTGGCGAAACTTGCGACCAAAAATATCTTTTTCATACCCTAATCCTATTCCAAACAAAAGGGCGCGTCAAGCCGGAAATATTAGACAAAACAAGAATTTTGTGGTAGAATTACAACTTATGTTAATCGACCATATTACACTTACAGTAAAAGCAGGAAAAGGCGGGGACGGCGTTGTTCGTTGGCGTCGTGAGAAGGGTATTCCTTATGGTGGTCCTGCTGGTGGGGATGGTGGAAATGGTGGTGATGTCTACTTTCGAGTTGTGCGCGATATTCAGGCTCTTTCACTGTATAGTCATAAAATAGAATGGGAAGCACAAAGCGGTGAATCAGGTAAAAAAAGAAGCATGCACGGGAAAGGTGCAGAAGATTTGTACTTGAATGTGCCAGTTGGTGCAGTAATTCATAATCGAGAATACGACACAACCTATGAGTGTATGGAGGAGGGAAAAGAAATTCTTGTACTTCGCGGTGGAAAGGGTGGTCTTGGGAATGAAAATTTTAAGACATCAACAAATCGTGCACCGATGGAATACACAAAAGGTGAACGGGGTGAGTTCGCAACATTTGATATTGAACTTCGTTTGATTGCAGATGTTGGTTTAATCGGCCTTCCAAATGCTGGGAAATCTTCTCTTCTTAATGCGCTTACTCGCGCAGGTGCAAAGGTTGGTGATTATGCGTTTACAACGCTTGAGCCGAACTTGGGTGCATACTTTGGCTACGTACTTGCTGATATTCCAGGACTCATCGAAGGTGCAAGTGAAGGAAAAGGGTTGGGTCATAAATTTTTGCGTCATATCACTCGCACAAAAATGCTCGTTCATTTAGTGTCAGCAGAAAATGACGACACACAAGAGGCGTATCGCACTATTCGAAATGAGCTTGCTAAGTATAATGAAGAACTTCTTACGCGTAAGGAAATAGTTGTTCTCTCAAAAGCCGACACATTAGATAAAAAAGAGAGAGAAAAGAAGTATAAAGAATTGAAATCAGTCACTGGTCATGAAAATGTTGTCGTGCTTTCAATGTATGAAGATGACAGCGTCAAAACGTTTGGCGATATGCTCATCAAGTCACTTGGTGCAGGACAGTAGGTTTATTGTTCAAACTCAAAAAGGTTTCTTTTTTCTCCAGGGGTGAAGA
>JAUPVR010000015.1 GCA_030916895.1 Patescibacteria group bacterium
TTTTACTTTTAATGCTCCGCGAGTAGGGATCGAACCTACGACCAACGCGTTAACAGCGCGCTGCTCTACCGCTGAGCTATCGCGGAATCCACTGGAATATCATACCGAAAAAATGACCCTTTTGCAACACAATCCACACAGACCACCACTTACGGCTGAAACGCCTCATTAGGTTTCAACAGCACACTTTTTACGGTCTCAAACTGCTTAACTGTTTTTTCAATCTGCATACGCAAAATATTTGCACGGCACGCCCCTCCACTTGTTTTAAATTGTGGGTCATTAAAGGTAAGTACTAGTTTCCCGTCAATAAAAGAAATATCTTGTATCGATACGCCTTCAAGTGGAAATTGTGTTGTAATCCCTCTACTTTTTTCATCATCTGTAAGCTCACCCTTAAGTAGTATAGCGAGCGTGTTTTGAATTGGTGACATGGTTACCGGCATCGTACGCTCCACGGCAACCATCCCCTTTGAAGAACATTCTATACTCCCCTGCTCATCCATATCTTGCGATCCTTTGTAGTAGTACAAAAGCACTTTGCGCTTTGGGTTTTGAGAGATATCAAACAACACAGGAATACGAACTGACATATCATTTTCTGGAAGGCCTGATGGGTTGTCTTTGATAAACACAAGTGTGCCTGTATCCGTGCTTGGAGGAGAAAAAGAGAGTATTGATGAAAATGGTACAAAATTTTCCGTCATCCAATCCCCTTGTGCTTGCGCAATTGACGTTCCAAGAAGTTCCCCGTTTGCATCAAAAACCTTGACAGGAAAAGATGCTTCAAAATACCAGTACCCTCGAGCTTCCCCTTCTACCACAAACTGATTTGTGACAGTAGCATTTCGAAGTGGAGATGTAATACGAATAAGGTCAAGGTTTTCAGTATTTGTATATGTTTCATTACGAGAAGGTGTATTAACCGTAAAAAAATACCCGAGAAGAGTACCCGCAACAAAAACCACAACAATGACTAAGAAGATGTGAATTTTTTTCATATACCTCCATATTCTACCATGCATGATAATAATAAAATTGACCTTATCTTTTCTTGGGTGTACAGTTTAAGGGAATCAAAGTCACCAACAAAAGGAATTGCAATGGGACTTCTTGATCTGTTCTTTTCTTCCCGGAAAGAGTCAGCTAATACTGGACTCATCGGGAAGCGCTACATGAAGCATGAAAAGAGGCCTGTTATCGTCGTTTGCAATGAGGTTCTTATCCGAGACAACGGCGACGGCACCTATCGCTCCGAGGATGGAAGTGTTCGCTACACGTACGAACAGCTCTTCGGTGACCTCCTAATCGCGAAGATGGAAACCGCGAAGAAAAGCAGACCTTAGGGTCTTGCTTTTTATATTACATTTTTCTTGAATCGTAGCCCCAATGAAGAAGCGCTTGTCGTTGACGTGTGTTACACGAGACGTCGCCTCTTCGACATTTGTTTCGTATCTGCATCACATGACGTACCATGGCGCGATGACGTTTAATTTGTCGCTCGTCTTCTTTTGGAATTCGCCTGCCCATGTAGTAGCGACAGTACCATTGAAACCACCCTCGTGGGTCATCTTTGTATATCCACCCCTTTTCTTTCCAGACAGAAAGTGGTTGACTTGCATCCACTTTAAAAAAATTAAGTTTTGGATTTTTCTTATCGGGTGAGAGCTTTGCTTTCGTAAACCAACTCCTCGGAAATTCTTTTTTGCAATCAGTCATATACCTTCCACCAAACACACCAAGTTCAAGCATTTCCTTCGGCGTCAAATCTGGACGAAAAAGCGGGTCAAAATTTTTCCCTACTGGTTCGACAAGTAAATACGAATACTTTTTTTGCATTGTGTCATTTACTATCACTTTTTTTGATTTCGTAAGCATATATATATATATATATAAAGACTAAGTATACAGTACTCGTTTCTTATGAATATAAAAACACAGACAAAAATGTCTGTGTTTTTATATCTTACTTATTGCGAACGCCGACGGAGAAAAGGAAGTGCTTTCTGGTCTGCTCCATACCATCCAGCTACTCGCCACGCGAGAATGAGGAAAATTTGAAGAAGGAGAAGTTCTGGATTAACACTTACCGTACCCGCAAACAAAAAACTGAAATTCATCACAGCCCCAAAGAATGCCGCAATACCAACCAAGAAACCAACAATGAGGGCAACTCCAACTAAAATCTCACCGTATGTTACAAGGTATGAGAACAGTGTTGCATTTGGAAGTGCAACGGTTTCAACAAACCACGCATACCACATAGAAACATCTGGGTGATCTCCTGTTGTTTTTGTAAGTGCGCCCTTTAAAAAACCGGTAACCGCGGTTCCTGCATTGTCGCCTGTCCATGCAGGAGAACCAAGCTTTCCCCATCCAGCCATGAGCCACTCATACCCAACATAGAGACGAATGATAAGCCAAAACCACGCTGAATCGGTGTTATAAAAAAAGAATTGCGCAAGCGAAGAACGATGTACTGGTACTTCCATATAATAAGATTAGACGTATAAAGAAAAACCTCACACCTTTAAGTATACCGCTGTACAGTTTTTACAAAAGCCCGTAAATCACACCCCTACTCTATAGCCCCTGTTCCGTTTAAGAGCGAAACATTGGTATACCCCCTGTGGTTTAGGATCATTTGTGCCATTCTTGCTCTGCTCCCAGAACGACAATAAAGTTCAATACCACTATCTTTTGGTATAGGAATAACCGCCTTTACAATAATCTGTACAGGAATATTAACTGCATTATCTAGGTGACCAGCGTTGAATTCGTCTTCGGTGCGTACATCAATTAACATAATCGTACTAGTCTACACTATTTTTAATCATGTACATATCTTGATTGAATCCACCAACGCCAAGATATTTCGCTTTTGAGTCTTTACTCACAATCATTTCAAATGGCCGACAACCAAAACATCCAAGCTCTCCTTTCGAACAAGGGTATTCCCCTTTTTCTCGAGCTTCTTTTACACGAAGAGCAACCTCTAGCACATCACGGTGTGCGGTTTCTAAATCTGGTAATTCTTTTTCAACGAGTTTATCTGCCTCCAAATACCAATATGACGCACGTGACACCTTTCTCTTTTGAAGCGCATTACATAGAAGCAAATAAATCGGCAACTGAAGCGAACCATCTGTTTCCTCATTTTTCCCGGTCTTAAAGTCAACAATGTGGAGCGTATCATCTGGCAAATACTCAAGCCAATCCACTTGGCCATTTAAAATAATATTGTCCTCTTCGCTTAAATAGAAATTTGGGTTCATCTCTCCACGTGGCAACTTAATTCTTTTGTTTACCAAGAATCGTGGATCGTGTTGTACATTGGTAAGCATTGCTACACCGCGCTCTTTATACTCTTTTTCTTCCTCATCACTTTGAAATCCCCCTTTTTCGCCAGCTACGTTTTCCCATGCTTTTTCAAAATCTGAAAGTAAGTCTCGCTTCATTCGTTCCTCTGCAGGAAAATCTCCCAATCCTTCAAGCACCTGATGCACCGTAATCCCAAGTGAAAGTGCGGGGCTCACAATATTTATCTTTCGTTTTGTTGTTGGGTCTTTGTAGACATTATGCAAATAATACAAACGCGGACACTTCAAAAAATCCCCCATGGAAGAGTGAGAAACCCATATTGCACTATATTTATCAGGCATGATTAGTAAAAGTATACCACCTACTTGCAAAGCTATCTTTTTTTTGTAATAGTGATTGTGTGTGAAGCTTCGTGTGCACTCGCGACCTGGTTTTCTGCCCCGAACAGATGATAGGTCGAGAAACGATGTACACGCGGTGACACCCATGGGGCAGTGGCAATCAAACCCCGCTTGCCCCATGCCATATTCCTAAGTCTGGAAATTAACACAAAGACGCACACACCCCGTGCGCACCGCCGAATAGTTCTGCAACCAGAAGCAGATGACACCGGCGGTTTTTTTCTTTTGACAATAATTCTTGTTGTGTGTAGAGTATCCGAAGGCCCCGTGAAATACGGGATTTAGAGAAACAAACGACACCAGGAGGAACAGTGAACAAAACTGCCGAACAAGGCACTTTCTGCCACCAGTACCCGTCATCTGGCTTCAAGCACGGCGATTCGGTCGTCTTCTGCCAGAAGACCTGGGACGCCCGGCTCGAGATCAGCGACTGCGGCAACGACGACATCTGCAAGATCGGTCGCGGGCCGCACACCGTCGCGCTCAAGAAGTTCGACAAGGAAGGGCACCCCGTCATCGTCCTTCAGGGGCACGAAAACCTCGCCCCCTTCTTCGAAGTGATGTTCGAGCTCGCGAGGTAACCGCCTCACGGCCCTTTCCCGAGGGAGCACAACACATCTCGTTGTGCTCCCTTTTATCTTTCACTGCCTTTACACTCTTCCCTCTAGTAAATCTTTTTCAAATGCAAGTATCCCATCAAGATTCTGTGGATACGATGAAGTATCGGGAAAATCAAGATTCATAATTTTTTCATACACCACAGAAAGAAGTTGCTTAAACTGTTCCAACTCCTCTTTCATTTCCTTGGTGTCGAACAAAAGACTAAGTGTCATTGTTTTTTCATCAACGTCTTCTTCAACAAATTCAAGCGTACCATTTGTAACCGTGTGCTTGCTGTAGTCACGCGCATGCTCAACAAGTAATTTATACATCATAAGCTGATGCTTGTATTTATGAAGTTTTATTTTTTCATAGGCTGTTCCCTTTTCATCCCATGCATCTAAGCCCTTGCCAGTCTTTATATCAACGACACTCCACGACCCATCCTCTCTCTCTAGTACTTTATCGATTTTCCCTGTCACCTGTGCCCCATCAATCACCACTCCTTGTTTAGAAAAGTCGAGTTCTACAATTGTTTTCGCATCAATATTCTTTGCGTGTTCCTTGTAATATCTTGTAAGCACATCCTCTCCGCGCTTCTTCTGTTGCTCTTCTTCATAGTCAATCAAACGCCCTCGTTTAAGTTCCTTTTCAAAGGACAAAAGTACAAACGAGAGTGGCGGAATGGTGCCTGTTTGTTTTGTTTGTTTGTACAAATCTTCAAGTGCCTTGTGAATGGCTGTTCCGTAAACACTTGATTTAGTTTTTGCTTGTGGAAAACGAAGTAGATTCTGTTCCAAAAATTTCATCGGGCCACCGTTTACAATATCCAGAAAATTATTCAAATGCGTAGGTGACAATTTGTATCCATCGAGCAATTTTTTAAGAAGTGCTTTTTCGTTATGTGCAAATGGTGGTACATGGTACACCTTAAGCCCTGTCGCGAGTAATTCTGATTGAGAAACGGATCCCTGCATAGATTTAACTGGTACATCTTTGTGAAGCAAAAATCGAAATGGACTTGTGTGATGGGTAATACAAAGTGTATGGCGTGCACGAGTAAGAGCCACATAAAAAAGACGAATGAAATCATCTTCGTCATCTGGCGTTTGCGATAGTGGAAGGTTTACTGGAAACGAAAGTTTGTTTCCTTTCGCTCTTCCTGCCCAAATATCGTCATTTACTGAAACAACAAACACGCAGGCAAATTCAAGCCCTTTGGCGCCGTGGGAAGTAAGAAGTGACACCGCATCCTCGTTGTGAGCAAACGGCGTGTTATTAATAAGCGGAATACGATAATCCACATGCATATCAACAAATGTGCCAACATCGGACGCTTTCAACATTTCGCCATCCTTATACTCGCGCAGTGCTTTTACGAATACCGATAACGATGAAAGAAAGTTGATGTATGTGCTTGGGTTTTTTTTGTATACTTCCTGACCAAAATAAAATTCCTTGTACGGCGAAACAAAACCACTTGTAAGTGCAAGATGCTCTTTTCCTTCGTACATATCATCGTGTTCGTCGTCGGTCACCTGTGGCATATCTCTTGCGCCAATTAACGTGTCTAAGATTATTTCAAGTGGAACCGTTTGCGCCAAGACACCCAGTTCAATCAAAAATGAAGCGATGCTTACAATACGCTTATCCTGAGAATCCTTCATTGCTGAAAGCCAAGACATGTTTTTTGCTCGTGCTTCTTCTGCAATCCCCCAAACAGACACTCTATCTAATCCCCAAAAAGGAAATGAGAGAATCTCAGGCAACAATCCTTCTTCTTGAAACCTCTCATCAAGAGTAGACCCTAAAAAACGGCATAACATAATAAGCTCACGCACATGCGGTTCGTCAAACACATTTTCCTCACGCACATACGTATAGGAAACAGAAAGTGCGTCCAAGTATGGTAATACCGCGCGCAATTGTTTGTGTTCGCGAGCAATAATTGCTATCTCACTTGCTTTCTCTCCGTCATCTAATTTCTTTTTTACTTCTTCAGCAACAAATACATACTCGTCTTCTTCGGTTCCAAATTCATTAATGACGATATTGCCTTTTGCGAGTTCTTTATTTTTTGCAACGAGATCTTTACGAATTGTTTTATCTAATCGTTCAAGACGCTCAACCCCTTGCGTAACAATACTTCGTGCAAAATCAAGCACCTGTTGCGTTGAGCGATAATTTTCAACCAAAACAATTTTTGTTACATCCTTATACAATTGTTCAAAAGATAAAATGTTAGAAATCTCCGCACCTTGAAACTTATACACCGCCTGGTCGTCATCCCCAACCACACACACATTTGGGTGTCCTTCGTGTACCTCACTTGAAGAAATTGCTTTTACAAGTGACAACTGAGCGTTGTTCGTATCTTGAAATTCATCTACCATAATGTATTGATACTGTTCTTCAAGTTCGCTTCGCAAGATGGTGTTAGTCTTCAGCGCTTCCACAACTTCAATAATCATATCCTCGTAATCGAAGTGTCCTCGTCTATACAATTCTTCTTGATATACCTTATACACATCTGCAAGTGCGAGCAATTTCTCTGTAATTAAACTGTCTTTCCAGACACGCCTGCCGTCCTCATCTTTTCCTGTGTACTTTGCTTTCCATGCGGAAAGTGGGGCATTTTTTCCTTCTTCGCTTGCACCCTCAAGAGCCAATCGCAATGTTCCAGCAAAAGCGCGAGCTAAAAGTGTCCCCTCCGCAATAAGCTTTGTATGAAGTGACTCAAATGCCACAAATGATTCTTTATCAATTCTTTCTGGAACATATTCTGCAACGAGAATATTAAGAGCAACAAATGTTTTCTTATTCTCTTCAATAAGTTCTTTAAACCGTACAGGCGTCAATCCTCCTTTTTTAATATCTTTAATTTTCGATTGCGCTTCTTTCAAATAGCTGTACCCCATCTCTGGGTGATATGCACCGAGTGGATGCTTATGAGGCAATCGCGCAAAAATTCCTTCCAAAATTTCACTTTGCATAAGTTCACTCGCTGGACGCATGCGAGACGCATTATAAAAATACTCTGGGTACTTCCCCATTACTTCTGTACAAAAACCATGGAAAGTGTAAATAGCGACACGAAATGCGTCCGGTCCGATTAATTTCTCCAAACGGTCGCGCATGTTTGTTGCTGCGGTTTCCGTAAAGGTAAGACAAAGAATGCTGTTTGCGTTTGCGGTACCATTTTTTAAAATTTTTCCAACACGAAGTGAGATGAGTTCTGTCTTTCCAGTCCCGGGCCCAGCAACGACAAGCACAGGACCTTCTGTTGTATCAACCGCACGCTTTTGTTCCTTGTTAAGCGCCTTGTATCTTTCTTCAAAAGTGACAAGTGGTTTTGCGTTAGTCATGATTTTTAAAAAGTTCATCCGCCTCATCATAAACCTGTTTCAAACGAACAAGGAGCACATTGTCACTTGGTAATTTTTTTTCCAATGTTTGAAGAACAAGTGTATAAAAATATAATTGATTCTTCATGCTTCCATGAAAATATTTCAAGAAGTCGTCACCTTCTCGTTTGTAATCATACATAAGTGATGTCAAATTATGAAGCTTATCCGCACAGCAAATAAGCGCGCTTTTTGTGTTGCCTTCACTTACATTCTTTAGATATGCCTCTTTACGCACAAGCCACTGCATTTGCTTTGACGCTTCCTCCCCGGGTAAATATGGCTCGGTCACATGCGAAACAATATCAAGCACATCTTCGCCAAATTCTTCTCGTAGCATACTTTCAGTAAAATCTGGTACATCTTCAAGGGAATCATGCATGAGTGCTCCAATAAGTGTGTTTTCGTCATTTGTTACCTCAGAGACCAAAAACATTACAGAATAGAGATGCGACACATACGGGGTTTTGCCACTATCCCTTCGTGTTTGATTACGATGAAGCGATGAGGAGAGATTAATTGCGTGTTGCAATCGAGGGGTAAGTTTCATACTTCCTATTGTAGCAAATTATCTCAAACAAAAAATTCGTCTACAAGACGAATTTTTCTACATTGTATTTGTTTACTACTTTACCTTCTTTGGTTTCTTCTTTTCTTTTCGATGAAATTTTTCTTCTTTTGCCATATATATACAGTATAGACACGCCCTTAGATGAACGTACAGTGGATAACGCCTTAAAAAAGGTTTTCTTGACAGGTTTACATTTTTTGTGTATAATATAACCTTGGAGGTTCCTGTGCGGCAGTGTTCAACTTCGCGGTTGCCATCGTCGCATACTCCCTTGTACTGCATCGGACCCCTGGGGTTCCTAGCTTCTCCTCCCTGAGCTAGTGCAGAACATGTTCCGGGCCGGCGTTAGTCCCCTTTCGCCGGTCCCTTTTTTTTATTTATTTTTTACCTTGCACAGAGTTTTGAGAGTGTTCTACCTGAGATTTTTGCTTCCTCTTCACTTGTAAAATATATCTTATTTTTCGGAAGAATTGCGCCCGCACCCTGACACCAAGAAAATGTATACGTTGTGCCAGAAACGCTCCCAAATGGCCTTGTGTCGCCCTCTACAACAACATTCTGATGTGCGCCAGAAACGTACGTGATTGGAAGGTTATTTTTTGAAATCGTGTGCACAATATACCAACTACAAACAATAATTATAAGTGTGGTAATCGCCAAACTTAAGACATCAAGAAAAGTTATCGCGCTATTGATTTTTTTCAATAATTCTTGTATACTGTGCCCCATATTACTTATTAGTTAGTATACGCTATGGCAACAAGAAAAGCCGCCGGTTCGGCAAAAAACCTAACAGACAGTAAGCCAAAGTACCTTGGTACTAAGCTTTACGCTGGAGAAACTGCAGTCGCAGGCAACATCATCGTGCGCCAGCGTGGAACAAAAATCGCTCCTGGCAAGAATGTTGGGATGGGTAAGGACCACACACTTTTTGCACTCAAAAATGGCGTTGTCTCTTTCTCAGAACGTCGCATGAAGCACTTAGACGGCACAACGAAGCGTAAGAAGATTGCAAACGTTATCCCTAAGTAACACCTTCCAAATAAAAAACCTCTCGAGAACTCGAGAGGTTTTTTATTTTAATCTACAATAGTAATCGATACTCGCTCGTGACGCTCCCCTTGTTTTAGGGTGATCATGTGCTCGCCAATGTGCTTAATTGGATGCTCAATAAGAATTTGTTTTGGATCAATCGAAAGCTTTACCGTTTTATAGATGGCATCCGCAATTTCATGTTCTTTCACTTGAGCAAACAACTGTCCCTTCTCATCATGTTTGTGACCAGAAACTTCTACTATTGTTTTTCTCAAAGCATCCACAAGCTGGACAAATGTATTTGATGCTATTTCTTTTTTGAATTTTGTGGAGTCTTCTTTTTGTTTCCACTTAGCAAGTTCACTTGGTGTTGCCTGTACAACGAGACCTTTTGGAATAAGCACATTTACTGCGTAACTATCCGCCACATCCTTTACCTGTCCACGAAGTCCCAAGCGGGCAGTGTCTTTAAGAAGAATTACTTTCATACATGTCTATACTACTAAAACTTTTCCCAAAACACAAAGCGTGACCTTCGGTCACGCTTTGTTAGTGTAAGTATCTTACTTCATTGCTTTCACTACCTCAATTGCCTTTTGTAACTGTGTGTCAACCAAGACACCCTTCTTGTCTTTAACGGTTGTCGTTGCGACTGCTTCCACGTCCGGCGTGATACCGTGAAGTGAAATTGAAACTCCTGCTGGTGTGTACCACTTTGCAATGGTTACCTTAAGTGCAGAGCCATCTTCAAAATTGACCATTTCTTGAACAGAACCCTTACCGAATGTTTTTACACCAACAACTTTTGCAACACCATGATCCTTTAAAGCACCCGCTAAAATTTCTGACGCAGACGCAGATCCTCCATCAACCAAAACAACAACTTTGATATCCTTTGGAAGTCCTGAGTACCCAGCACTTCGGTGATTGACCTCTAACTCTTTCTGTCCCTGCTTTTCCGCAACAACGAGCGCTCCTTGAGGAAGGAAGAAGCTTGCCATAGAGACTGACGCATCAAGATATCCCCCTGGATTTCCACGAACATCAATAACCAAACGATTCACTTTTGATTCAAGGAACTTGTTAAGTGCCTCTTGGAAAAGCTGTGGGGATTCTGCAGAGAAATTATAGAGGTGGATAACAAAAACGCCGTCTTTTGTTTCTGTATCAATTGTTGGAATCTTTATTTCCTCACGCACAATCGTAATGTCGGTCGTTTCTTTAGCATTTGGATGAAGTACCGTGATGGTCACTGGTTTACCAATTTCTCCTCGAATCATGTTAACTGCTTCATCGGATGAAATGCCAATGGTTGAAGTTCCGTTAACTTTTGCAATTATATCGCCTGCTAAGATACCTGCTTTCATTGCTGGAGAATCTTTAAGAGGAGCAATGACGACAATGTTACCATCACGCATGCCGACATTCATACCAACACCACCAAATGAACCCTTAACGTTCTCCGTAAATGTCTTTGCCGCAACAGGAGGCATAAATACGGTATATGGATCTTTAAGCGCTTCAACGTATCCTCGAATCATCCCATATTCAAAATCCTTATCCGTTGGTTTTGTTGTTGATGCTTTCCAAGAAATAAATTTTTGGTCAAGTGTCTCTTTTACTTTACTAAGGAGTGTGCTATCGATTTTTCCATCAACTGCAAAGGTTGTTCCCGTCGGGTTACTACCTGAAAAATAGGAAGCATTGATTGCTGAACCGAACAAGACCCCGGTCCCAAACAATCCAAAAGCTAATCCGACAAAAATGCTCCACTTTAAAAATTTTGTAACGACAGTATTCATAATTATTGTTTACCCAGTATAGCGATGAATGTGTTACTATACAATGGATAACTCGTAACAATACCTACCGTATGTCGGACATATTTCTCTACAATACAAAAACGCGACAACAAGAAGCATTTGTGCCTATTCATGAAGGTGGTGTTTCCATTTATTCATGTGGCCCCACTGTTTATCACTATGCTCACATTGGCAATTTGCGCGCCTATGTGTTTGCAGATGTGCTTCGTAGAATGTTCGTTCAGTCTGGATTTTCGGTAAAACATGTCATCAACATCACTGATGTTGGTCACTTAGTCGGCGATGGCGACATGGGGGAAGACAAGCTTGAAACAGGTGCAAAACGAGAAGGAAAAACCGCTTGGGATATTGCAAAATTCTACACCGATGCTTTCTTTGTTGATTTAGATGCACTCAATATTCCACGAGACGCGTACCTTTTTCCGCGTGCAACAGAAAATATCCCCGAACAAATTACTCTTATAAAAACACTTGAGGAAAAAGGGTTCACCTATAAAACAAGTGACGGTATCTACTTTGACACTTCGAAATTCCCCCGCTACACTGATTTAGCAAAACTAGATATTGAAGGATTGCAATCTGGTGCCCGTATCGAAGAAAATACTGAGAAGAAAAATATTACCGATTTTGCGCTTTGGAAATTTTCACCAAAAGAAACGGTACGCCACATGGAATGGGATTCACCCTGGGGTAAAGGTTTCCCTGGTTGGCACATTGAGTGTTCTGCCATGTCAGAAAAATATTTAGGGAAACATTTTGACATTCACACAGGAGGGATTGACCACATTCCCGTTCACCACACCAACGAAATTGCACAAAGCGAAGGAGCACACAACGAAACGTATGTAAACTACTGGATGCATGTAAACTTCCTAAATGACAAAGATGGCAAAATGGCAAAGTCGTCCGGTGATTTCTTGCGACTACAAACCCTCATTAATGAAAAAATAAATCCACTTGCGTATCGCTACTACCTACTCACAACACATTACCGCTCAGAAATTAGTTTCTCATTTGAATCGCTTCGTGGATCCCAAGAAGCATACAACAAACTCTTTTCTTGGTGCGCACATTACAAAGAAACAACCGGAACAATATCAGAAAAATATAAAGCAGACTTCAAACGCATGATTGGGGATGATGTAAACACACCACAAGCAATTGCTCTCATTTGGACGCTTATGAAAGATTATGGTGTTTCCGCCACCGATAAATATGCAACTATCCTCTACTTTGACGAAGTACTTGGACTTGGCCTTAAAAACGCAACCAGACTTGAATTACATGTTTCCGATGAAGTAAAAAAATTACTCGAAGAAAGAGATAAAGCGCGTATCAATAAAAATTTTGCAGAATCTGACCGCTTGAGAAATGAAATTGCAAATCACGGATTTGTTGTCAAAGATACCCCAAACGGACAGGAACTAGAGACAAAATAAAAAAGCAAAAAAAGAAAAGACCCCCGGGTCTTCGTCCTGTTTCGGTGCATCTTGCACCTAACAGGCAACCCGGGGGTCGCGTTGTTACGCTATAACAGTATAGCACTCACATCGTTTTTGTCAACCCCCTATTTTTTCTACAACTTTCCCGTGTTTTCTAAAACCTAGCCCCTAACAACTAGCCCCTACCCCTTGTCCCCACCGTCCCCACAGAAGACGATAAAATTTCAATTGCCACAAGGCCTCCCCTTCAAGTAAACTAACTACACATGATTCCTCTTAACAAACTATCCCAGGACGGAAATAAAAAGAACAAACGAGATGGCAGATATGAAAACAGGAAGCCACAACCTTCTCCTTTTACTGGTCAGGATCCCCTTCGCGGGCCACGCGTTCCTCCACAAGACTTGGAATCTGAAAAAGCTCTCCTTGGTTCTCTTCTTCTTTCCGGTGAAGCGCTCTTTGAAATTTCAGACACCATCAAGGCATCTAGTTTCTACGCAAACAAACATCAAATTATTTTTGAAGCAATTCACGACCTTGTTAATCGTAAAGAACCCGTTGATCTCCTCACCGTTTCTGCGGAGCTTCGTGCAAAAAAGGAATTTGACCAAATAGGTGGTGCGCCATATCTTTCCGAACTTTTAGGGCTTGTTGGTTCTTCTGCAAACATCAAATACTACGCAGCGATTGTTCGTAAGAAAGAACTCCTTCGTCGTTTAATTGAAGCAAGCACACACATTGCAGAAACTGCCTACGACGAAGCAGAAGATGTTGAAATAATTCTCGAAGAGGCAGAACGAAAAGTATACGAGATTACAACGCAAGGCGGAAACTCAGCACGACTCATTCCGATGCATGAAATGGTTGAAGAAACGTGGGAACGTATTGAAAAACTTTCAGAAAACCAAGGTGAGCTTCGTGGGGTACCTTCTGGATTTAAGGAACTCGATAACAAGCTCTCTGGATTTCAAAAATCAGATCTCATCATTCTCGCCGCTCGTCCTTCCGTCGGTAAATCATCTCTTGCGCTTGATTTTGCGCGCAACGCCGCCGTTAAATCTGGTGTTCCAACTGCGGTTTTCTCTCTTGAAATGGGTAAGGAACAACTGGTTGACCGTCTTCTCTCTGCACAATCACAAGTTGATGGGTGGAAACTTCGTACTTCTAAACTTTCACTTGACGATGAATTCGAACGTCTCCAACAAGGCATGCACGAACTCATGAAAGCGCCCCTCTTCATTGATGATACTCCCGCAAACACCGTCCTTAACATGCGAAGCATGCTTCGTCGTATCAATTCTGAAAAACCAATCGGTCTTGTTATTGTCGACTACCTCCAACTCATGGCCACCTCTCGCACCTATGACAACATGGTAAATCAGGTGACAGAAATTTCTCGATCACTTAAAGGTCTTGCCAAAGAATTTAATGTTCCTGTGATTGCTCTTTCCCAGCTTTCTCGCGCGGTTGAGTCTCGTGGTGGTCGTCCTAGGCTTTCTGACCTTCGTGATTCAGGGTCCATCGAACAAGATGCGGACGTGGTTATGTTTATTCACCGTGAAGACAAGTATGGCGAAAATACAGAAAAGAAAAATATTGTTGAAATCTTGATAGAAAAACACAGAAACGGACCAACGGGCATTGTCCAACTTTACTTTGATGACAAAAAGACTAGTTTCGTTCCAATTGAAAAAAGTGAATTTGGTGACTTCGTCATGCCAGGCATGGATATTCCTGAGTTTTAATTTCTATGAACGCAACCGAGCGACTTACAGAACTTTTTATGCGCTTCCCTGGTATTGGTCCAAAACAAGCCAAGCGCTTTGTGTACTATCTTCTACGCGAACATTCACACTTCAAAGAACAACTTATTTCTGCACTTGAAGAATTAAAATTTACCGGACGGCAGTGTGATGTATGTTTTCGTTACTTCGGTGACAAATCTGCGGTACAGGATGCAACCTGCTCTATCTGTAAAGATGAAACCCGTAACAGAAAAACAGTCATGATTATTGAAAAAGAGCTTGACTTAGATGCAATTGAAAAAACAGCATCGTACGCAGGTATCTATTTCATCTTAGGTGGCCTCATTCCCCCACTTACAGAAAAACCGTCCGAACTTATTCGCATTCGTGAACTTGTGGCCATGCTCCACCAAAAAATTTCCAACAATGATATTGAAGAGATTATCTTTGCTCTCCCAGTAACGGATAATGGGGATGTCACACGTGAATATGTTGAGAAAACGGTTAAGCAAATCGTTGGTATTGGTAAGGTAAAACTTTCAACCCTTGCACGTGGGCTCTCAAGCGGATTAGAACTTGAGTACGTTGATAAAAATACCTTCAAGAATGCGTTCGAACATCGAGGGTAGCATTTACCGTACTCTTTTGCTAGAATCGGCGAAGATGTAAAAACCTCTCGAGCAAAACCTTAATCAAAAAAGGAAAATCTACCATGGGTATCGACACTGTTCTCCTTGTGGCAGGAGGTATAGCTCTTTTTTGTTTCGTTAGCTTGGGTGCCATGACGTGGTTTGTCGCCTCGCACACAAAGCACGAGTGCGGAGACGATGACGAAGAAAACAACGAAACAGCCTTTCAAGAATAAGGAGGTTACTGTGTCCGCGCCAGATTGGGCACTGCTCATCATCAAAGGATTTTTTATTTTTATGGCAATAAATATCCTCCTCACCATCATTTTCCGTCGCTTAGACGACGACTAGTCCCTGCAAGTAAAACATTTGCGGGGATTTTTGTTTTCTTAGGTTACTTGACTTTATATGTTTTATGTTGTAATATTAGTATTGTACCAATAACATGGAGAGTTCTCTATGGATACGAATCGCAAGTACCGAAGGCATGACGATGACGCTCACTGGCTCGTCGTCTTAGCCAGGCTTCTCTGCGCAGCTACGATGGTGTCTGCGGGCATCATGCTTTCCTACGCGATGTACCTGTTTGTCACCGGCGACGCCAAGGCGTACGAGCACTTCACCCAAGGGTTCGTCCTCGTCGGAGTCATGATCCTCTCCTGGATCTTCCAGTGGTGGGTCGGGAAACTCGGCTTGAAGCGCTAGCTACCGCCATAAAAATAAAAATACCCCTTTCTTGGAATC
>JAUPVR010000004.1 GCA_030916895.1 Patescibacteria group bacterium
TCGATAAGATAAGATCTTTTGGTCCTGATGTCGTTGCTGTTTCTGCTGGTTTTGATGCGTATAAAGACGATCCAATTTTGGGATTAAAATTTACAGAAGATGGATATACATATGCTGGTAAATTGATAAGAGATATCGGAGTAAAAACTTTTGCTATTTTGGAAGGGGGTTATCATAAAAAAATAGGAAGTTGTATCAGCGCATTTGTTGATGGATTTAATAACCCCCAACAAGAAATAGGAGAATTTCATTAATTGACAATTGATAATACTATGGTATAATGATGTTGTATTATATGAATAGTATTATTAAGATAGTTAATAAGAATAATGCTTTACTTCCTGTCGACTTTAACTCTAAGGGGTGGAGAAAAAGATTAGCCAAAATCTTTAAAGAAGTGGTTGATATTGAACCAGCCTATGATGATTTTAAAGCCGTTAAACAAATTTATGATGCAACTCAAAAAGATTTAAAAAACATAATCGGAACTAACGAATTAACAATTTTGATTGTGATCATCTCCATCCTTTGCAAAATCCACTTGTCTGATTCTTTTAGGTCTGATTCAAATAAAATTAGTGCAGTGATAAATTTTATAAAAAAATTCATTACTGCAAAAAAAAGCACCGTTATAACTTTTTTGTGTTCGCATAGAGGTTACGGAATTGATAAACATAATGATGAATTGGTGGATAAAATACCGCAAGAGTATTTAGAAAATTTTGTAAATATAGTTATAGCTTTATGCGAAATTTTTCCACAAAAGCAAAAAACTTTTTCTGTCTATCAGCAATTTCCAAATAGACTGGTTTCACTTACGATGTTTCCATCAATGTTCAAAAAGTTTGCACAAGAAGGAGCTATAAATAAATTGTTCCAAAAAATTAATTCTCACATTGTTCAATTATTAAGTTTTAAAGATAAATTTAGTGGAAAAAATATAAATTACAAAATAATTGATGTGTCTTCTCACAGTCAAGATGGACTAAATTATTTGGAGCAAAGATATGGCCCAAACTGGTATCTCAAAACAAATCTTGATGAAACTGATGAACTTGAGAACATTGCTCTAAATTTTACATTAAAATCTATGAAAAGATTTTATTCAAATGAAGTGGATAAATTCCCCGATATTGTTAATGAGAATAATTATGATTCAGTTGCAAAGGAGGCCCTTGTGTTTGCGAGAAACTATTCAAATATGTCATTGCCAGCCAAGGCTCTTGCTGAGACGGTTTTCTACTATGGATTAGGTATAAAGATTGTAGAAGATGATTTGTTTTATCTTGGTTTCGAAAGAGACCATCAGCTTTATCAAGAGTTGGCCATAGAAAAAGGTATAAACGATGGCCAAGTGTTTTTTAACAAAGACTGTAAGGGGGCCTTTCTGTACGCTAGAAGAACAAAAGATGCTAAAGTTGAAAATGGTATAGGAATAAAGGGTATTTCTTTTCGCCAATTTTGGCGTTAAATTATATGAAAAAAAGCAAGACAGATCAATTAAAAAAACTTTCAGATTACCTCAGAGAACAAGTTTTACATGTGTGTATGACAGCGAATAATGGTCATATAGGAGGTTCGCTAGGTGCTGTTGAGCTTCTTACTGTATTATATTTTGGTGGTTTTTTAAAAATAGACTTAAATGATCCAAAGAATGTAGCTCGTGACATGGTTGCAATTAGAGGCCATGTTGGCCCACTTCGATATCCAATATTTAATTTATTGGGATATTTAGAGGATGATGAAATTAATAATTATAGAAAATTTGATTCAAGGCTTCAGGGTCATGAGGACTATCTAAAAACTCCAGGTGTAGACTTCTCACCATCAGGCTCCCTTGGGATGCTCTTGTCTTATGTTTGTGGTGCTGCGTTAGAAGGTAAAATCGCAAATAGGAAAAATAATTTTTTTGTTTTTTTGGGTGATGGAGAAGAACAAGAAGGTAACATTTCTGAAGCTGCTCGTCACATCTCTCATTTGGGTTTAAACAATATTGTTACAATAATGGATAAAAATGGAAAGCAATTATCTAATTCTACAGAAGTAACAGATTCAAAAAGCAATATTAAAAAAATTTGGGAAGGATATGGTTGGAAAGTTTTGGAAATTAAAAATGGGCACTCAGTAGAAGAAATTTATAAAGTTTATAAAAAAGCTTTGAGTATAAAAGATAGGCCGGTTTTTATTATTGCAAATACTATAAAAGGAAACATGATGCCAGGATGCGAAGAAAGTTTTAGTGGATACCATACAGTATCAGTGTGCAAAGACGAAATAATGCTAGCAGCAAAAGAAAAATTTAGATCAAACATCGATAGTCAAACAGCAAAAACTATAGCAAAAAATAGTATTTCAAGCATCGATGATGCTTACAGAGCCGAAGGATTCAAATCTGTTAATTTGTCAATAAGACCTGATGAAAAAACTTTAAATAATCCAGATGATTGTCAATCAGAATATTTCAAAAATCTTTCAAAAATATGGGACAAAGAAGATAGGTTGTATTTTTTATCTGCAGATACTACCCTGCATCCAGCAGTGGAATATATTCAGCTAAGAAAATTCAGTCATTATTTTAATACTGGTCTACGAGAACAACATACTGCAGCCATGATTCATGGAATTAGCCTTTTTAATCCTAGTGCCAGAGCTATATTTAATACACTCGATGCTTTTTCATATCGCTGGATTGATCAATTAAATGCCTTATCTCAAGGTAATGGTAATGCTGTTATAATTGGTGACTGTTCAGGTTTAACAAACGCTAAAAATGGTAGTACACATCAAACTTCTAGTCAGCCACATGCAGTATCGAGTATCCCAGGAATTATATATTTAGAGCCGTGGGATAGTTTTGATATGTTTAATTGTCTAAATTGGGCAATTGGAAAATCAAGAGGTTTGGTATATATAAGATCAGGTAGATATAATGCAAGGTATTCTAATCCGAATTCCAATGTGATAGTGGACAAGCCTTATAACTATCCTTTAATTAAAAATGAGAAACCTGAACTTGTAATTTTTGGTTCGGGAGTTGTTTTGAGTGAGGCGTTGGATGCTTGTGAGATTTTAAAAAAGGAAGGCAAAATAATTGACCTAATTAATATTGTAAATCATTCTGAACTTGAGGATGTCGTAAAATATATAAATGCAAATACTCCGGTCCTTTTTCTTTACAACGGACAGGCAAATTTCATTACTAAAAATATTTTACATACATTGGCAAAAACCCCAAATGTAACTCTACCTAAGATTTATGAAGTTGGCTTTGATCTTGGGCAGACAGGTGATTTAACGAGCCTACTAAAACATTACAAACTTGATAGTGAAAGTATCCTTGAGAAGTGTAAAGAAATTTTGAATTAATTTTCTTTTTATGATAGTTATAAATAAGTCTGATGGTGTAGTAGAAAAAAAAATAAACATTGATGATGGAAAGACGACGCTCAGGCATGGTTTCCAGAGATTTCTGAATATTAAAAAAATTACACAACCCATAGTTTCAGTAGTACATTTAAAAAATTCAACTATTTTATCTATTGATAATAATCAGAATTCTTTTTTAGTTAAATTGAAATATGTTGAAGGATGTCTTGTTTCAAAATGCGACTTAGATCCAGAAGTGTTCTACTTTGAATTAAGTAAAATCCATACTTGTTGGCATAATAGACTCGGCGAAGACTTTCTTGAAAATTTGGATTGGAATTATTTTTCAAAAAAATACTGGATTTATATCAATGAAAATGAACCCGATCACCCATCTATAGGTTTTTTTAAAAAATATGAAGAATATATTAAGTTACATTTTAAACCAGCAATATGCCATAATGATATCCATTTTGGAAATTTAATTAAAATGGATGGATCAGGATATTGCTTATTAGATTTAGATGAGATTTCCATATCCGATTTTCGTAATGATATAGGCGTATCTTGTGCTAATATATTTTTCGACAAATACAAAACACCAACAGAATTAATTGATTTTTTAAAAAAATCTTTGAGTTCATATTTGTTGACCAGTAATATCTTAATTGTGGATGTACAAATTTGTTTAATTTACGGCTTGAGAAAATTATACAATGCTGAATTTTTTTATAAATTGACAGACAAGACATCAACATCATTGCAAGACATATTAGATCAACAAGAAATTTATTTATCCGCTATTCAGGAAATAGAAAAACGTTTATTGAAGTAGTTTGTATCACTCGACGAGCTACCAAAATATATAAGGAGTGTTCAGCGTCACAACTTAACATCAAGGTTTGAGTCCGCAAGACCAACACCGTCGAAACAGCACCCCTGCCATTTCGGCGGTTTTTGTTTTTTACCCACACCCAGCGACCGGGATCTTGCTATATACTGAGTGTATGCTCAAAGTACAAAAAATTACAAAACTTTTCGGAAAGAAAAAAGCAGTAAATGGTGTAAGTTTCGAAATTAATAAAGGAGAAATTTTCTCACTCATCGGCCCAAATTCATCTGGTAAGACAACAATTGTTAAAACAATTACAGGCCTTTTACGTCCAACGTCAGGCTCTGTTGAAATAGGTGGTATTGATGTTGCAAAGTTTCCAGAAAAAACTAAAGCACAAGTTGGCTATATTCCTGATGAACCAACTGTTTGGTCATATATGACAGGAGAAGAATTTTTGTACTTCACACAAGCCCTTTTTGGTGTTCCGGAAAGTAAAAGAAAGGCAAACATCCCAAAACTTCTCAAAATTTTTAAACTTCAAGGATCAGAAAAGGATTACTTTGAAGATTATTCACGTGGAAACAGACAAAAGTTCAGTATTGTGGCGGCGATGTCTCATGACCCAAAACTTTTACTCATTGATGAACCAATTGTAGGTCTTGACCCGACCGGTGCAGAAATTGCAAAAAATATTTTTCTTGAATATGCAAAAAAAGGTGGGTCAATACTACTCGTAACACACACACTTTCTGTTGCACAGGAAATTTCCAACCGTATCGGTATTTTGAAAGATGGTAAACTTCGAGCTGTCGGCACACTTGCGGAATTGAGACGAAAAGCTGGGCTTGCCGAGAGTGCTTCTCTTGAGGAGGTGTACATGAAACTTGCTTAACAAACCATGCTCAGACTTTTCTTACAATTTGAATTA
The DNA here is from genome assembly GCA_030916895.1 of Patescibacteria group bacterium. Lineage (GTDB taxonomy): Bacteria > Patescibacteriota > Minisyncoccia > Phycocordibacterales > UBA5272 > UBA11704. The sequence continues at coordinate 5,130 of JAUPVR010000004.1, forward strand.
GGTAAGGTTAAAAAATACTTTAAGACAAAAACGACCGCTAAGGTTATTACCGCAGTTTTATTTTTGGTAGTTTTTGTATTTTTGGGTATGGGCATCTATGGTTTTTTTGCTTCTGGTTTTAGATATATCTATTTTGGCATTGAAGAAGAATTTAAAATACCACTATTTCTTTTTATCTACGAAACTTTTCTACTTATCTTGGCGGGTGTTATTGTTGTAAGTTCCATGGTTTCTGGAGTTTTCAACCTTTTTCGTGGACAAAATGACGCATGGTTTATTGGTACACCTGGGTATAAAATTTTTCCGAAATTAATTTTTGTAAAAAGCCTCTTTGTGTCGATTTGGCCACTCATTATAATCTTCTTGCCGGTGGTGCTTGCATTTAATAAGATGTACCAATTAGGTTTTGGTAGTTTTCTCCTCATTATTTTTTCTGTCATACTGTTACTTGTACTTACAAATGCAATTACCCTTTCTTTAATTGTATTTATTGGGTATTTGTACTTCCTTGTTTCGAAAATTATCACACCCGTAGCTTTTCATTTCAAAGGATTTGTTGCCATTCTCCTTGTTACTGTTATTGTAAATTTAGTATACGTGTGGAAGGTTGTTTCTCAGCTTGACCTGGTGAGAATCTTTAAGGCAGATAATGCTGATGCAATAATTACAACCGCAAATATAGGATCTTATTTTGAAGCATTTCCTACCCATTCTCTTGCGATGGAAATTCTAAGTTTACAGAGAGGAAATTTTAATGAAGCACTTACACATGCCGGAAATCTAACCTTAATTGCACTTGTTGCTATTATTGCTTGGTGGCTTGTTTCCTACCTCTTTTATCCTCTTTGGCAGGTATTTCAGGAGGGAAATAACAAAGAAACAGAAAAAAAGAATACACGATCAGGTAAGGTTTATCAATTTCAGGGGAGCCAACTAACGGCCCTCTTTAAGAAGGAATCACTTATTGCGAGTAGAAATTGGAAAAATGTTTTATGGTTTTCTTTTTTGGCATGTATCTGGCTTGTTCAGATAGGAGTAAGTGTCATCATGGAACATAATATTCGTCGCCATGAAACTGATATTAGTGCAACGCTTGCCATACTTCAGACAATACAGTTTGTGATTGCAGCATATTTTATTTGCGCATTCACGTTACGGTTTGTTTTCCCCTCATTTTCAATCGAGAAAAAAACTTCATGGATTTTGGGTACAGCGCCTGTAAGTATGACAAGACTATTTTTTGGTAAATATTTTTTCTATACCTCCTTCTTTGTTCTCCTTGGACTCGTAATGAACTATATCAATGTTAATGTTTTAAATGTTTCTATCACACAAGCTCTCTACTCAACCACTCTTCTTGTTGTGACAATTGTTTTTGTCGTAACATTCGGTATGATTTTAGGAGCACTTTTCCCAAACAAAGAATCCGATGATCCAGGCGTTATATCAACAAGCATGTCCGGTCTTTTTTTCACAGCGTCATCACTTCTGTATGGAGGACTGGGTGCGTGGACACTTTATCAAGCGCTCACTAAAGGAGAACTGGTTTTTATTGAAGCCTTTGTTCTCTTTTCTTTGCTTTTAGTTGCCGTAATGCTTTCTCGAGTTTCTTATGTTATGAGACGAAGTATTTTTGATTAATGATTTAACAACACTTCAAATAGTTTGGTGGAAACCTTTTTTACGTCTTACATTTACACATTACTCCCTGCAACGTATCCAGTTGTCCAGCAAAGTTGCAAACTATATCCACCGGAGGGTCTATCAATATCTAATACATCACCAATGAGAAAGAGGTTTGGCACAAGGCGTGACTGCATTGTCTTGAAATCAACTTCTGTAAGCGTAACGCCACCAGAAGAAACAATTGCCTTATCTTTCCCAAGTAAGCCTTTGACGGATAGTTTGATATCTTTAATATTTTTAATTAACTTCACACGGTCCTCGCTACTTACACTATGACAAGAAGTTTCTCCATCAATATCTGCAAGTTTTAGTACAATGGACACAAGCGGAGAGGGGATAAATTGACCAAGAACATTCTTTAACTTCTTATTGCTTTCTTCTACAAGAATTGACTGCATTCGTTGCTTTAGGGTTCCTGTATCAACAGATGGAAACATGTCGAGCGAAATGGTAACTTCTCCATACTTAAGCAGTTCACCCACATCTTTACTCATATTTAAAACCGTTGGTCCACTGATGCCGGTGTGTGTAAACAAGAGTTTACCCTTGTAGCTTTCTTGCTTTTGGTTATTTTGAAAAGTAGTGAGTTTGATTTCGGGGAGTGTAAGTCCACTTATTTTTTTTACCCACACATCAGAAAGTGTGATAGGGACAAGCGCACCAGTATCTTCTTTCACGGCATGTCCTAATTTTTTAAGCCAAACAAACCCTTCTCCTGTTGAACCAGTTTCTGGACGAGAAAGTCCTCCTGTTGCAAGGATGCATGATTTTGTATAAATATCATTTCCACTCTTGGTTTTGATAATAAGTCCACCATCTTCTTTGTCCATGGTAATTCCGCTTACGGTGCTACTTTTTTGTATAGTGACCTTTCCTTCTTGCATGTATTTGTAGAGTACATCAAATACGGTTTGTGCAGAGTCAGAGACAGGGAAGATGCGTCCCTCGTTCTCTTCTTTGGTTGCCATTCCTCGTTTATTAAAAAATTCAAGAGTGTCTGTTACGTCGAACTGTGAAAATGCAGAAAAGAGGAATTTATCATTTCCTTTGTACTTTGCAAGCATTTCGCGAGTATTTGTTTTGTTGTTGGTTACGTTACAACGACCACCACCAGTGATGAGCAATTTTTTACCCAAAACAGTGTTCTTTTCAAGGAGAAGTACCTTCTTACCACGCTCTCCTGCACGGCCTGCTGCCACCATACCCGCAGGACCACCACCGACAACAACAACATCCCACACTGTGTGTGTTTCTTTTTTCAATAAAGCCATTATAGCACAATTTTGAAAATATTGACAGAGATATTTTTATATTGTTTTGTGAACAATTTTGACTAAGTATTTTAAAGAGGGTAGAGTACGTACTGAATCTTTTTCATTAAATTATGGAAAGGGAAAAAATGATTATTGAACAGTTCTTAGATCTAAAAAAAGGTCATCGTCTTAGGAAACGAAACGGGGACGGATCAATCTATACCATTCTCGAGAAGTTCGGTCACGCACTTCTTGTTGTCCATGTGGCGATGGTTATTGACCCACATGAGTGGGAATACGAGAACGGTAGACGGGTTGAGCGTTTGAGTGATCTTCGTCTTGGTGTCCTCATAAGGAAAAGGACCACAGGGGCTGAACTCTCCATCGTAACAAAACTTGTTACGGAACCAGGTAGGGAATATGCTCAGGCGACAATTACAGACACGGTGTCATTGTCAGAGGCTAATGGTTGGATGCATGTCGTTTCTGTTGTTGTGCATCCACACTCAATTACCGACCTTGTTGGGGCAGCGCTTCATTTTAGGCGCCCATAATTAACGCGGAGGAAGGTAGACAATGTTGCCACTCATTATTTTAGAGGTTGGTCCGTTTTTTGCCTATGGTTTCATCGTTGCCGTACTGTTTGTTCTCTTTGTTGCACTTCCCACCTCTCTTTATGTGTGGGTAAGGGGGAGACGTAAAGATGCTCCCATTCCTCGAGTAAACAAGGTACGTAGGAATGATCCGTGGAAGAAACACGGTGATACATAAATTCTGATAACCGCTGAAACAGTAACCGCGCTGTTCCAGCGGTTTCTGTTTTTATAAGAGTTATTATTTTAAAATGAGGGAAATCAAAAAAACAATTAAAACTATGAATTTAAAAATAAAAAAATTATGATTAGTTTTGCTATACTTAAAACTGTATGAACAACACAACATATATCAAGTTTTCGGTCTATGCGACACTTGCAGGAGTTTTGTTTTCTGGGTACCTAAGCGCGACTAAGCTTTTCTCAGAAATTTGCGCTTTTAATGAAAGTTGTGCGTATTTTATGGGATATCCAGCGTGCTATATTGGTTTTGCGATTTTCCTCATGATGTTTATTGTTTCAGTCGCGGGAGCTCTTGGCCTTGTTTCAGCAAAAAATCTCTCGGGGTCACTTAGCGGGCTATCATCTGTTGGGGTTTTGTTTTCTGGGTACATAGTTTTTCAAGAGAACTTTGCTTTTACAACTTGTACACTCGGATTTCTTTTTTACGTCTTGATTTTCTTTGTGAGTGCAAGAAAACTTACTTCATAGGTGTGTCAGAAAATAAAAACTGCCTGTACTATAAGGCAGTTTTTATTTTATAGAATTTAGTGATGGACGTTTTGGTTGTGATGGTCTACAACACGACCGTAGTTATCCTCCAGGCGTTCGATGTCACCTTCATCAAATTCTCCCATCGCAACTTCTAAGAAAATAATTGGCTCATCAGTTGCCTCCATTCGGTGGATTGTACCGCGAGGAATTGTGTAAACCTTTCCAACCTCAACCGGTGTTCGGTCATTATTTAGGGTAATGAATCCCTTACCAGAGAGGACTTTATGGAATTCATCTCGCTTGGTGTGTCTTTGAAGAGAAAATCCTTGTCCAGGAGCAACGGTGATTATTTTCACCGTTGAAACTTGATTCAAAGTAAATTGTTCAAATTGTCCCCAAGGGCGCTGTTCAACGAAGTGGTGTTCTAATTTGTCTATCATATTAGTTAAGTATACACGGGGAGCGTAAAATTTGTAGGGAAGATTTATACAAAAATAATTTGTACACCATCTGTTTGTGCGCGTTCATAGAACTGTCCAACAGTGAGAATGCCATCCAAATCGTCTCGCATATCTTCTTTCTTTAGTTTAAACATATCCATTGCAAGCTTGCATCCGTAGAGTTTACCGCCAGCGGCTTTAATCATATCCAAAAACTCAGGAACTGGAGGGATATCGAGCTCCTCCATACCCTTCATCATCATCGATGTTGCGAGTGCTTCCATACCAGGAACAGCTCCAACGATGGTTGGAATGTGCATGGCTGGGTTACCGACAGTTGCAACATGTAAATGTTTTGCCTTTTCTTTGTGGATGGCCTCAAGCCCGAAGAAGGTGAAGAACATTTCTGCTTCCATTCCTTCGGAAAGGGCTCCGTTTGCAAGAACAAGGGAGGCGTAGACACTCTCAATTGTTGCTTTTGAGTTAATAACGAGAACGCGTTTTAGTTTTTTATCCATAATAATTAAAATTATTTTTTATAAACAGCTCATTGGCTTCATAATGCCTGCGATTTTTGAGGCATTTTTAAGGGGTCCCCCTGGAAATAGCGCATAAAATTCCTTAATGTCGACAAGTCCTGAAGATCCAACTTGGCGAATGGAGAGATGTGTTCCACCTGCATCCTGGTCGCGTAACCATTTGATGACTGCCCAATGTTTTTCTGTTAAGTCGTTAATACCCAGTTCTTTTGCAATTTCTTTGGCAATGTCTTCATTCCAATCACCCTTGTTGGTGAGGTATCCTTCCTCATTTACATCTACTTCTTTATTGGCAATAGTTTTTAGCATAATTTTTATTTCTTAATTTTCTTTCCGGCTAAAGGCACACCTGGGCCGACAAAAGGAATCGATAATCCGCGCATCAGCACATTCCAGTATATATAGCGGAAGGCTAATTTGCCTAGGTGGTTTATCACCGTTGGTTTGAGTAAAGAGAATGGTCCAATAAAGGGGAGGGGAAATGTTCCTTCAACTGGTTCAATGTCGTAACCAAAATCAACTAAGAGAGCTTTCCCATCTCCTGATTCTACGTAACAGTTTGCATGACCATCAAATTTCGCCGAAAGAGGTTTACCCTCAAGAAAACTCAAGATATTTTCTTCTAAGATTTCTGCTTCAAAATGAGCAACAGAGCCTGCTTTTGATGCTGGAATATTTGTTGCGTCACCAATAACAAAGATATTTTCATGACCGGTTGCTTGGAGGGTGTTTTTATCAGTCGGGATGAAATTAAGTTCATCACCAAGACCTGAACGCGCAATGAGTGCGTCACCCATATTCGGTGGGATAGTCACAAGAAGGTCAAAAGGAACAGTTTTTTCATCGTAAGAACGAATAATATTTTCCTTTGCATCAACCTCTGAGATGGAGAAATCGGGTACAAGTTTAATATTTCTTTCTGAGAGCATGCCCCCCAAAACGCGCGATGCTTCTGGTTTTGTAAAGGCACCTGAAAGTGGTGTAACATAAGTTATTTCCACCTTATCACGCATATTTTTTTTCTTGAAAAAGTCATCTGCAAGGAAAGAAAACTCAAGCGGAGCCACAGGGCACTTAATGGGCATCTCTGAGATGTGGATGACAAGTTTTCCACCGGGCCAGTCCTTGAGTGTGTTGTAGAGAGCATTTGCGCCCTCAAACGTATAGAATTCATGCATATTTTTTCGCCACCTGTCGCCTATAAGGTTTGGAATTTGCTCAGGAGCAACTTGTGCTCCTGTTGCGATGATGAGGATATCGTATGGCAGAACTTCACCAATATGAAGCACTATCTCTTTTTTTGTTGTATCGATTTTTTCGATACTATTTTGTATATAGGTAACACCACGTGGGATAAAGTCACTCCTTCTTTTAACAACATCTTCTCTTCCATAGACACCAAAAGGAATAAAGAGAAAACCTGGTTGGTAGTAATGTTCACTTGCTTGATCAACAAGGGTGATGTCAAGGCCGTACTTTGTTCTGTGGTTTGCTAGTTTATTTGCAATCATGGTGCCGGCAGTACCCGCACCTAAAATGAGAATTTTCTTACGTGAAGAGATTTGTTCCATGTAGTTTATGTTTTGGTTACTAATTTAGTTAGTTTATCACGCAATTTTTTCATGCACAGTTGACAGAAAGATTTCCAGGGTGTAACATTCAAATATGCATTTGAATGAAATAGCAACAACCATGAAGACAGTCGGGGAAGAGAGTAGGCTTAAGATACTCTGTACCCTCTTTGAACACAAAAAAATATGTGTCTCCGATATTGCCTCTTCCCTTGGTATGAGTGTGGCAATTGTTTCTCACCACTTACAGGTATTGGAGAAAAAAGGTGTGCTTACACATACAAGGAAGGGGAAGACCGTTTGCTATGACCTCTCAAATGAGCCAATTGTTAAAGATCTTAAGAAATTTATCTGTAAATATAAACAACCATAAATACTATGAACACAATGAATAATTCAGTTACTGTTTACTCAACACCAACATGCCATTACTGCACCATGGCAAAAAATTTCTTCAAAACTCACAATGTTCCCTTTAAGGATGTTGATGTGAGTAAGAGTCGTGAGTCGGCAATGGAAATGATGATGAAGTCTGGTCAAATGGGAGTGCCTGTTGTCGATATTAATAGCAAGATTATCGTTGGATTTGACCCGAACGCTTTTACTGACCTCCTTGGTCTTAAGAAATAGTAAACACCAAAAACATGAAAAAGAATTTTATATACGTTATTGGACTTACAATACTTGTTGGTGGTTTTCTGTATGTTTCTTCCCTCGAAAAGGAAGTGACATCGACTTCTGAAAAAGTAATTAAGCATGTGACGTTTGATGAAGGTGTGCAGGTTATTGCAGGGAACCCATCAATGGTGATTCTTGATGTGAGGACACCGGAAGAATATGCTCAAGGACACTTGGCGGGGGCGATTAATGTAAACGTAGAAAGCGGTACGTTTGATGAAGAGATTTCAAAGCTTGATAAAAATACTTCTTATTTTGTATATTGTCGTAGCGGAAGGAGAAGTGCTGTAGCAGTAAGTCGTATGAAGGATTTAAGTTTTTCTTCAACGTATAATCTCCTTGGAGGAATTCAAAGTATAAATCCAACAAGTCTAGTGCGCTAGATAAAAAGGAAGCTTAGTTTTTTGTTTTGTATAAGTTCGCCACAGATTTAAGAAGGGCCCCTTTTTAGTTATTAACTAGTAAAAGGCTTCTGTCTCCTGTATCCTAGAAAAATATCAATATGTATCTTCGCCTCATTGTAAACACACTTTGTGAGTTTGTTCCAATTGTCACATTTGTTTTGGTGAGCGAATACATCGGGTTTATTCAGGCGGTTTTCGCTCTTGTGGTTGCAACAGTAGTTGCTACGGCAGTTTCTTGGTATACCGAAAAACACATCCCTCGATTTGGTATTACCGCCGCAGTGTCTATTCTTATTTTTGGTGCTCTTACACTTATTTTTAATAACCCATTCTTTATTATTATTAAAGATACGATTTACTATGCCGGTTTTGGTATTGCCCTCCTTCTTGGGTTTTATTTAAAACGGTCTGTCTTTAAATTCTTTTTTAATGATTTCTTTGCTATGACTGAGAAGGGGTGGAGAATACTTGAAACAAGGTGGGCGATCTTTTTTATTCTTCTTGCAGTTGCTAATGAATTTTCAAGGCAAATATTTCCTCCAGAAGCTTGGGTAGAATACAAGCTTGGGATTGTTATTATCACGTGGGTTTTCGGCTTTTATCAATTGACCCTTTCAAAGAGAGAAAGATTACCGGGAGCAAGTGAGCTTGGACTACGTATTAAAGAGTGATTTTTGCGCTATACTAGGTAGTACGTAAAGAAGATTAAAGGTCTTATAATAAAAACAATGATATATTTTATTTCTCGTATTTTAATTGTTATTGGTGGTTTGAACTGGGGTGCTATTGGTTTTGGAATTGTTTTTGGAAATAAAGATTGGAACATTGCTCATATTGTTTTAGGGAATCTTCCGATGATTGAATCTGTTTTTTATATTTTGATCGGCCTTGCGGCTCTTCGTGTCCTTTTGCCTAGGTAGATTTACCCACAATAATTATTTTAGAGTATTAAGTGTCAGCAACACTCCAATCACAAGCCATCGTTGGGTTTGTTTGACTTATTATTATTTTTGGGTAAGGATGAGTAGCAGAGTAACAACTGTAAAAAGGGGAAAATGATGCCTCGCATTGCACGGAACCTCCTCATGGTTTTTTGGATAGCGGTCATTCCATTTTCTGCACAAGCGTTGGAGGCAAAGCAATACCTTAATTTTAAAATCGTTATCCCGACAGTTCTTTTTCTTCAATCCGCAACAGTCACTCAGGGTGTTGTCGTTAGTAACGAAGACGTGTCGCGTGGGTATGTGGATGTCCCCACCCAGTATGTCATTGTTTCTAATAGTAAAAAGGGATTTATTTTTGAAGTAACACTTGGAGGCGCGCAATCCTTCACCGCCTTTCAGGTTATAAATCATAACACTGAAGCATCGACGAGGTTCTCTCTTTCGCTCAATGCTATCAATACTTCAAACAAACAAATCTCTTTTACCCTGGTGTATCGCTTCTGGTTTAACCAGCCGGAAATACATCCCGGAATGTATCAGTGGCCAGTTGTGGTCACATTGATACAAAATTAAGAAACGCCTGTATGAATGGGCGTTTTTTTGTTTTCTGTGTCTTATGGTTTGATTTTAAAAAATCTTCGTATTATTTTTGCGAGCCGGTGATACCAATGTTCTACGCGATGATTTTTCTTGACCGCATTTTCTAAAGCGCTTTGTACATATTTACTTTCAAAGGAGAGTAAGATGAGACCAATTGTGATTGGTATGATGCCATTTAAAATAGGAAGCACTAAACCAAGAACCCCAACGAAGAGAAGAACGACGGCAAGCGTAATGCGAAAAATTTTTCTAACATGATTAACGTTCATAGTGGGGCTTAGTATAGCAAAGAGATTCATTTTTGAAATAAATAAAAAAACAATTGGTTTATCCACAGACTCTTTTTATGTATGCGTTGTACACTATGGGCATAGAAGCTTGGTTGACGGCACGCTTTCCCCTTTGTTTATCATGAGTACATTCTTTCATCTTCCACCTCATATAATTTTTTAATGTAGCACCATGTTTTATTCTCTCGCCTTTCTCCTCCTCGTTGTATTTGCGACAATTTCGTATGAGAAATATTTGCGTACGGAAGGTAAGGGGGGTGTTGGCAAAAAAAGGTTTCCAAGAATAAAGAGGGTCGAGCATCCACTTCATCGCGCTCATCGTAATCCTCTTATTTCACCGACACCGTATAGTCATTGGCAGTCGGAATGTGCTTTCAATCCAGCGGTTGTTCAAGATGAAGAGGGGAAGGTTCACCTCATTTATCGAGCTATTGGCTCTGATGGCGTTTCTCGTTTCGGCTATGCAGCAAGCAAGGACGGTTTTAACTTCGATGAACGATGTCCATATCCAGTTTTTGAGGCGGCAGCCCTTAATAATCCAAATCGCGGTATGCGTCGTTACGACCCAAAGCTCTATCCCTCCGGTGGAAGCTGGGGAGGATTTGAAGACCCTCGAACCGTTCTTATCAATGGTCGTGTGTACATGACCTTCATTGCTTTTGGTGGTTGGCAATCAATTCGTATCGGTCTTACTTCGATCGCGCTTTCTGATTTGAAACAAAAAAAGTGGAACTGGAAGGAACCTTTCTTTATTTCTCCAGAAGGTGAACGCCACAAAAACTGGGTACTCTTTCCAGAAAAAATTAATGGTAAGTATGCCATTTTTCACGGTATTGCCCCAAAGATTTATGTCGATTATGTAGATTCTCTTACGGAACCGTTTACAATTCAAAGTCCTCGACCAGAAGGACCTCAGCCGGGACGTAAAGATTTTTGGGACAATCGTATGCGCGGTATTGGTCCTCCGCCAATTAAAACTGGTTTGGGGTGGCTGGTGCTCTACCATGCAATTGATAAGATAGAGCCACATAAGTACAAACTTGGTGCTATGGTTCTTGATCTTCATGATCCAACGAAGGTTCTCTATCGTTCACCCGAGCCAATCCTTTCTCCTGATATGGATTATGAAAACGATGGTAAGCCAGGCATTGTGTACGCGTCAGGCGCTGTTGTGCGCAACAACATCCTATATGTCTATTACGGTGGTGGTGATAAACATGTCTGCATTGCACAAACCCCACTTAATGAACTCCTTGACTACCTCGTGCGCCATGGGCAAGAAGTGTAGTAAATAATTTTTTTGATAACCAATCAGTATGTTTAATGTAAAAAGAATAGAAGAAAATCCAATCTTATCACCAAAAGAAGATCATCCATGGGAGGCGCTTGCAACCTTTAATGGGTGTCCTGTTCTTGAAGATGACGGAACGGTGCACATGGTGTATCGTGCCATGTCACACCCAGATTTAATGGATGAAAAGCATTTAAGTATTTCTGTTGTTGGTCGTGCTGTTAGTAAAGATGGTATCCACTTTAGTTCACGCCACCCCTTTATTGTTCCCGAACATGACTTTGAGCGTTTTGGTTGCGAAGATCCGCGAATTACAAAATTAGATGGAAAATACTACACCTTTTACACTGGTATTTCAGAGTATCCTTTTGTGCCGGAGGGCATTAGAGTCGCGCTTGCAATAAGTAGGAACTTACAGACAGTCGATGAGAAACATCTCATTACACCATTTAACGCAAAAGCGATGGCTTTGTTTCCTGAAAAAGTTAATGGTAAATTTGTTGCGCTCCTTACACCAAACACTGATTTACCACCTTCAGAGATTGCGATTGCTTATTTTGATAAAGAAGAGGATATGTGGAATGAAAGTTATTGGAATGAGTGGTATAAACATCTGAAACAACACATTATTCCACTTCGCAGGAGGGAAGATGATCAAGTTGAGCTTGGTGCACAACCACTTAAAACAAAAGATGGATGGCTTGTTATTTATTCACATATCTTACACTATACAGATCAATCAAGGCGAACGTTTGGTATTGAGGCAGTTCTTCTTGACTTAGAAAATCCTCAAAAAATCATTGGTCGCACAGCGCGCTCTTTCTTAACACCAGAGGCTTACTACGAAACAACGGGAATGATTCCACGTATTGTGTTTCCATCAGGTGCGGTTATCAAAGGGGACTTTGTTGAGCTCTACTATGGAGGGGCTGATACACATTGTGCGAAAGCAAAGATTCATCTACCACACCTTTTAGCTGTTCTTAAAGGTGAAATAAAACTTTTTGAACGAGCAAAAGAAAATCCAATACTTGCCCCTCGTGAAGGGAAAGACTGGGAAGCCCTTGGTGTTTTTAATCCGGCAGCTGTTGATATTGATGATACGGTACATATTTACTACCGCGCAGCAACAAAGACAAATGTTTCAACAATTGGTCACGCAACAGCAAAGGACGGTATTCATATTGATTTTCGAACAGAGGAGCCAATTTATAAGGCACGAACAGAAGAAGAAGGAATTGGTAGAACAGAGTATGCTGGGTGTGAAGATCCACGCATTGTTCGTATTGAAGATATGCTCTATATGACCTATACCGGATATAACGGAAAACAGCCTCGTGTCGCACTAAGTACTATTTCGGTTAATGATTTTAAAGAAAATAAGTATGAAAACTGGTCGTTACCAATTGCAATTTCTCCTATGGGGGTTGATGATAAGGATGCATGCCTTGTTCCAAAGAAATTTAAAAATGGGTACCTAATTTTCCATAGAGTTGCTCATCATCTGTGTGCTGACTATATAGAAACGCTTGATTTCACTAAGGAGCGACTCGATCAATGTATTGATGTTTTTGGTCCACGGCCTGGCATGTGGGATGGTCTTAAGGTTGGTATTGCTGGACCTCCTCTTGAAACTGAGAAGGGATGGATTCTCTTTTATCATGGTATTTCTGAACTTGGCGAATACAGAATGGGGGCCGTTCTTTTAGATAAGGATGATCCAACCATTGTCATTGGTCGTACCGCATCACCACTTTTTGAACCCGAAGAGGAGTATGAAAAAGCAGGCATTGTTCCAAACGTTGTTTTCCCATGTGGAAACCTTGTTCGTGGGGACAAAGTTTATATTTATTACGGAGGGGCTGACTATGTTGTTGGTGTTGCGACCGCGTCACTTCATAAATTGCTTGATATTCTGACACACTAATCTACTGTATACTGAATAAATATGCCGATTATTCCGAAAAAACTCATCATGTTTGATCTTGATGGCACACTTGCCATCAGTAAACAAGCGCTCGACGAGGAAATGACAGATTTGTTAAGAAAGTTACTCGACCACTACAAGGTTGCGATTATTTCAGGGGGGGCACTTCCCCAATTCCAGAAACAAATTCTTGGCCCACTTAATGCAACGAAAGAACAGCTCGATAACTTTATCCTTATGCCGACAACATCGGCAAATATTTATACTCACGAGCAAGGAGAATTAAAGCATATTTTTGCCGAACTCTTGACTTCAGATGAAAAGAAAAAAATCTTTCAACATTTAAATGAAGCCATAGATTTATTTGGTCTTCGTCCAGAAACACAGTACGGTGAACTTATTGAAGATAGGGGAACACAGGTTTCATATTCAGCACTTGGACAAAAAGCACCACCTGAGGTTAAAGCCGTATGGGACCCAACAGGTGCACGAAGAGTTGAAGTTATTGCATATCTTAAGCCATTTCTTCCTGGTTTTTCAATACGAAGCGGAGGTGGAACGACAATTGATATTACCCATGAAGGAATAGATAAGGCGCACGGCGTACACCAGGCAATGAAAATTCTCAATATCACACTTTCAGATATTGTATTTGTTGGAGATGCTCTTTACCCTGGGGGAAATGATGAGGCGGCTAAAACAACCGGCGTTGACTGTATTGAGGTAAAAACGGTTGATGATACAAAAAACTATATCAGAAGTATTCTTTAAGAAGACACCAGCAAACTCTATCGTTTATAGTGTGGAGTGATTGTTTTGTAAATGTATCCTGATGCAAGGAGGGTGATAGGAAATGTTATGAGGAATCCGACGCCAAGTGCAAGAATACCCAAGAAGTTAACAAAGAGGGCTACAACAGAGAAAAGGAAGAGTTTCCAAAAGTTTCCTTCGGTCATTGAAAAAATTTCTTGTAGCGATTCTCCAATGGTCTTGTGTTCATGTTCTAGTACGTAGTACTGGTAAAACATAAATCGAATACCAATATAAATCCCTGGAATAATAAAGAGAAAGAGGCCAAGAATGGTAAGGGTGTGGACAATAATTGAAATAATGAGCATTCTCAAGGGTTTTTTGTAATTTGCAAAGTATTTTGTTAAGTCGTGTATTTTTGGTTTCCTATCATGGACAATTGTGAGAACAACACTAGAAAGGGAGAGAAGTACAAATACCTTTACAATATAGCCAATTAAAAAAACCTCTTGAAATATGCTAGTAATACCAAGAAAAATAAGAACAGAAAGTACTAAAAACCATACATGATCTTTCGTTTTTTCCCAACTTTTCGAAAAGATATTTTCAATGTTAAATGTGTGTGTTGTCATATGATGTAAGTATAGCAATCTTTTTAAAAAAGTTTGGTATACTCTGTGTGTAACCAAAAGAATTATGCACATAACAATCACAGGAGTACATTTGGAGATTACGGAAGCAATAAGGAACTATACGCTTGAGAAGATAAAAACAATCGAAAAGTATGTTCCAAAAGGGGATTCTAGCGCGCATGCGCAGATTGAGCTTTCTAAGACAACGCACCACCATACGAACGGGGATGTGTTCCAGGCGGAAGCTGTAGTGCACATACGCGGAAATGATTTTACCGTTCGCACCACTCAGGATGATTTGTACAAAGCAATAGATACACTTAAAGATATGCTGACACGAGAACTTGCGGCATATAAAGATAAAGAGAGGTCTATTCTACGAAGAGGAGCATACAAGGTTAAGCAGTTACTAAAGAAATTAACAGATTAAGTAAATTAGGGTATTTATGGATAATGATGTCAAATTAACATATGGGGTTATTGCAGGACTTGTTGTTGTCCTTGCGGTGTTAGCTTTTTTCTTGCAAGGAAGTTTGATTAGCTTAGATACAAACAATGTAGTGGAAAATGCAACTTCAACTCGTGTAATAACAACAAAACCAAAGTCAGACGACACAACACAAACGACATCATCTTCTAGCCCATCGACACCAACTATGGATTTACCAGAACAATATTCGAAAGCAATTATTACGACAAACAAGGGTAGTATAGAAATAACATTTGCATCTAGTACACCAAAGACAGTTGAGAACTTTGCAAAACTTGCAGTGTCTGGGTTTTACAACGGAACGCGATTTCATCGAATTATTAATGACTTCATGATTCAAGGAGGTGATCCACTTTCTAAGGATGTTACCAAGAAGAACATTTGGGGGACCGGTGGACCAGGATACTCTTTTGCTGACGAGGTGTATCCAGAGACTGACAAGATGGTTCGTGGTGTTATTGCTATGGCAAACTCTGGCCCAAACACAAATGGCAGCCAGTTTTTTATCGTAACCGCCCAAGCCGGTGCGCCATGGCTTGTTGGTAAACACACCATCTTTGGTACAGTAACTAAGGGTATGGATGTAGCCCTTCTTATTCAAAATGTTCAAACTGATGGTTCAGATAGACCAACGCAAGATATTCTCGTAGAGAAAGTAGAAATACAATAATAGGGACTAGAAAAATCAAAACCGCACAATCGTGCGGTTTTGATTTTATTTCTTCTTGTTTGCTCATCTTTTATCTACCCCATGTATCCTCGTTTAAAACTCTCAAAGTCCATTTTTGATTTTCCTTCAGGTGTAACTTCTAGAATAATGTCTTTAGCTGTTCCTCCAATAATTTGCGTTGATAGGTCAACAAGAGTTACTTTTACACGAATTTGTTTTCCGTCGTGATTGTGAAAAAAATAAAGGCCAGGCCAAGGGGTGAGTCCTCTAAACTTTCTTTGTACTTCTTCTGCTTTTGTTTCGAGAGTTATTTCACCTAAACTTTTTTCTATTTTTTTACAAAATGTCGCCTTGTTGTGATCTTGCTCCTTTGGGACGAGTGTTCCGTCAAGATAATGGGAAAGAGTTTGAGAAAGTAATTCTCCCCCTAACTGTCCACAGGTAATTTCCATAGTTCCCGCCGTTTCCCTGGTATCAATCATGAATGCAGACTGTACAAGAATCGGGCCATGATCCATTTCTTTGTCTAGTTTAATAATTGAAACCCCTGTTGTCAGGGTGCCATCTAGTAACGTACTCTCAATTGGGGAAGCTCCGCGATATAAGGGAAGGAGTGACGGGTGAACATTTAAAAAGCCGTGCCTCGGAAATGAAAGAATATTCTCGGGAATTATTTTTCCATAGGAAGCAACAATCGCGACATCAAACACCTTAGTAAGAAGAGGGGAATTATGTGGAAGTTCGCGCAGTGTTTCTGGTTGGTACACAGGAATATTTTTCATCTCACACCAAGTTTTTATGTGTGGTGCGGTTAGGTGCATATGGCGTCCTTGAGGGGTGTCCGGTTTTGTTACGACAAGCGTAGGTATAAAATTATTTCGGACAAGCGTTGCAAGCACGCTCTCTGCTAGTGGCCCCGTTCCGAAAAAAACAAAAGAAAGAGAAGAAGGTTGCATGTGTTATTTATGGCCGGCATTCATTTCGGCCTCCTTTACCTCCTCTTCTGAATATTCCTCTAACTCAAACCCGTGATCTGTAAAGAGTATTCCTTCAAGGTGGTCGGTTTCATGTTGAAATATTTGTGCGAGAAGTCCTGATGCCCCAAAAGAAAACTTATTTCCCATTTCATCATACGCTTCTACGGTTGCAGAAACAGAGCGATTGGTTTTTCCATAGATCCACCTAACAGAGAGACATCCTTCCTGCACATTGACATGTTTTTTTGAAACCTTGGTAAGGACGGGGTTGATAAAAACAAGAGGTTTCCACTTCGCTTCTTTCTTGTAAGCGCTTGGTGCAATCACAAAAATCCTCTTCGTGATGCCAATTTGTGGTGCAGCTAAAGCAACGCCATCACTTTCTTTGGCTAGCACTTGCTGCATAAGCTTTATTGTTTCAAGTAATTCTTTTCCGCCGAATTCACTCTTTTTAATAGGTGAAGCGGTCACCCGAAGCGGATTATTTTTACTGTCATCAATTTGGACTATTTCTCCTAGTTTTTTCATATCCTTACTCTATCATGTTTTTGTTTTACATAAAAAAATGAAGTGGGTTTACTTGAGGTTTTCCACTTTCAAGAACGTATCTTATTTTTTCGCGAAGCTCACGATCATTACTCCATGTTGCTTCTTTAATATGAATAAAAAGAAGAGTAATACCACGTCCAGCCTCGAACCAATCAAGAACATACGTATCAAATGCTTGTGACATTTTTGCACGCATTTCATCGGAAAGGTTTTCAAATGTAGCTTTTACAACAATATAGTACGGAGGAAGCAATGTTTCCTCTCGCTCACGTAGCATGTCCTGGTATACCGTGACGTATGAGCTTGCTTGTAAGTGTCTAATGACGGGCATTTTTTTGAGACGAGTTTGGAGTATGAGTCGTCCGTTATGATCTTGGGTTTGTTTTACTTTTTCTGCAAGTTCTGTCACAAGAGTTATAATTTTTTCATCAGTTCTATATTCAGGAAGTGAGAATAGAGAATCAAGTGAGAGAATTGTTGCTCCATCACATTCCTCAATCAAATTATGAGCCATTTCTGTTCCAATGAGAACAGCATACTGACTTTCTTTCCATTGCTTGTAAACTTTTTTGGCTTTGGTTCTTGTATTCGTGCGCTCGCTATCAATGACAAAAACCGGGAGGCCAAGGCGTTTAAGTTCTTCTTCAACACCCGTTGTTGCAATTCCAAGTGTCACCATTCGCCATCCGCCACAATGTCTACACGCCAGGGTGTTGTCTTTGTTGACGGAAACAACATGCTCACACTCATGACAGACATAGGTTCGTACACCGCCAATTTTGTGTAACACGTAAGGACGATTACATTTTTCACAGGCAAAAATAGTTCCGCAGTCTGCACACACCGTTGTCGGGTACATACCTTTTCTATGTGCGTAAAGAAAGTAGTGTCCTTTTTTTGCTTTTTTAATACCATGTAACGTCGCGAGTGTTTTGTGTGAGAGGTATGGTGATGCAGATTGGTTCTCATCATGCATTGGCACAATATCAAGAGGGGCATCATTTCTTGAGTGAAGTGGCATAACCTCAAACGCTTCATGTTTTTTGTAGAGGAGCTGTGCATCAAGTGAAAGCATGTGCGAACCACGAATGAGTGGAAGACTTGTCTCTTTGGCAAGTCGTACAAGTACTCCCCGTATGTCATACCCATGATCTCCGTGTGTGTAATAGTACTGGCTGTGCTCACGTTCAATGACAACAAGACCTAAATCTTTACGTAACCAGGGAACAAGTGATGGGGTACTTAAGATAAGTAGGGGGTGTTCTTCTTGTTTTAGTTTTGAAATAGAAAGGGAAAGATTTTTTTCAGATAATCCACTATGAAATGGAACAACATAGTCTTCAATACCAAAAGAAAGAAGTGCCTGAGTATGCTCAATGTCACTTATTGTTGGAAAAAAAATAACGAGTGATTGTTTTTTTGCAAATGTTTCCCTAATGGTTGACTTATATCGTGTCATTCTGTCTTTATAGGGTTGCTGGAGAAGGAGATTTTCAAATCCACGGGCGTTTTCTGGTTGTACAAAGTCTGCATCAACAGAAAACATTTTTTCTGGGATAAGATCGTACATACTTTTTCCTAATGGGATAAGTTGATATGAAGCACTTTTGTCGAGCGCTTTCCATAAATTTTCATGAATATAAGATTTTTTGATAACTCGATTTATTTTTTTTATGCGAAAGTTTGCATGTCGAAGTGACTGTTTCTCCTCTTTTAAAGGAGAGGCATTTATGACGATCGCACGACAAATGCGTTTCTTGATAGTAATTGCAACAAGATCTCCAGAATGCAGTTCTTCTTTTGAAAAATAAGAAAGCTCTTCGTAGGGGATTCCGGATACAAGCGGAGCGACCGATAAGACGTACATGGCCTTAAGTATACAGGAAAAAAAGTAATAAAAATATGCCTTATTTTTTGTGACATCAGTAAAAAAGCCTTATAAATCAATGATTGTATGATCGGTTTTTGTGTTATAATGGTTGGCACTATGGGATTTTTCTCACAAAAACTTGGCATTGATCTTGGTACCGCAAACACACTGGTTTATGTCCCAAAAAAAGGCGTTGTCCTTGTGGAACCATCAGTTGTTGCAGTTTCTGAGTTTGATAATCGTATTTTGGCTGTTGGTAATGAAGCAAAAGATATGATTGGTAAAACACCAGATTCAATCATTGCTTATCGTCCAATGCGTGATGGAGTAATTGCAGACTATCGAGTCACGGAAGCAATGCTTCGTTACTACATTAATAAAGCACTCGGTGGTTTTAACATTTTTAAACCAGACGTGATGATATCTGTTCCTGCGGGAGTAACATCAACCGAACGACGTGCAGTGATTGAGGCTGCGATTAAAGCGGGGGCAAAGAATGCGTATGTGGTGAAAGAACCAATTCTCGCCGCAATTGGTGCTGGTATCAAAATTCACGAAGCGCAAGGAAGAATGATTGTTGACATTGGTGGAGGCACAACCGACGTCGCGGTAATTTCACTTGGGGGTATTGTTTGTAGTACATCAGTAAAGTGTGCTGGAAATAAGATTGATCAAGCAATTATTGATCACATGAAAAAAACATACAATCTTTCGATTGGCGATCAGACGGCAGAGGAGATTAAAGTAACCATCGGAGCAGCTCTTCCGCTTGAGGAAGAGTTATCAATGAAAGTTAAGGGGCGTGATTTTATTGCCGGACTTCCTCGTACAGTTGAGGTTAAGACAAATGAAATTGTGAAGGCAATTGATAAAGAACTTCGTCTCATGATTAAAGCAATTAAAGATGTGCTTCAGGAAACTCCACCAGAGCTAGCATCAGATATTATCGACAACGGCATTATTATGTCAGGTGGTTCTTCAATGCTTCGCCATTTTCCAGATCTCGTTGAACGTCGTACTGGCGTAAAGGCGGTGCTTGCTGAAGATGCTTTCTTTTGTGTTGCAAAGGGGACTGGAATTGCACTTGAGCATTTGGATACATACAAGCGAAGTATTTTCGCGAAAAAATAAAGAACCGCGCGATGCAAGCATCACGCGGTGTCGGAAAACAGGGTTCCTGTTTCAGAAACGGAAAAAGAACGATCTTTGTACTTGGGTTGGAATACAAGAGGGTGTTCCCAAGTACTTTTTTGTGTGTAGGTTTTTGTACTGACCGGGCCGGTACAACACTTCTCAATCGGACAAAGAACATCAGCGCCTTTTTGCCTCGTGCAAACGTCGCACATCTTGGCGCCATTTTGCCACAATGCATGTGCAAGGTCGACCTTACTTTTACTAAAGCGCGCACAGAAGCCACACAAGTAAGGACGCAAGACCCGTTCAAGCATGCTCGCGATGACCCGTTCTTTAAGCAAAACGGTTTTGGTTTGCAGAAAGAATCGTTGCACATGGACATCAACAGCAAACGCATCGTCCGGCATCGGAAACTTGCCAAGCTCTTCGTAAAAGAGGAAAAGGAGGGATGTTATTTTTGGTCCGAACCCAGGCAGGGAAAGCGAACCAACTTCTTTTCTCCAGTTCTTCTTAAACGCAAGGACTCCAGCAACCGTACCACCACAGTACTCAAGTAGCTTGATGGGATCTCCAGCAAAGCACTTGAACAACGTTCTGGCCTGGTGTGGCCAGTACCTGCTTGTATCTTCGGGGATGCCGAACTTGAACTCACGCAAGATTTTCTCAAGCTCACGCGGTTCAAGGTGTTGCGCTTCGCCACGGTACAGTCCTGGTTTTTCGTGGTAAAGAAGCGAGTGATTTCGGTATACGTTCGTGCTCTCTTGCCTCCTATCCGAACCAACTGTTGGAAAAAGCCACTGAAGGTGATCACGCGAACCAATTTTCATCGGCTCAATCGCTTTCTCTTCTTCAGATGTTCCGTCGAGATTGATTTGGGTCGGCACTTTTCCATGAAACACGCTTGGCATGAGAACGTTCTGTGGGGCGTTTGCAACGTTGTTGTGTTGGTAATGCCCCAATCCTCGATTAAACCAAAAAAGCATTTCAAGGAGGATGTCGTCCGCCCTTTTTGTATCAAACCACAGGCGGTCATTTTCGTAGGGTTCGCCAGATTTCGGCGGATCATACAGGCGCATCAGCTCTTCATCAAACAAGCTTTCGCCCGATGCTGATTTTCTTGGGGATGTAACCGCCGACGAGAAGAGCGCCGGCGTAATAATTCCTTTTTCCGGTGCGATGGCGCTCATCTCTATTCCTTTCGGTTAGAATTCAGCGTGGTACTCAGGAAGGGGAACTTCTTCTGTTTGTTTGCTTACCCGCCAAGCTTCTCTTGCTTCTTTCTGAAGCTCTTTTGACGGGAGCACTTCCACGCGCAAGCAATGCTTAGGAAGCGTTACCCTTTTTTTGTCGAGTTTCGGGTGCGTTGCAATAGAAAGAGGGCACAGAGTGGTAACGGTATTCATCTTTCCATACCTTTGTTCAAGGTTTAGAAGACGCATCTCGTACCACTCTTTTTTCTTGCGCAAGGGAACACAAAGGAGATCAAGGATACGCTCAAGAAGGTCTCGGTACTTTGTTCTATTTTTCTTACTTAAGTACTCCAGGACAACAGCGATTTGTTCTTCGGTGTAGCGACGCTTCATTCTTGAGACGATAATCCGAACACCCTTGTGCGCTTCCATTTGTTTCTTTGAGTATCGAGCATGCTTTAATCCTTTTAGCTCGTATATGACTTGTTTGGCAAATGACACTATAAAGTCCATATCTCGCCCTTGTCTATTTCTTGCCAAGAGCAAGTACTCAAGAAGGGTTGGTTCGTTGGGAACTGTTATAAACGCCCCACGAGGAAACTCGCGGTACGAGTTTTTCCCAATTTGCTTGCGAAAGATAACCAGCTTTCTTTTCCGCAAATCTTCATCGATGATACGCCCAATAGTTTCAGAAATGGTTGGCATGATTTTCACCAACTCTTCATCACAAAGAGGGGAGTACCAACGACGACGCATGACATATTTCTTTCCATCCTCTTTCCATCTAAATTCTTCGTACGGAACAGAGGGCCCAAAAGCGATTTCAAGACGAACCGCTTCGGAGATGTTCTCTCTGTGGGCATAGACGGGTCCGATGACGGTAAGATAATTTCCACGATAGACAAAGTCAGGGTGGATATCAACAGACGCAACCGTGCCGTCTTTCGAAAGGGTAATCACAGCCCGGCTCAATGCACGCATCATTGCCGTTTTTCTTTCCAGTTGTTCTTTTGCTCGTTTTGGTGTCCATCCACTTTTTAAGGGGACACCATCACGAAAACGTGTATCTGCTCTCATGGTGTGTCTCCTTGGGTTTATGTGGGGAAAGACGTTCTTTTTCTTTTTTTAAACGAACAGTCGGGTTCATTCTACGCGTATTTAGGTAAATAGTAAACATCAACTTTTCCAGTGCTTTTTATCAAATTTTGCTATACTTTCAAGTACTACTTTTATGTATCTGAAAGATTTACCAGCACACCATGCCGTACTTATTGTTCACCATAACCGAAAGGAAATAGGGTCTTTATTGTGGGAAGAATTGGGTACCACTCCATCAATGCATAAATTTGTTGATCAGGCGGTGTTTGATATTGATACGGCACGTGAACTTATTGTATGGGCAAATACTCCGTATCACGAACCACGCTTTGCTATTGTTTCATTTCACACCGCAACACTTCCTGCGCAAAACGCAATGCTCAAGGTCCTTGAGGAGTCGAGTGAAGGAGTTCGTTTTGTGCTTGTCACATCAAACAAAGAGCACCTCCTTGAAACAGTGATTTCAAGAATGAGGTTTTTTGTTCCCGATAAAAAAGAAACTATTTCTTCCCTTGCTCAGGAATTTCTAGAAACTAATCCATCATCGCGCATGAAGCTTAAAGGTATTGTTGAACTTCTTGGGCAGGAAGATGAAGAGGGGCGTAAAGATAGAGAAGCAATTCGTGCTTTCATTTTAGGTCTTATCAACACACTCTCACGTAATACAAAGATACCTAAAAAATACATCAAAGAAGCATTTGTAATGGCATCCTATGTGGGAGATCCATCAACCTCTGGTAAAACAATAGTAGAATATCTTTCCTTTTTACTTCCTAAGTGTGATACTATTGCATAACGATAATAAAAAATATGGCATATTCATTTACTAAAGCAACAGAGGAAAAAACAAAAATTTTAGAGTGGTTAGCAGCAGAGTACCGATCCATTCAAACAGGACGCGCAACACCGCAGGTGCTTGATTTAGTACACATCGATATGTACGGTTCGCGTACTCCCGTTGCACACACATCATCTATAAATGTTGAAGATCCTCGCACACTTCGGGTGTCTCCGTGGGATAAGGCCATTGTGCGCGACATTGAGAAGGCGATTAACGATGCAGATCTCGGGCTTTCCGTTTCCTCTGATAGCGATGGTCTTCGAGTTCACTTTCCAGCACTTACCACGGAAACAAGACAAAAGATGATTAAGCTTTTAAAAGATAGACTTGAGGATGCTCGTATAAAAGTGCGCGCGCTTCGCGAAGAAATAAATAAAGATATTGATGCCCGTGCGAAAGAAGGAGAATTTGGTGAAGATGAACAGCACAGGTATCGTGAAGAAAATCAAAAACTCGTTGACGCAATGAATCAAGAACTGGAGGTGCTTTTTGGAAAAAAGGAGAAAGAAGTACTAGGGGAGTAATCTGGTATACTTGGTTGCATGTCACTTTCAGCGATACTCCTTTTCTTTGTTATCTTACTTGCACTTGTCATTGTGCATGAATTTGGACATTTCATTGCCGCGAAGCTAACAGGCATGCGTGTTGATGAGTTTGCTTTTGGTTTTCCGCCAAAGCTTTTCAGTAAAAAGAAAGGGGAAACAACATATTCATTCAATGCACTTCCTCTTGGGGGGTATGTTGCTATTTATGGTGAAAATGGTGAACCTGATGATAAGGCCAAGCACGATCCGCGCGCGTTTGGTAATCGTCCATGGTGGGCACAGTTAGTAACGCTTGTTGCTGGTGTTGTTATGAACATGGTTCTCGCAGTTATTGTTTTCATTTTTATTTCTTATGGGGAAATTCGTGTTTCCGTAGATGATCCAGAGTATGGTGCGCGTGTCACAAAGCCAGAACTTGTTGTTGTTGAATCTTCTCCAGAATCACCTGCGTATAAAGCAGGACTTATCCCTGGTTCGGTGATTACAAATATAACTGGGCGCAAGGCTTCTTTTGCTGGTGTTAATGCAACATCTGCTGCGGAATTTATCAGGAAGCACATTGATGAGCCACTCACTATTACCTACATACTTCCTAATCAGGCGCTCGCTTCAACAACCGTTACTGGCGTCTATGGAATTATTCCTGACAGAAAAGCGCTCGGTGTTTCGCTCGACTCTATTGGTTATGTTGATGCTGGTGTACTTGATGCTCTTGTTATTGGTGTTGAGCGAACATACAACATGACACTCATGACCCTTGATGGCCTTTCAATGCTTCTTGCTTCGATTGGGAAAGGAGAAAGTGTCATTGATTCACTTTCTGGTCCGATTGGTATTGCTCGTATTGTCGGGCAAACGAGCGAGTATGGCTATGATGCGGTACTAAATCTTGTTGCTGTTCTTTCAATTAATCTTGCGATTTTTAATATTCTCCCACTCCCAGCTCTTGATGGTGGGCGTATGATTATTGTGATTGGGGAAACAATAACAAGAAGAAAGTTTCCTCATAAGTATATGAGCGCAATTAATGCGGTCGGTTTTGTTCTCCTTATTCTTCTCCTTATTGTTGTCTCAGTAAAGGATGTCACTATGTAGTGTTTCCTCTGTGGTATAATTTTTTTATGCGACAATCACACCTATTTACAAAAACAAGAAAAGAAAATCCAAGCGATGAAGTATCAAAAAACGCCGAACTTCTTATTCGTGCGGGATACATTCATAAAGAGATAGCTGGAGCGTACAGTTTTTTACCCCTTGGTTTACGCGTGCTTGAAAATATTAAGACCATCATTCGTGAAGAGATGAACAGAGAAGGAGGACAGGAAGTTTTTATGACCGCACTTCAAGATAAGAGTATTTGGGAAAAGACAGATAGGTGGGACGATGCAAAGGTTGATAATTGGTTTAAGACAACCATTAAGGGTGGAGGCGAAACAGGGCTTGCAATTACGCATGAAGAACCACTAACAAACATCATGACGGGATTTATTTCGTCATACCGCGATTTGCCACGGTATGCATACCAATTTCAGAATAAGTTTAGAAATGAAGCGCGAGCAAAATCAGGCATTATGCGTGGACGCGAGTTTCTAATGAAGGATATGTATGATTTTTCGAAAAATGAAGCCGAGCACAATGAGTTTTACAACAAAATGCGCGAAGCATACATTCGCACCTTTGATCGCTTAGGTATTGGCGAAAAAACATATGTAACATTTGCATCGGGCGGAATCTTCTCACCATTTTCTGAGGAATTTCAAACACTGTCAGATGCTGGGGAAGACATGATTTATGTTGACGAGAAAAAGAAACTCGCCGTTAATAAAGAGGTATACAATGACGAAGCGTTGGCAAAACTAAATTTAAAGAAAGAAGATTTAGTTGAAAAGAAATCAATTGAAGTTGGAAATATTTTTCACTTAGGTACAAAGTTTTCAGTACCACTTGGACTTTTCTATACTGATGAAAAAGGGGAGAAACAACCAGTGTATATGGGTTCGTACGGCATGGGTCCATCACGAATCATGGGAACTATTGTGGAAGTGCTTTCAGATGAGAAGGGAATTGTTTGGCCAACCTCCATCGCTCCGTTTTCTCTTCACCTTATAGCACTCTATAAGAATAAAGACGAAGAAAGTTACAAAAAAGCAGAATCCCTATATAACGATTTAACTGCCAAAGGAGTTGAGGTATTGTTTGATGATCGTGAAGCAAGTCCTGGAAATAAATTTGCAGATAGTGATTTGATAGGTATTCCAATGCGCGTTGTTGTAAGTGAAAAGTCTTTGAC
Source organism: Patescibacteria group bacterium (assembly GCA_030916895.1). Classification (GTDB taxonomy): domain Bacteria; phylum Patescibacteriota; class Minisyncoccia; order Phycocordibacterales; family UBA5272; genus UBA11704. Next base: position 31,096 of record JAUPVR010000004.1, read on the forward strand.
AGCAGGAGGGGTTGAGATAAAAGAACGCACATCTGATACAAGTGAGATTGTGACTGTTGAGGAACTTTTTAAAACGTACCAAAAGAATTGCGAATAAAAAAGGAGATCAAACGATATGATTAAGCCTTTTTTGTAACGAGTAGCTAGTGTAGAAAGGTATATCCATTATACCATTTTATTTTTATTTTGTCAAATTAGTTTAGAAAAAATCGTTATGGTAGAATACCCGCATGTTTGACCGATTTTTCCGCCATTTTTCAAACGATATTGGTATTGACCTTGGTACCGCTAACACGCTTGTGTATTTACGTGGTCGAGGAATTGTCATTGATGAACCCTCGGTTGTTGCACTCAACGCAAAAACCGACCGTGTGGTTGCGGTTGGTAACGAAGCAAAGGACATGATGGGAAGAACTCCAGCTCACATCAAAATTGTCCGCCCTCTTGTTGACGGTGTGATTTCTGACTATGAAGTAACAGAAGAAATGCTTTCATACCTTATCAACAAAGCAAACGATATGGTTAAGAAATTTTTACGTCCACGTGTCGTTATCGGTATTCCTGTTGGCATAACGAATGTTGAAATGCGTGCTGTGTATGATGCTGCAAAATCAGCCGGTGCGCGTGAAGTGTACATTGTTGAAGAACCAACCGCTGCCGCAATCGGTGTCCACCTTCCAATTCATGAACCAGTTGGAAGCATGATTGTTGATATTGGTGGAGGCACAACAGACATTGCCGTTATTGCTCTTGGTGGTGTTGTTCGTTCCAAAAGTTTGAAAGTGGCAGGAGATGTCATGAACACAAATATTATTACGTACATTCGTGATGAATTCAAAATGCTCATTGGTGAAAAAACAGCGGAGCACATCAAGATGACAATTGGTTCAGCGGTTCCAGGTGAACATACAGAAGAAATGACAGTAAAAGGGCGTGACTTAATTACTGGTCTTCCTCGAGAAGCGGTTATCACTGATACTGATATCCGTGAAGCAATGTACGGACCACTTTCTCAAATCGTGGAAGCAATTAAGGAAGTTTTGGAAACAACACCGCCAGAGGTTCTTTCAGATATTATGTATAAGGGTATTACGGTTTCAGGGGGAGGGGCTCTCATTAGAAACCTTCCGGAACTCCTCAAAATGCAACTTAAAGTTCCTATCAACATTGCGGATGATCCTCTCACATGTGTTGCGCGTGGAACAGGTGTTATCCTAGAAGATATAGAGAGATATAAAGACGTTGTAATACAAAATACCGATGACATATCGTTCCGCTAGATCAAAAGATAAAGGAAAGCACATTAAGACAAGTGTTCTTGTTTTTTGCGTGCTCATCCTTTCTCTTTTTTGGAAACCAACACAAGATTTTTTGTATCCAGTTTTTTCTCCAGTTCTTTCTACGTACGTTGCGATACGTGATACGGGAACAGGAATTCCACACGCAGTTATTGCGTACTTTACAGATAGAAATACATACGAAAATAAAATTACTAACCTCGAAGAGCAAATTGAGTATCTTGAAAATGAACTTGCATATGCACATGTACTTACCGACTCTTTTGAAGAGGGAATTCCCCTTGATACTGGAACGACAACAGAATTAAACACACTGTCAGGTGGCCTATCAACGCTTAAACTGTATCCAATCATAAAAGACAAGACAACAATCTATAATACCATTCTCGTTTCTGGTGGTTTTGACGACGGCATTGAAGAGGGCATGGTTGTTTACGTGCGTGGATACGAGGCTGTTGGCTACATTGCAAAGGTGCATAAGTCTTCCTCAGTGGTTAATCTTTTTTCTTCCGGTAACGAAGAAATTAATGGTGTCATTAAAGATATAGACACTTCACTTATTCTTTTTGGTGATGGTGGTGGTGCGTATCGTATTGAGGCACCAAAGAGTGTTGATCTTGCGGTTGGTCAAAAAGTGTTTTTGGCAGAGAACCAAAGCATGATACTTGGCACTATCGTTGAAGTTACCGATGATCCACAAGACACATTTACACGTGCGTATGTCCGCGGAGCGTACAACCCAAATAGAGCACACATTTTCTATGTCGACTCCAAGTAAGCATACCTGGTATAGTATTTTAATAATCACATCTGCTCTAGGTATCGATGTCTTTCTTTCCACATCAACGTATCCGCTTTTGACAATTATTGTCTGTGGTATAGTAATTGTACTAGCGTATGTTTCGCCATATATCAGGAAATCGTATTAAGCGCACCTATCGGGAAATTGATCCTGAGGACGTTTTTTTGGATTCACACAACATCCCAACATTTAACACCGATCAAATGGAGGGGCATCTAGAAAGGCCATTACCAAGCTATTTCGGGTACCTTGTACTGATTACAATTTTCTTAGTGTTTAGTGTTTTTATTGGGAAACTTTATTCAATGCAAATCAAGGAAGCTGATACCTATAGAGAGTTGGCTGATAAAAACCATCTAAAGAGTACGCCGATTTTTGCACATCGCGGAACGATAAGTGACAGAAAAGGAGAAGTGCTTGCATGGAATGATAGTGCGGGCGGTAATCACGAAATTCCTGAACGCAGGTATACAAAAATTCCTGGATTTTCTAATTTGCTTGGGTATGTAAGCTACCCCAAAAAAGATGTAAGCGGTATCTTTTGGCAGGACACATATATTGGGAGAGACGGTATTGAAAAAGCATACAATGCAATCCTTCAGGGTATGACAGGAGAGAAAATTATTGCTGTAAATGCCGCTCGAGAAATTGAATCGGAAAATGTGATTGTTGATCCAATTAAGGGAGAAAATATAAAACTTTCAATTGATGGTGGTGTACAAGCAAAGCTCTACGAACGTATGCAGGCTCTCTCAGCAAAAGCAGGATTTACAGGAGGTGCTGCGGTTATTATGGATGTACACACAGGTGAGATACTGGCGCTTGCAAGTTTTCCTGAGTATGACAACAATCTCATAACTAACGCAACATCAACTGAAGACAGAAATCGTGTGGCAAAAGATCTTGTCGATAAGCGAGGTAAGTTTATCAATCGTGCAATTTCAGGATTGTTTACACCTGGTTCAACAGTGAAGCCCTTTGTTGCAATTGCCGCACTGATGGAAGATGTTATCACGCCAGAGAAACAAATTTATAGTTCGGGGGCTCTTGTTATCAAAAATAAATATGGCGGTCCAGACACTGTCTTTAAAGACTGGAAAGCACACGGCTATGTCGATATGCGTGAAGCCCTCTCTGTTTCTTCCGATGAATATTTCTATCAAGTCGGCGGAGGGTACCAGACGCAAAAAGGTTTAGGGATTGAGAAGATACATACATATGCGACGATGTTTGGATTTGGTACAACAACAGGCATTGATTTACCAAACGAAAAATTCGGTACCATTCCGTCTCCAGAATGGAAGAAAAAAACATTCGGTGAGGATTGGCTCGTCGGAAATACCTATCACACAGCAATTGGTCAATATGGATTTCAGGTAACACCACTTGAACTTACTCGTGCGGTTGCGTCAATTGCAAATGGGGGATACCTCGTGACACCACACCTCTTTCTATCCCTTGATGTTGGGAGCTCATCTATTGGACTACAAGAACAAGATCTACGTGTTATTCGTGAAGGCATGAGAGAAGGTGTTCTTACTGGTACAGCAAAAGCACTTAATCTTTCTGGTGTCACTATTGCTGCAAAGTCAGGAACGGCAGAACTTGGTATCACCAAACAACTCGTGAATAGTTGGATTTCTGGTTATTTTCCTTATGAAAATCCAAGGTATGCTTTTGTTGTGATTATGGAAAAAGGGGATAGACATAACCCATATGGAGCTGTGTTTGTCATGCGCGAAACACTTGAATGGATGAGAGATAACACGGATTATACGAAATAGTGAAAATCGACAGAACTCATTTTTTATGCTATCCTGTTTGCCATGGAATATTTAACAATCGAAAAGAAAAACGCCCTCGAAGAAGAACTTAATCAGCTAAAATCAGTTCGCCGAAAGGAGATTGCTGATGCTCTTGAATACGCAAAGTCCCTTGGTGACCTCTCAGAAAATGCAGAGTATCATCAAGCTCGTGAGGACCAAGCAAACTGCGAAGAACGCATCGCGCACATCGAGCAAATTTTGAAGAATGCTGTTATTTTAAGTGACCACAAGGACGGATTTGTAAGTGTTGGGAGTAAAGTTGTCGTTTTAAAGAAGGGTGAAAAGGAAACACGAAATTTTGACATTGTTGGTAGTGAAGAAGCAGACTCAATCGCTGGAAAAATTTCTAACGAATCTCCAATTGGACGAGCTCTCCTTGGTAAAGTTAAAGGTGATACGGTAACATTTGAAACACCAAAAGGCCAAGCAACCTACACGATTAAATCGGTGGAGTAAAGAAACAAGAGGAAAGATAGATGATAGAAGAAAATCGCCTTTTGGCGATTTTCTTCTATCATCTTATATCGTGTATCCATCATCATTTTGTGTTATAATTTTTCCCATATGGCAACACTTTCAGAACTTCGCGCTGAGCGCGTCAAAAAATTAAAAGCACTAGAAGAAAAAGGCCAAGAAGGGTACCCTGGTGTTTCAAGGAGAACACATGACTTGGCGGATGTAATTCGTAACTTTAAATCACTCCACGATGACGCAACACAGATAATTGTGACTGGTCGTATTATGGCATCTCGCGGACAAGGGGCACTCATTTTCTTTGATCTTTTTGATGGTACCGCAAAACTTCAAGCAGTTATTAAGCTTCCAGAATCAGGGGAAGAGGTACATTCGTTTTACACAAGTTTTGTGGATATCGGTGATTTTGTTGAAGTTACAGGTACACTTTTTATCACAAAAGCTGGACAAGAAAGTGTTCATGTTACTAACATGCGCATGCTTTCAAAGGCGCTTCTCCCTCTTCCGGATAAATATCATGGTCTTCAAGATGAAGAGCTTCGTCTTCGTGAACGTTATCTCGATATTCTCACGAACCCTGAACTCCGCGAGATGATAGAAAAAAAATCAAAGTTTTGGGAAGTGACTCGTGCATTTTTGAAGGAAAGAAAATTTATTGAGGTTGAGACACCAACACTTGAAGTAACGACAGGTGGGGCAGAGGCGCGACCGTTTGCGACGCATCATCACGATTTTGATTTGGACGTATTTATGCGTATTTCTGTCGGAGAATTATGGCAGAAACGCCTCATGGCCGGGGGTCTTCCTCGTACGTTTGAAATCGGCCGTGTGTATCGTAATGAAGGATCTTCACCTGAACATGTACAGGAATTTACAAATTGTGAATTCTATATGGCATATGCCGATTACGAGGATGGTATGAATCTCGTGGAGGATCTTTATCGCACCATCGCTAAAGAAGTTTTTGGTACAACAACATTCACCACTCGCGGACATACCTTTGATTTAAGTGAGGCGTGGGCGCGTCTTGACTATCGTGAAGAAGTAAAAAAACAAACCGACATAGATATTAACACCGCAACAGACGACGAAATTAAAAAGAAACTGAATGAATTAAAAGTAACGTACGACGGAGAAAATCGTGAGCGTCTTGTCGATACACTTTGGAAACATTGTCGTAAGCAAATCTCCGGTCCTGCTTTTCTTATTAATCACCCGATACTGGTTGCTCCACTTGCAAAGAAAAACAAGGATGGTGAAACAGCACAGGTGTTCCAACCAATTTTAGCAGGTAGTGAATTAGGTAAGGGGTATACAGAGTTGAATGATCCAATTGACCAGCGTACACGCTTCGAGCAACAACAGTCGCTTCTTGAAGGTGGAGACGAAGAAGCTATGATGGCGGATTACGATTTTGTAGAAATGCTTGAGCATGGCATGCCACCAACATGTGGTTTTGGGTTCGGGGAACGACTATTCGCTTTTCTTTCTGATAAACCAATTCGCGAAATACACACCTTCCCACTCGTAAAGCCAAAAAATTAGATTTGTTGACATTTACCTTGTTTTAATAAAAACTAGAGAAATACTTGTTCTGTTCTACCATTCTTAAAAAGGGGGAGTTGATGAGCCACTATGTCGTTCTCCTCGTTAATCTTGGGGAGATTGAAAAAATTCGAAAAGAGCGTTTTTTTGGAGAAAGAATTGCTGAAGCGGTTCGCAATAATCATTCCCCGAATGATAACGTTCACATCATTTCCGAAGACGGCACTGTTCTTGCAACAGTTATCGGAACTGAATTTCACATCACCTCAACAAAAATTGTCATCGTTGAAGAGGGTGTGGGATGGCTTGCAAGTGGCACTTGGCGACCAGCGTGGTCAAAGGTTACCCACGTTGACGCTACCGAAATGATTTTTGGAAAAAAAGAATAAAAACAAAAAGGCCACAGGTGAAAACCTGTGGCCGTTTGCATTCTTGTCTGTCAGACTACGGAAGCAGTACGACGGGGCGCTTGAGCGTCTTTGAAATCTTGTTTCGCACTGACGAAGCAAGCCCAATAACTTCCGTTTTTGAAAGTCCGGTTACGAGAATCGTGAATGCGCCAGACCTTCTGTTGACGTTGGTTGCAACCATGATTCTTTTTCGCATGATTTTCCTTTACCTGAAGCCTTTGATGTTTGGAATCACCTGATGAAGCTCGCATCCGTTCTTGATGAGATAGTACCCGCGGGGAATGAAAATCCACAGTACAGGTTTTCTTACGGGGGTATTCCCTTCAAAACCAGACCACCCGAATCCATCAAACGTTGGAATCTTTTGTTGCCGATGGTAGTAAATAACTTGCCACCCATGTTTCTTCGCATATTCTCGAAATAGTTTTCTCCACCGAACAAGAGCGCGCCTTCGAAACATGCTCGGGGCATCACCAATTCTTCCTTCCTCGAGCGTTTTCTTTACAATCGCCCGGGACAAATCATCACAGGTAAGTGTCTCTTTTGGAAACACAATGGCCATACGGCCTCCTTATTTTGAACAATTGTTTTTTATCCTACAGCAAACTTTCTTTTTTCACTACTAATTTATAAAAAGGCTTATTTTCCAAGCACTTTTAAGTGGGAGATATCCACATATTTGTGTAGCACTTCGACACTAAAGTGGGGTATAATGTATTGCAGTGGGGCAATGTGGGAGAATCGCTCCAAATATAACAAAAATGTTAATCGGCCAGTACACACACGAACTCGATCCAAAAAAGCGCCTCACGCTGCCTGCTAAGTGGCGCAAAGATCTCGGGAAAAAAGTTGTGATTACAAATGGCTTTGATGGTTCTTTATTTATTTTTACAGAGAAAGAATGGGGAAAGATCGCAGAGAAACTCGCACAGACCAGTTTCGGTAATGCCGACTCGCGAGGACTCAACCGTGTCATGCTTGCTCACGCTTTTGAGCTCGACATCGACGCTGCGGGACGCGTTCTTATTCCAGATACTCTCAAAGATCAAGCCAGTCTCACATCTAAAGTGGTGCTTGCGGGAATGTTCTCGCGCATTGAACTTTGGGATGAGGAGAATTGGAAGAAGTATTCAACGAAAGCTTTGGGAGAAGCTGACGCGCTTGCTTCTAAGTTAAGTGACCTAGGAATGCTCTAAACGACCATTTATGAACATCGCCTTCTCAACAATTTTTTATCGTCTTCCTCAAACAGTTGTTAAAAAAACTGTAAAGAAGACCACCAAGACACAAACCATGCTACACACGCCGGTACTTCTTAAGGAATCAATCGAAGGACTCAGTTTAAAAAAGGGAGGCGTGTATGTTGACTGCACGGTTAATCGCGGAGGACACAGTATTGAAATCGCAAAAGCAATAGGCAAGACTGGGACACTTGTCTGTATCGACCTTGACCAGGACGCGCTTGCGCAAGCAAAAGAAAAACTTGAGGGAATGAAGCGGGGAGCGCCAACATTCCATTTCGTGCACTCAAATTTTAGGCACTTGATGAGTATTTTAAAGAAACTCGATATTGATAAAGTTGATGGAATTATTGCGGACTTTGGTATTTCATCACAGGAATTGGAAACATCAAATAGAGGATTTTCGTTTCTTCGCGACGAACCACTTCAAATGACATTTGATGCACATCCGGGAGAGGACATGACAACCGCGTTTGACATTGTTAATTTCTGGAGCGAATCAACAATTGCTGATGTGTTGTTTGGTTTTGCGGATGAAACCTATGCACGACGCATCGCAAAAGCAATTGTTGAAACTCGTACCAAGGAACCAATCAAGACAACACTTCAGCTCGTTTCAGTTATTGAGCGTGCGGTTCCTGTTATGTATCGTCACAAAAAAACACACTGTGCAACAAAGACATTTCAAGCACTTCGTATGGCGGTGAATGATGAACTTGGAAGCATTGAAGAGCTTCTTACGGTTGCCCCAGATGTTTTAAAGCACGGGGGAAGAATGGCGGTTATTACATTCCACAGCACCGAAGACCGAATTACAAAAAAAGGACTTCGCGCGCAACAGGATTCATTCATTTTTATTAATAAAAAAGCAATTATCCCAAGTGACGAAGAATTAAAAAAGAATCCTCGGTCACGAAGCGCACAGCTAAGAATCGTAGAAAGAAAGTAAACATTAATTAAAAGCAAAACAGTCACCAAACACCATGAAAAAACAAATCGCCATCTACAAAACCATGACATTCCGAGAGAGAATTGTTAATAGTATGCTCGTTACCATGGCTGTTCTTATGGTTTTGTACTGTCTTATTTTGCTTTCAATTGTGTTTTCCGTTATTGAACGTAAGCAAGCGATTTCTCAAACAAAAGACCTTATTTCTACTTTAAGTAGTATTGAAGGTTCATATGCAAATGAGATTTCAAAAATAAATGATAGCGTCCTTTCCGCTAAGGAATATGTTCGTTTGGATGCTACGACACTTACTGTTCGCAAAGACCCAATTGCCGGGTATACTGTGCTCTATGAGCGATAGGGAGGCACCAGTACTTACAGAGAAACAAGAGCTGCGTTCTATATTTAGGGCACAGCTCTTGTCACTTTTGTGGCTTGTGATTCTTTTTATCGCAGTTTCTCGTGTTGTTCAGGTGCAGATTTTTAAACACGAATATTACACTGATTTGGCAGACAGGCAATACATCGCAAAAGTTCCTTCATCCTTTGATCGTGGTTCTATTTTTTTTACAACACCATCAAAAGAAACAATTTCCGCCGCAAAACTTTCTTCGGTATATCGTGTAGCAATTGACCCAACAAGACTTGAAGACAAGGAAGGAGTATTTGAAGCCCTTTCGGAAAAAATAGCGCTCTCACGAGAAACTTTTTTTCTAAAAGCAAATAAGGAAAAAGATCCGTATGAAGAAATTGCTGTAGGTGTTCCTGAGGCTGTCGCAACAGATTTACAGAAAAAGAAATTTAAGGGAGTCATGTTTGTAAAAGACAATAAGCGCTCGTATCCGCAAGGGGACATAGGAGCACAAGTGCTTGGTTTTGTGGGAAGTGACGGAAAGAACGTGCGTGGACAGTACGGAGTTGAAAAGTATTATGACGATGTGCTAAGTCGAGGCATGGAAGAAAGGAGTATTAATTTTTTTGCGGAACTTTTTGCGGATATTGATGCAGGCTCTGTTTCAAATGTTGATGCTCGTGTTGGGGATGTTGTGCTTACGATCGATGCAGAGGTACAACGACTCCTCCACAAGACGCTTGTTGAAACAAAAGCACAATGGCGCTCAGAAATTGTTGGGGGAATTGTCATGGATCCAAAAACTGGGGCAATTGTTGCGATGGATTCTCTTCCTTCATTTGATCCAAACGATTTTTCTCAAGTGGAAAATCAGGCGGTCTACCGAAACCCTCTCGTTTCAAGTGTGTATGAAATGGGAAGTATCATTAAACCAATCACTGTTGCTTCAGCCTTAGATGCGGGCGTGGTGACTGAAGAGAGTACTTACTACGACACTGGCTTTCGTGATCTAAACGGTTACAAAGTTCGCAATTATGATGAAAAGGCACGAGGCACAACAAAGATACAAACCATTCTTGATAAGTCACTTAACATCGGTATTGTTTTTTTGGTTGAAAGTCTTGGCACAAAACGATTTCAAGAATATTTTAAAAAATTCGGTATTGGAGAAGAGACAGGAATTGATTTGCCAAGCGAAGCCGGGGGCCTTGTTAAAAATTTACGAAGCAATGTTTTGGTTGATAGCGCAACAGCTGGTTTCGGACAAGGAATTGCAATTACACCCATTCAAACCATTCGCGCACTTTCAGCACTTGGAAATGGGGGATACTTACCCGCTCCGCATGTTGTTGATAGAGTTCTTTACAAAAACGGTACGGTCAAGCAAATTATTCCAGATCAAGGACAAATGATTTTAGAGAAAGGAACAAGCGAACGAATTACAAGAATGCTTGTGCATGTGGTGGACACCTCTCTTAAGGACGGCGCGTACAAAATGCCACGCTATTCTGTGGCCGCAAAAACAGGCACAGCACAGATGGTAAAACCAGGGGCTGGATACTACGATGATAGGTATTTGCACTCATTCTTTGGCTATTTTCCGGCCTACGAGCCACGCTACATTGTCTTTCTCTTTCATACCTATCCAAAAGGGGCTGAGTACGCATCCGCAACGCTTACGGAACCGTTTTATAAGATTGTAAAATTTTTGATTTCCTATTATCAAATTCCACCAGATAGGTAGGTCGAGGCGTGTCGAAAGTTTCTAAACCCTAGTCCCTAAAACCTAATCCCTATTCGTGTTAGTATGTGTATATGAAGCTAGCAAAATCAGACTCTAATAAACCAAAAAATACTGAAACCTCGTGGGGAAATGTTGCATCATGGTATGACACACACCTTGAAAAAACAGGCGACACGTATCATGAAAAAGTGGTGTATCCGAACCTCGCTCGATTGTTAGGTGACATGAAAGGAAAGCATGTACTTGATCTTGCGTGTGGACAAGGGCAATTCTCTCGTTTGCTTGCAGAAGCTGGAGCGTCGGTTATTGGTATTGATTTGGGAAAAGAGTTGCTCGCAATTGCGGAAAAGAAAAACAAGCCGTACAAGTTTAAGATTTTTTATTACAATACGACAGCTCACGATTTGTATATGATAAAAGACGGCACACAAGATATTGTCGTGTGTGTGCTTGCACTTCAGAATATTGAAAAACTGCAAGAAACTTTAAAAGAAGTTTCTCGTGTACTTACAAAAGAAGGAAAGTTTGTGTGTGTGCTTAATCATCCGAGTTTTCGTATTCCACGCGCAAGTGGTTGGATGTATAACGAGCATGAACAAGTACAGTATCGAAGAATTGACGCGTACCTTTCTGAATCGAAAGTAAAAATTGATATGACGCCAGGAAGTGAGAAAGATAAAAAGTTCACTGTTTCATTTCATCGTCCACTCCAGGTGTATGTGAAAGCATTTGCAAAGGCGGGGATGGCAATTACTCGTCTTGAAGAATGGGAGTCGCACAGAAAAAGTGAGAAAGGACCAAAGCAGAGACTAGAAGATAAGGCACGAAAAGAAATTCCACTGTTTATGTGCATTGAATTAAAGAAAATCTAAAGCAAAGAAAGCGCGACCTTACGGTCGCGCTTTCTTATTGGTACTTTACTTTTCAAACAATCCTTGCAATTCTTTCTGATACTTCTTCATCACATCAAGTGCCGCGTACATTTCTGGTTTGCCTTGCTTTTTCAAAACATCAATTTCTTTTGCAATCTTTTCAAAAAGTTTTGGGTCTTTTTCAACCGCCGTTCGTAGCATTTCTTGTTGCTCTTTTGGAAGGTTGCGTGAACCAAATTTTACTGCCTGTTTTAGGAAAAAATCTTTGAACATAGGGGTAGGGGCTAGGGGTTAGTAGTTAGGGACTAGATAATCCTTTAATTTGATAATTTGCTAATCATAGCATTTAACATTTTCATGACTTCTGTGTGAAGTTTTGTAAGAGCAGTATAATCTTCTTTTTTCAATAGTCCAAGGTCTTTCGATAATTCAATTTGTGCTTCCAATTCTGCGCCGGATCCGAAGGCAATTCTCAAAAATTGAACATATTCTTTCTTACTTCCTCTTGCATTTCCTTCGGCAATATTTGAAATAATAGAAACAGACGCTCTACGCATTTGAGAAACTAGGCCAAAAATTTCATCCTTGGGAAAATTTTTTGTTGCAGAATAAATTTTTAGAGATAACTGATATGCTTTTTGCCAAACAAACAGTTCTTTATAGGATTGCATGTATTTCCTAGTCCTTAGTCCCTATAACCTAGTCCCTACTGTGCCTTTGCTTTTTTAATTAATTCATTAAATTCTTCAGGTGAACGAGGACTGTCGATTAGTTTGCCGTTTAAGAAGAAACTTGGTGTCCCTGGGAGTTTCAAGCGTATTGCTTCTTGGTATTCTGCCATAACCTTCTTTTCAATTGCCTCACTTTTTAGATCTGCTTCAAATTTCTTTGCATCAAGACCAAGCGATGTTGCGTAGGTGACCATCATACTGCTCGCGTTTAATGCTCCAGACCATTCAGCTTGTTTTACAAAGAGGAGATCATGCATTTCCCAGAATTTTCCTTGAACCGATGCCGCCTCGGATGCTTTTGCAGAGATGAGGGCATTTTTGTGAATTTGCATGAGTGGGAAGTGACGGAAAACGACCTTCAAATCTTGTGGGTTATCTGCAAGTACTTTTTGAATAAGTCCTTCGTATACCGCGCATGCTGGACACTGGAAGTCAGCGAATTCAACAAGGGTTACTTTTGCCGTAGGGTTACCACGAACATGATCGGTTTGTGTTACTTCAACAACACCAACAGGTTCTTGTCCGCGCGTACCAGTTACATAGAAATAATATGCGAGCACAAGCACGATAACAGCTACTAATCCGAGCACAAGTTTCATTTGTGGGGTATCTAATGATTTTGGCAATAATTTCATATGGGAATTATTATAGCATAGAGGGGGGAAAGGAAAGGCGGGGCTTGCTTCGCAAGTCCCGCCTGGTACACTAAAATAATGAAGAAAAAAGCTACCAATAAAAACGAAACCATAATTTACCAGACAAAATCTGGTGCACTTGAACTTCGCGGAGATTTTAAGAAAGAAACTGTTTGGGCAAACAGAATGCAAATGGCTGAAATGTTTAATGTTAATCCACAGGCAATATCAAAACATATTCAAAATATATATAAAGAGAAGGAATTGGAACGAAAGACAACTAGTTCCAAAATGGAACTAGTTCAAAAAGAAGGAAATAGAACAATTTCGCGCGAAGTAGACATATATAATCTCGATATTCTCATTGCGGTTGGGTACCGAATTAATTCCGTCACAGGTACAAAATTCCGCCAGTGGGCCACAAAAACACTTCGCGAGCACCTCACACGCGGTTATACGCTCAATAAAAAAGTTATTCTCAAAAATTACGATCAATTCATCAAGAATGTTTCAGACATTCAAGCGCTTTTGCCCGCACATGTAACACTCGACCCGAAGCAAGTTTTGGACTTGGTGAAAGAGTATTCAACCACATGGGCAAAACTTGATGCTTACGACAAGAATGCACTCAAAACCGAAGGTGTTAGTAAAAAGAAAATCAGACTCGCTTCAGGAGAATTACTTTCGGCAATTGAAACATTCAAAAATGAACTTATCAAACAAGACGAGGCAACAGAAATTTTTGCACAAGAACGAGCACGTGGAAACATTGAAGGAATACTTGGAAACGTCATGCAGTCATTTGGTGGAAACGACGTATACAAGACACTTGAAGAAAAAGCGGCACATTTTTTGTATTTTATGGTAAAAAATCATCCATTTGTTGACGGCAACAAGCGAACAGGAGCTTTTACTTTTATTTGGTTTTTGCGTAGATCGGGAGTAAAAGGTGCGCGCAATATTAATCCTTCCGGACTTACCGCCATCACACTTCTCATTGCCGAAAGTGATCCACGACATAAAGAAAAATTAATTGCACTTGTGGTAGAATTGTTGCACATTAAGAAATAAATTATATGTACCCTATGAAG
>JAUPVR010000033.1 GCA_030916895.1 Patescibacteria group bacterium
AATGGTAAATGTCTTACCTGTTCCAGTTGCACCAAGGAGCGTTTGCTTCTGCATCCCCTTTTTAAGACCACCAACGAGACTTTCGATTGCTTTTGGCTGATCACCTGCTGGCGTGAACCCTTTTAGGATAAAGGTTCTTTCTTTTTTACTTGTTTCGTTTCTTGACATAATTGACTTTTGATTATAGCACAAATATGATTTCATTTCATTGACGAGCCGATGAAACAGTTGTAGTATCTCTAACTGAGCTGTACAAAAACCTAATAAGGAGAACTACCTTGGATCTTATCGAACTACTCAAAGACTACGACATCGCAAACGAAAAAGACATCGAATGCGTGTTCGGAGAAGTTTCCACAGGCTCGCGGGTTTTCATCCGCCATGTGAACGGTGGTCCAGTCGATGATTTTGACCTCTTCGCAGAAGGTCCCTACCTCCTGAAAAAGGACGAACTCGGCTATCTCTACATCGTCGGGTACGACAGACGCGACCGCCAAGAAAAACACCTGCGCATCGCAGATGACAAGAACATGCCGGGAATCGTCGAACTGCGTGCACCTAACCATTCCTGGATTCGCTACGAAAATGGTAGCCTTCGTCTCTACGTGCGCAAAGCGAAACTGGAAGAATCCAGAAAATAAAAAAGGGGGACGCTCCGTTAAGCTTCACCTTCTTCCCACTAGAAAAGCCCAGCCTCGCGTTGGTGCTTTTTTTTATTTCTTATAGTATCGTGCGATAAAGGTATTTTTAAATTCTAAAAATGTTCCATCAATAATTGCTTGGCGTGCATTCTTCACGAGTTCTGTAATAAAACGCACATTGTGAATTGATGCAATTGTCGCTGCGGTCATTTCATGTGCACGAAACAAGTGTGCAAGGTAACTTTTTGTAAATCGGTGCGTATACCATGTTTCATCTTCAGATACAGGCGACATGTCGTCTGCATACTTTGTATTAAAAATATTTATTTTTCCATCAGGTGTATACAACGCACCATTCCTAGCAATGCGTGTTGGCGCAACGCAATCAAAGGTATCGATACCGTTTTCAACAGCAAGCAAAATATCAAGTGGCTCACCAATGCCGAGCAAGTGTCGTGGCTTTTCATCTGGTAATTCCTCACACACCCACTTAACCGCCGCTCCCATATCTTCTTTTGTAAAACTTCCACCAATACCATATCCATCAAATTCCATAGCACCAAGCGTGCGGGCAGATTCTCTTCGTAAGTCTTCATATGCACCCCCCTGTACCACACCAAAGAGTGCCTGCATTTCGCCCGTTGCTTCTGATGCGCCTAGTCGCTTATGTTCATCTAAAGAACGCTTTGCCCAAGCATGGGTACGATCAATTGCTTCTTTCTGATATTCCCGTGGAGCAAGAGGAGATGTACACTCGTCAAACGCAAAAAAAATATCTGCGCCTAAGTTATGCTGTATCTGCATACTTTTCTCTGGAGTAAATCTGTGTTCGCTTCCATCAATGACAGAACGAAACGTCACACCATCGTCGTCAATTGTTGCGAGTTTTTCGTGCATGCCTTCTTTCTTCTTTTCTTCAACTTCGCGTTTTGAAATCTCTTCACTTGTTGCAATCTTGGAAACACCATGACCAAGCGCTTGCCCTAAAGAAAACACTTGAAACCCTCCTGAGTCCGTAAAGGTTGGCATTGGACTTCCTTTTTGCTGTTCGCTTTCTACTGTTTGCTCTCCGTGCACCCACCCCATCATTTTTGCAAACCCGCCATGCTTTTTTACAATTTCATCTCCTGGCTGTAAGTAGAGATGATATGTATTTGCAAGCACCGCCTCAGCACCAACGTAATCACGGACCTCTTCTCCTGTTAACGATTTTACTGTTGCTTTTGTCCCCACGGTGATAAATGCTGGCGTATGAATATCACCATGCGGAGTATGAATAACCCCCGCGCGAGCAAGTGGCGCTTCAGAAGATTTTCTCACAATCTCAAATGAAAATGGCATGTGCAAATACTAGCAAATTTATAACACGATAGCACCCTTTACTTAAACTGCTTTACAATTGAAGAAACAAGTTCAGCAACACCCTCATCAAACATACTCGGAAGAATCTTTTCCGTCGATACATCTGGCACAACCTGAGCAAGCCCTTCGGCAATAGCAACAAACATTTCTGTTTTAAATTGTGGAATTCTTGCTTCAAGCATACCCCGAAATGCCCCTGGAAAAACAAGTGAATTATTAATTTGATTTGGATAATCACTTCGTCCGGTTGCAACAATAAACGCCCCCGCAGCATGTGCAACCTCTGGCATGATTTCCGGTGTTGGATTTGCAAGTGCAAAAATAATTGGACGCTCCGCCATACTCTTTACCATTTCTTTAGTAAGTACATCAGGTTTTGAAAGACCAATAAATACATGAGCACCCTGTACCGCGTCTTTAAGTCCTCCTTCCTTAACATCTGCAACAGATTGCGCAAGTAGTTCTTTCTTCTCTTTCGTTAAGTCATCTCTATCTGTATGAATAATTCCTTTACTATCACAAAAAACAATGTGCTTCACACCATACGCAAATAAAAGTCGCGCCGTTGCAACTCCTGCTGCCCCGATTCCTGAAAGTACAACCCTCGCTTCTTCTTTTGCAATACCACGCAACTTAATTGCGTTAATAAATGCGGTAAGTGAAACCGTTCCTGCCCCCCACTGATCGTCGTGCATTACAGGAATTAAAAGCTCTTTACGCAAACGCTCCTCAATTTCAAAACACCGAGGCGCAGAAATGTCTTCAAGATTAATCGCACCAAACACCGGTGCCAATTGCTTTACTGCTTTAATAATTTCTTCTGTGTCTTGTGTATCTAAGCAAATCGGAAATGCATCCACACCGGCAAACGCTTTGAGTATCGCAGCTTTCCCCTCCATAACAGGAATTGCTGCTTCAGGACCCAAGTTTCCAAGCCCAAGTATTGCTGAACCATCAGTTACAATTGCCACCGTGTTTGCTTTCAGTGTGTACTCATACGCAAGTGACTTATCTTTCCCAATTTCTCGACACACCTCCGCCACTCCTGGCGTATACGCACGTGACAAATCATCACGATTGGCAAGTGGAACCTTAATACCAATTTCTATTTTCCCTTTATTTTCTCTATGAAGCTCTAACGCTTCTTTGTTGTAATCGTGTTGCATATACATACCAAATATCTACGTAGCATATCACAAACATTGTTATGAAAAATAAAAAAGCTCCACTTACGATTGTGTCGTTTGCAGAGCCCTCTTGTGCATGAACCTTTCTTGTGAGATTAGCTCATATCTGCTTAGAGTTACGGGTAATAGTTTTCTTGATGTAGGTACGATGTGCTACGGCAACGACTTGATCGAATTGTTTTTGAAACTTTTCCTTGTCTTCCGAAGAAAGATCTTCCGCCTCCCATTCGTTAGACATGGGAGTTGTTAGGTGCGAAACCTTAACAGCGTCAACGGCACCATCGAAATCACGATCAACGAAGATGGTGACAGTACCAACACTTGAATCAAGCTTCCTGATGGTAAATCCCTGCTCCATAAGCATGATGGAGTTTTCTTTCCCGTCATCAAGAGAAACTTCTATGACGAGCCCAGGGATATCGCCGTCTATTTTCGCAATCATCGTAGGAACCCCACACGAAGCCTCTTTCATACATTGGACGATCGCTAG
>JAUPVR010000034.1 GCA_030916895.1 Patescibacteria group bacterium
TGTTGGTGGAGAAATTCTTTTCTCTGGTCTCTACAAACTTCTTGGAGTCTTTTCATACCTCACCCCACTTCTGTGTATCTATATTGCCTACTACTTATGGAAAGAAGAAATGCCTGACCTTAGCTTCACTTTCCTTTTTGGAATGTTCCTCCTTATCCTTGGTGTTGCAGGACTTGGCAATATGCTCTTAGGAACAACGGACTTCGGTGGATACCTGGGCGTTATTGTTGCAATGCCACTTATAAAATATTTTTCAGTCTACCCATCTGAATTCATTTTGCTTGGAATATCC
The DNA here is from genome assembly GCA_030916895.1 of Patescibacteria group bacterium. Lineage (GTDB taxonomy): Bacteria > Patescibacteriota > Minisyncoccia > Phycocordibacterales > UBA5272 > UBA11704. The sequence goes on from JAUPVR010000034.1 coordinate 293, forward strand.
ATCATTGGTGGAATTATTATTTTAAACAGAAAACCATCTCTCCATCATGCAAAACGATTTGCGCTCTTCCCTCTTATGGCAATTGTGTCACTCTTCCAAAAAAGGAAAAAGCTTTCTCTTGATGATGAGGATGTAGAAACATTGCAAAAAGAGGAGGAACAACCGATTGAGGAGGAGGAAGGTGAAGACCAAGCACATAATTTACGAAATGAAATTTTTGGGGAACTTTCTGATGAAGAACCTGTGCAAGAAGAAAAAGAAAAGAAAGAGGTGAAATCAAAACCAATTGTACTTTCACCAGAATTTGTCGCCCCTCCCCTTGATCTTCTCAATTGGGATACAGGGAAGTCTGGTGCCGGAGATGCCAAAGCTAAAATGGTTACCATCCAAAGAACCCTTGAACACTTTAAAATAAATGTTGAGATGGGCGAAGTCACTGTAGGGCCAACGGTCACGCAATTTACCCTAAAACCTGCTCAAGGCGTTAACCTATCAAAAATAAGCGCACTTCATGATAACCTTGCCATGGAACTTGGTAGTGAATTTTTACGTATTGAGGCTCCCATCCCAGGCAAGACGCTTGTTGGCATTGAAGTTCCAAATGAAAAGAAAGCGCTTCTTGGTCTACGTTCAATGATTGAGCTTCCACAATTTACCTCAGGAGGACCCCTTACCGTTGCTATTGGTAAAAGTATTATTGGTCAACCAGTCTTTGGCGACCTTGAAAAGATGCCTCACCTGCTTGTAGCTGGTGCGACACGTTCTGGAAAATCAGTTACCCTTCAAAACTTACTCATTTCCTTGCTATACAAAAATTCACCGTACGATTTGAAGCTCATCATCCTTGATCCAAAACGAGTAGAATTTACCGCCTACAATAATCTCCCCCACCTCTACACACCAATCATAAAAGAACCAAAAACGGGTATCAAAGCACTTAACTGGGCGGTACAAGAAATGGAACGACGTTACGAAATACTGGCTGAACATGGACAAGTAAATGTTGGTGACTACAACAAAAAAATTCTTGGCCCAGCACTAGAGCGCGCACGCAAAAAAGGAAAAGTTGGAGAATCGGTAAGCGGTCTTCCTCCGAAAATGCCGTATGTCATTATTATCTTTGATGAATACAATGACTTCATGCTCTCCTATCCAAAAGAAATTAGTCCGCTCATTACAGCGCTTTCTCAAAAAGGTCGCGCTGCTGGAGTCCATCTTATTTTGGCGACACAACGACCAGACGTGAAAGTGATTACTGGAACCATTAAAGCAAACATTCCAGCGCGTATTGCCTTTAAAACAACGTCCCAAGTTGACTCAAGAACAATTCTGGATATCTCTGGGGCGGAAGATTTGCTCGGTAACGGTGACATGCTCTACATGGCATCTGATAATCCTCGCTTGCTTCGTTTACAGGCACCGTTTGTATCCATGGAAGAAATTAAGGCGGTTGTTTCCCATATTAAACAAGACAATCTCGAATTCATTCCTGAGCAGGTCGATATGACAAAAGTAAAAGTGACAACTACATCAAGTGGAACTGGGGAAGGTGAAGAGACGTCTGACACAGAACCAGAAGACGATGAGGACTACATGAGTGCAAAAGATTATGTCATCTCAACGGGTAAGGCGTCGACATCGTCACTACAAACTGCGTTCCGTTGGGGTTACAATAAGGCGGCTCGCATCATTAATGACTTGGAGCGATTCCAGGTGATTGGTGGAGCGCGTCCTGGAGAGCGTTACCGTGAAGTCCTCGTCGGAACAATGACAGAAAATCAAAAAAGTGAGGAGTCATCATCACAAGATACGACTGCGGACGATATCTTTAGAACATAAATATAATATCTTACAAAGAACTGGTAACCTGTATGATTGAAACGCACGACCTTCGCAAAAAAATAGAAATCTACTTCATTGTTGGGTTGGTCTTCGTTGCTGTACTCTATGGTGCCTACCGTGCCTACCCTCTCATCATGGGGCCATCAATTGAAATTATTTCTCCTATTGATGGTGATATCGTCCCAAGCGATACATTTAAGGTAATTGGGAGTGCTAAGCGGGCAAAAGTTATTACCCTTCAAGGAAAACCAATTATGATTGATACTGACGGGGGTTTCATTGAAACTGTTGTTTCATCCCCTCCCTATACAACAGTTATTATGACAGCAACAGATAACTATGGAAAAACAATTACCAAAGTGCTTCGTGTAACACCAGAGTAACGCACGAATTAATTATAAAAATAACCACTACGCATATGATGAAAAAGAAAGTTGCAAAAGCATTAAAAACAATGGGAACACGGGAAAAAGATACGGATACAAAAACTGGAAGCGATGCCCTCTTGCGCGAAATACAAAATAAGTTCGGCGAAGGAGCGATGATGAAATTAGGCGATCAACCACACGTTGATATTGATGTTGTTCCAACCGGCTCCCTTGGACTTGATACCGCCCTTGGTGTTGGTGGCCTTCCGCGTGGACGCATTGTTGAAATATTTGGACCCGAGTCATCTGGCAAAACAACCCTTACCCTCCATGTGATTGCTGAAGCACAAAAACTTGGTGGTATCTGCGCCTTCATTGATGCAGAACATGCTATGGACCCTGAGTATGCAAAAAAGCTTGGTGTAAAAACTCAAGAGCTCCTCATTTCACAACCAGACAATGGAGAACAAGCACTTGAAATTGCAGAGTCAATTGTACGAAGCGGAAAAGTAGACGTGCTTGTTATTGACTCAGTTGCTGCTCTTACTCCAAAAGATGAAATCGAGGGAGATATGGGTGCACAACATGTTGGTAAGCAGGCACGCCTTATGTCGCAAGCGCTTCGTAAGCTAACCGCAATTGCCCACAAGTCAAAAACAGTGATTGTCTTCATCAATCAGATTCGTATGCAGATTGGTGTCATGTTTGGAAACCCAGAAACAACCCCAGGTGGAAAGGCTCTTAAATTTTATTCTTCTGTTCGCATCGATATTCGTAAAATTGCACAAATTAAAAAAGGAGAAGAAGTTGTTGGTGCGCGCACAAAAGTTAAGGTAGTAAAAAATAAGGTTGCCGCCCCTTCCAAAACAACAGAGTTCGACATT
>JAUPVR010000005.1 GCA_030916895.1 Patescibacteria group bacterium
TTTTTTTCGTGTTAAGATGTTTTCTGCGTACGTAGCAACGCCACTTTAGCTCAGTTGGTTAGAGCAGCTGTTTTGTAAACAGCAGGTCCTCAGTTCGAATCTGAGAAGTGGCTCCATATTAGTTTTTGTTTACATCTGCTGGGTAGGGGATCCGGATGAAGCCTTGTTTGATGGTTTCTTGTAGTGCTTCTTCACTTCTCTCGCTTATTTTTTCAAGGAGGAACCTTTTTTCTTCTCCTTCTGAAATTCTTGGCCTACTTGTTTCTGAAATGAGTGGTAGTAATTCAAATTGGATTTCATCTTTTTTAAAACTCATGTGTACCCCTAAACCCCGTTCTGTTTCTTGGCTAAAATATTGGTCAAATACAGCATTTCCCAAGGAGTAGAAAACAGGTTTGTTATTGTAGAGGGCAACTCCTTCTGTAACATGAGGGTGTGCACCAATGATTGCATCAACGCATGTCTCCAAAACTTTTTTGGCATATGTCTCTTGAATGTCTGTGTGTGTTTTTCTGTACTCTTCTCCCCAATGAATAAAGGCAACCATGTATGAACCTTTGTGTGTTGTACAAAGACGATTAATTGTATTAAAAGAAGCAACCTCATTCCATGAAGGACTTATCATGTTGATACCAAAGACAACCACCTGTATACCACCTACCTTTTTTTTCCAAACTGTTTGTGATGTCATGCGTGAATGCCCAAAGCTCTCAATTCCTGATTGTTTAAGAATGGCAACGGTGTGAGCATACCCTTCTTCACCGTGGTCGCTTGTGTGGTTATTCGCAAGTGATACTGCGCTTATGTTGGCATTGCGAAGTGTCGTTGTCGCACTTTGTGGGAAGGAAAATTGGTATCCGTTGTTTGGTGTTTTTAGGTATGTCTCGGGGATTGGTCCTTCAAGGTTAACGATAGTATGGGTGGTCGAAGAAAGGAGACCTCTTAATTTTTCAAAGGGATAGTTTATACCATGCTTCTCAATAAGTGTCGCGACATATCTACCGAGCATGACATCACCTAAAAAAAGAATTGATTCTTCGGGCGAGGTGTCTGTTAAGTTGATGATGTGTTTACGTTCATCTTCCGGTGCGGTAATGATTCCTATTGGGTGCACAGCAAAAACAAGAGATATAAGTAAGACAGCAAGAGGGAGATGTCTTTTCATGTCATCTAAGTATAGCAACCCTACTTGTTTTGATGCGAATTAGTAAAACCGTAGAACCTAGGTCGGGTATGGATTTTTCGGTAAATTTCGTGTAGTATAGGGCTCACATGCGGTCGCTAAGACCTTTTCTGTAGTATTTCCAAGCAACTGCGCACGAATCCCTATGATAGATAGCAAAAAGTACATTTTTACTTTTCTTATTACTTCCGCCATTTTTGCGACAGCGTTTTTTGCATCTACCTATTTTTCTAATAAGCGTGTTGCGGGCATTAAACAAATCCAGGATAACATCGCTATCGACATCCTCTCTAGCGAAACACAGTTTGATCTCTTAAAAGAAGTTTCTTGTTCAAATGTAAGCGACAGCGTTCTCTCTCAAGAGCTTTCCGAACTCGGAGAAAAACTTTCACATACTGAAAATGAACGAGGGACAGACGACGCAGAAATTATTTATTTAAAGAAATATTATTCACTTCTTGAAATAAAAGATTACGTTCTCTCTAAACAGCTTGCGGCAAAATGCGGAGTAACCAAGAAACCAGTCTTCATTATTTACTTTTACTCAAACCTTGGAGATTGTGTTGATTGTGAGAAAGAAGGGTACGTACTTACATTTTTGCGAGAAAAATATCCGGAGCTTCGTGTTTATTCGTTCGACTATAATCTTAATCTTTCCGCAATCGATACGATGAAGAAAATTTATAAAATCTCTTCCTCGCTTCCAGCCATTGTCATTGAAGATAAAACATACACAGGATTTAAGACTGCGGAAGAACTTGAAAAACTTCTTCCAGATACGTTACGTGAAGTGGTTGCTACAACCACAGTTTCTACAAGCACGAAGAAGCGCGCTGAATAAATTTTTATGCTAGATGCCACACTCCAAGCACTCTTGTATCCCTTTTTGTTTTTGTCACTCTACTTTCAAATTTTTCTTCTCTTGTCCTTCTTTGAAGGGAAGAGAAAGATAAAAAAAGAAGAACACATGAAAGCAGGAGATTCGCCAACGGTAACCGTAGCAGTTCCGGCATGGAATGAGGAAAGAACCCTTGCCTCTACCATCGAATCTCTTCTTAGGCTTGATTACCCAAAAGATAAACTATCTATTCTTGTTGTCGACGATGGAAGCAGTGATGATACGTTTGCTATTGCTCGCAAATATGAGTCAATGTATCCAAAACTTGTTAAAGCAATTACTAAAGAAAATGGTGGCAAACATACCGCTCTTAATTTAGCACTTAGCCAATCACAAAGTGATCTCTTTGGATGTTTAGATGCGGATTCTTTCGTTGCACCAAACACACTTCAAACAATTGTAAGTTACTTTCAATCAAATAGTGAGATTATGGCAGTCACACCATGCATTCATATTCGTCATCCAAGAACATTTATTCAACGCATGCAAGCAATTGAGTACCTGATGGGTGTATTTTTGCGTAAAGTGTATGGAGAACTTGATGCAATTCAAGTAACACCAGGCCCTTTTTCTATTTTTAGACGTGAAGTTTTTGATACGATTGGTCCATATAAAAAAGCACATAATACGGAAGATTTTGAGATCACCCTTCGCATGCATAAACATAAGTTGAAAATTGCAAATTCACATAAAGCACTTGTGTATACGATTGGCCCAGCAACAGCGTATGGTTTCTTTAAGCAACGAGTACGCTGGGCAAGGGGATTTTTAGAGAATGCGCTTGACTATCGTGAGCTCTTCTTTAAAAAGGAATATGGTAACTTCGGTGTACTTACGCTTCCGATGGCCTTCTTATTTATTTTTTACGGACTTTACGCAAGTATCTTTTCATTCTATCTTCTTCTCTCTGATTTTTTTGCACGTGTTTCTCGATGGGTAACAATTGGTATTCATCCACGTATTCCAGAATTCGACTTGTTCTACGTTAATACAAATACGATGTCTTTCGTTGCAATGATTATGCTTACGCTTTTTTTAATCACGCTTTACATCGGCAACCTACTGTCAGATGATCGTCAGCAATTTTATAAGAATTTTCCGGTATTTTTTGTTCTCTATCCGGTCTTTGTTCCATTTTTTATGGCACGTGCAGTGTTTGACACATTTACGAAACGTAAGAATGAATGGGCACTTCAAGACAATAAGAAGGTATAAACGAACGATTGGTTTTGTGGTACCATAGTCTCTATATGACAGGTCACGCCCACCCAATTACCCACCTCACGGACACTATTGTTCGTATTTTTACGGAGATTGGATTTGATGTGGCAGATGGACCTGAACTTGAAACGGAGTGGAATAATTTTGACGCATTAAATGTTCCACGCGATCATCCGTCTCGTGATATGCAAGATACATTTTGGATCAAGAAAAAACCAGGGGTCGATAAACTTGGTCGTCCGATGGGACATGTACTTCGTACACACACATCTTCTGTTCAAGTTCGCGCTATGGATACGTGGTCAAAAAAATCTGAAGAAGAAAAGAAATCGCAACCACTTGCGATCGTTGTTCCCGGAAAGGTGTTTCGTAATGAAGCAACGGACGCGACACATGAATCACAGTTCTATCAAGTAGAAGGATTGCTTGTTGGGGAAGATGTCACACTTTCCCATTTAAAAGGCGTCCTCGAAACATTTTTTAGTAAACTCTTTGGTAAAAATACAGAAGTGCGTCTTCGTTCTTCTTTCTTTCCTTTCGTTGAGCCAGGAGTCGAAGTAGACATGCAATGTTTTAAGTGTGAAGGGGGAGGGTGTGGTCTTTGCAAACAAACGGGATGGATTGAAATTATGGGCGCCGGCATGGTACATCCGAATGTTTTAAAGAATTGTGGTATTAATCCGCGCAAGTATAAGGGATTTGCATTTGGTGGCGGAATGGACCGCTTAGCAATGCTCAAGTGGGGGATTGATGACATTCGTCTTTTGTATAACGGTGACCTTCGTGTTGTTAATCAATTTTAAGTATGAAATATCTCGAGAGTTGGCTGCAAGAACATATCGATGGAACACTTCCCAATAAAGAGGAGGTTGCGCGTATCCTTTCGGCTAAATCACTTGAAGTTGAAGAGACAAACGAGGAAGGGGGAGTTACAACTTATGAAGTAAAAATATTACCACATCGCGGACACGATATCATGTCGCATCGCGGACTTGCACGAGAGCTTGCGACACTTTTTGATTTGAAGCGAAAGAGCATTTCATTTCCTGTTCCAGAAGTTTCTTCAAAAAAGACTGTGCGTGTTTTGGTTGAGGATGCTTTGCGTTGTCCTCGTTATAGTGCGGTGTATGTTGAAGGTGTTAAGGCCGGAGATTCTCCAGAGTGGATAAAACAAAAACTTACTCCCATTGGCCAGCGTTCCATATCAAACATTGTTGATATTACTAATTTCGTTATGAATGATATGGGTCAGCCTATGCATGCTTTTGATGCAGATAAGGTGAAAGGTGGTATCACGGTTCGTATCGCAAAAGAAGGTGAGACAATGACAACGCTTGACGGAAAAGAGGTCGCTCTTACGGGCACTGAAACAGTGATTGCAGATGATGAAGGTGTTCTTGCGCTTGCTGGTGTAAAAGGTGGAACAAAAGCAATCGTTGATGAAAACACAAAAGCAATTATTTTTGAAAGTGCAAATTTTGACGCAACATATACGCGAAAGACATCTGATAAGCACGGGATTCGTACGGATTCTTCAAAGCGTTATGAGCAGGGGATGACAAGTGAATGTGCAGGAGAGGCGATACTTGAAGCGTGCGCGCTTTTGAAAGAAAGTTGTCCAGAAGCGAGGTTTGGCGCAATTGTTGATGTCTACCCAAAACCAGAAAAGGATTATGAGGTGAGTATATCGGTTAAAGAAACGAATGACATTTTAGGAACAGCATATTTGAAAAATGAAGTGGAAGACACACTTAATCGACTTGGTTTTTCATATGAGTATGTAAGACTTCGGACACGCATTGAAAAAAGAATGGAAAGTGTGAAGGGTGCCGTATATAAGCGTGTATCAAGTATGCGTGAAGACGCACCGAATGCTTTTTCTTGCTCATCACTTGTAAGCTATCTCTACAATGGTGTATGGCAACCAAGTATTTCGATTGATAAGTATGTTTATGGAGAACCTGTTTCTGCTCAGAATGCAATGTGGGGTGATTTTGTTTTTTCAAATACAGGCGAAGGAAGTATTCGTTATGAAACCGTTGAGTTTATGCCAGGCACGAAAGTAGAACACGGTATTGACCATGTTGGTTTATACCTCGGCGACGGAAAAGTATTTCATATTTCACAAAAAAGTAATTCTCCTTGTGTTGAGGATGTAGAAACTTCTTTAAGTTTTGGCAAAAATGTTTTATATGCTCGCATGGCTGATGTTGACGAAGGAAGATTCTTCCTAACAATTCCGAAAGAACGACTCGATCTTCGAATTAAAGAGGATTTAGCAGAAGAGATTGGACGTGTCATTGGTTACGATGCTATCAAGACCATACTTCCAAAACTCCCACGAAAAGGCCTTCCTCATAAACGTCTATACTACGAAACAAAAATAAAAAATATTTTGTTTGCAAACGGGTTTTCAGAAATTTATACCTACACATTTGGAGATAAAGGCGATGTACATATTGTGAAGGGTCTTGCAAGTGATAAAGAAAAATTGCGAACCAACCTAGGTGCTGGCGTACTTCAGGCGCTAGAAATGAATCTCCACAACACACCGCTTTTGGGAGCAGATACAGTTAAGGTTTTTGAATTTGGCAATGTCTTTACTGAAGACAATGAGCGCAGAAACTTTGCCTTAGCAATTGATGATGGTAAAAAGAAGACTTCATTTACTGAAGAAGTTGATTTGGTGCTTTCACAAATTAAGCGTGAATGTAAACTTTCCTCCCTTGATTACAACACAATTATTGCTAAGCCATATGTTATTGAGCTTGATTTTGATGCACTCATTGATTCGCTTCCCGAACCATCATCCTACGAATCACTGACAGAGACAACGACACTTACTACATATCAAACAGTATCACCGTATCCATTTATTGTTCGTGACATTGCTGTATGGACACCAAAAGGAACAACATGGGAAGAAATAGAGGCACTTGCAAAAACAATCGACGATCCTCGTATTGTTCGCATGGCGTGTTTTGATACGTTTACTAAAACCATTGAAGGGAGGGGTGAAATGACATCATACGCGTTCCGCTTTGTGATTCAGTCATATGAAAAAACACTCACAGACGTTGAGGCGAACGAGATTGCAGATAAGATGTACTCGCTTTTGAAAGATAAGGGGTACGAGATACGATAAGGATGTAACAATGATTGAAGTACAAGAAAATAAGTACGGTAAAGGGGTGTACGCAGTTACGCATATTTCTACCGGTACACATATTGCTCCATGGTGCAATTACGTTTCTGAGGAAGAACTGCTCAGTATTCCAAAAGATAAGCGTAATATTGATCATGTAACCAAAATTGCCTCGCATCGTTATACACTTAAATCCGAGAAAGTTGATGATTATTTTAATCATTCCTGTGATCCAAATTCTGGCTTATGTTTTGATGGTGAAAATGTATTTTTGGTTGCAATACGGGACATTGTTCCTAATGAGGAAGTTGTTTGGGATTATTCGACAACGATAGACAAAAGAGCTATTGAAATGTTTCCAGAGTGGAAGATGGTTTGTGGGTGCGGTGCGGCTAATTGTCGTAAGATTGTTGACTCTTTCGATACGCTTCCGGAAAAAGTTCGTGCACAATATGCGAAACTCGGTATCTTGCCAGAGTTTTTAAGGGACGGAAGTATAGTACAATAAGTTTATATGAAATTATCCGTCCCATATTATTCACAATTCATAGACATACAAGATCCGTTTTGGATGCTTCGCGCGTGCGGGGCGTGTTCATTAAAAGATGTAGCGGAATTTCACGGTAAAACCGTGCCTGATATTGTAACGCTTTGTAACGAAGCAAAAGAGAGAGGCGGATATGACACAGAGAATGGTTGGGTACATGATTATATTGTCACTAAATTACAAGAACTCGGATTACGCGCAGAACGAAAAGAGGGGATAGAAAATCTCGACGAAGTATTTTCATCTCTTGATGCAGGAAACCCTGTTATCGTTTCAGTCGAGAAACGCGTACTCGAACAAACCCGTTTTCATATGATTGTGCTTGTCGGCTACGAAACTATATCTAGTCCCCAGTCCCTAACCCCTAGTACCTATTTTTACTATCACGAATCGGAATCTACCGACAAAGAAAAAGGGCAGTACAGGAGTTGTACAAAAGAGCAATTTTTGGACTTTTGGCGAGGAAAAGCCATCTTTGTTTCTACGGTGTCACTAGGGGCTTAAAACAGTTCTAGGTGTGCCTTAAACGCATCTTTGTGATTGTCGATATGGCGGATGGTATCACTTCGGCAAAGTGCTTTTAGAAGTTTGACGTCATGTACCCATTCAGTTCCGTTCCAGAACGATAATGGTTCAACATTTGTTTTGTAGAGAGCTTTCTCTGCATATCCGGTACCGAAATAAAAATAATCTTTTTTACCTTGCATTTCACGAATATGGTCAAGTGCAAGCCACATACCAAGCGCTGACCGCGTATACTCTTGTTTGAAAAATGAAAACCAGTAGTGCGAAAAGTTTTCTCCTTCAACTAAAAGCAAGTATGCAACAGGGGTAGCATCCTTTCTGTATTCAATGACACGAGAGATAAGGTTGGTGTCTAAAATGAGTTCCAAACGTTCTAAAGGCATGACATTACCATGGGCCAAATTAAAGTATGAAAGGCAGAGGTCAAAAAATCCCTCATCATGTCGCACGTCTTCTACGGTGCGCGAATGTTTTGTAAACTCGCCGTCAAATTTTTTAAGTACGCGTCTGTTCTCACTTGTTGGTTCCCATGTGCGTACATAGGAGCGTATGCTTCGTGCCATATAAAACATGTCGTATACATCTTTTGCTCCAGAGAATGGGAGGAACCCTTTTTCGTATATCGATGCTAAATCGTCCTCTTTTTCACGTTTGGCATAAATTGTGTAAGCGAAAGAGTATGTTTCGTAAGAGTGCCCAAATTCAGAGGTGATAATTTTCATTGCCGTGTTGGGAAAAGTGTTTCAATTGCCGGGATAAGTGTATCAAGTAATCCATCCATACTACCAGAACTTAAAATAAGAACAACATCGTTACTTCGTATTTCATCCGCGATGAGTTTTACTCCATGCGGAACATGTTCAAAACCAACAGTGTTAATACCGGATGCGTGTACACGAGCAACAATATTATCAAGCGACAGTTGTTCATGAGTGTCTTTGCCATGAATAGGGGGTTTGTAGATAAACACTTTTTCCGCGCCAGTAAAAACAGAATCGTACCATGAAAGGGCACCCTTATTTCTCCAAGAAAATGTATGTGGTTCAAAAATGATAACAAGTCGGTGCTTCGGGAAATGAAGCTTGATTGCTTCGACTGCGGATTTTGCTTTATCAACAGATGAACCAAAACCTTCATACACAGGGATGGATGTTTTTTTACTTTTTCTGTCGAGACGGCGAATAATCCCCTCAAAGGAAGCGATGCGTTCGTGTAATTCTTCAACTGACAAAAATCCTTTCTCGAGAATGTACGCACAAACCCCGATAATATTTTGTACATTGTGCTTACCTAAGAGCTTGGTGGTAAGTGATGTAACAATAACTCCACTGTGTACCAAATTAAAACTTGTTTCATGCCCCCAGGAAATATTTTCCGCATGCCAGGTTGCTTCTGGTGATAGTCCATAGGTGACGCATGGCGTTTTGAATGTGTGTATTTTTTCGCGAATGGTTGCATCATCAATACAAGCAAGAAATGTTGCATCGTGTGGGAGTGTTTCGATTAATGTAAAAAATGGCGCAAGGTAATCTTTGTGAGTTGGAAAAACATTGATGTGGTCATGTGCAAGTGCGGTTAGGATAAGGTCGTGTGCGTTGTAGTATAAAAATTTTGATGTCACATCTTGGTTTGATGAGGGATATTCATCACCCTCAAGAATAAGTAACGAACTTGTGCCAAGGGAGGCATTGTTTGAAGGAGTAAGTGGAATGGCGCCAATAAAGTACCCAACACCTTTTGGTTCTAAGCACCACGCAAGCAGTGATGCACACGTTGATTTACCAAAACTGCCAGCAACCACAATTGGGTAGCGGTCCTTAATAATAAATTGAAGTGCTTGTGGGAAAGAAAGAATTTTTTTTCCTGTTGCAAAAGCCTCCGCCACTTCTTCGTTTTCTTCTGGTACAAGTTTGGCGTGTTTTCCGATGATGATATAGTCCGCATCGCTCGGTATATTCTCTCTAGAGAAGGGGGTTGTACACGGAATATTATTTGTAGTTAGGTAGTCAGAAATTGGCGGGTAAAACCCCTCATCGCTTCCGGTTACTGTGTGCCCTTGGTCGATAAGAAGTTTTGCAACCGCACTCATTCCAGCGCCACAAATTCCGATAAAGTGAAAACGCATATAGGAAAGAGTGTAGCATGCCAAGAAATTGTGTATAAAAAAGAAAGCGCGTATGCCGGAGCACGCGCTTTCAGTGGTTGCGAATCACGAGAACCAAATTTCTAAAGGGTCCAGTTTTTTCTTCTACGCCTCGAATGTGTGAATACCACCGATGTTCCCCAAAACCGTTTTTCTCGGAATAGGTACACGTGGTATCAACATCGATATTTTTTTCTGGAACACCAAGCATCGTGAGTTGTCGTTTTACAAGCATGCGCTTGTCGAGCCACCCTTCTTTACCACCCTTTCCATCATCGGCAAAACATTCAGGGCCATATTTTTCGCGGATGTATTCGACAAAAAGTCCATTGTGCGGATTTTCTTTGTCTTCTATGCGATGTGCGAAATGGGCGCCTGGACTTACGGAAATACCAACCCACGCTTGCACGTGCTCAATTTCATGTTTCGGAATACGTGTAAACGCTGATTCAATAATTCCTTCATGTTCACGGTGTTTACATTCTGGTTTGAACCGCGATAGGTCAATCAGACTTCCTCGTGAAGCATGCATGGCTATAACCTTACGATGTCCATGCGGGTCTCTATACGAGAGGACGACTGTGGCGCAATCAGCTGGAGTCATGAGAAAGGCATCGAGCTTTGAGTGAAGAATGACGCCATCTGCATGAACACCACGTCGAATAATGATCCCTTCAATCTCCGCTCCTTGCCCCGTATCAATTTCATGGAAGTGCGTTTCTAAGGGGCAGAGCACAAGGCCGTTGTGTGTGGTTGGTTTTGGTGCCCACAAAGTCCGATGTCTTGCGTGTTGGAGAAGAACATTACGTGCAAGATCATATTCTTTTTTTGTTTGACGTTGAAGTGACCAGTCGTAATCCTCTCCTTTTTGTTTTATTTTGCCGTAGGCGATAACGCGGGCGATACCTCCGCACACCGTTATTTCTGTGGTTGGTTTAGGGATGTTGTCCTTTTCCAAGGTCATTCTCCATGGTTTTGTTTGATGTTGTAATGCAAAGAGCGGGTTTCTATGAAGGCAAGTTTCTAGCCAATATAGAGTTATTTTTATTGTGCTTGAATATTGAGTGAAAGTCAACCAACCAAAGCTTGTTTTTCGGTTGTTTTTCAACCCTTTTTTCCACTGGTTGGGACTATCAAAAATGTCTGAAATATGTTAGAATAGAGAGATATTTATGGCAACAAAAGAACCTAAAAAACCAGTAAAAGGGGCATACGGAGCAGAGAGTATTCAAGTGTTGGAGGGGTTGGAACCGGTACGTAAGCGTCCTGGAATGTATATTGGTTCAACGGGCCCGGACGGACTTCATCACCTTATTTGGGAAATCTTCGATAACTCTCGTGATGAAGCGATGAACGGTTATGCGAATCGTATTGAAGTTACCCTCTTACCAGGAGATCGTGTTCGTGTTGTGGATAATGGTCGTGGTATTCCGGTTGATATTCACTCAAAAACAAAAGTATCAGCACTTGAAACAATTATGACTACCCTTCACGCCGGAGGTAAGTTCGGTGGCGACGGGTATAATGTTTCCGGTGGTCTTCACGGTGTGGGTGCGTCTGTGGTGAACGCACTTTCTATTTTCTGTAAAGTAGAAGTTCACAAAGACGGTGGTGTTTACATGCAGGAATACAAGCAAGGTGTTCGCAAATCAAAAGTAACACAAGTTGGTAAGACAAAATTTACCGGCACGATTGTTACCTTTGAACCAGATCCAATTATTTTTAAGGAGGGTACAAAATTTGATATTGATCGTGTCGTCTCTCATCTTCGCCAGCAAGCATACCTTGTTAAGTCGCTTAATATCACTATTGTCGATGCGCGTACCTATGAAGGAAAACTTGATTTAGACAACGAAGTATACGTTGCTAATCTTAATCTCGAACAACCAACATTCTCTTTTTACTTTGAAGGTGGACTTAAGTCACTCGTTAAGCACTACAATGAATTTTCAAAACCAATTCACAAAAATATTTTCTATGTAGAAAAAAGTGCGGAAAATGTTGGTGTAGAAATTGCGCTTCAATACATTGATGATATGTCGAGTAAAATTGTTGCTTTTGCAAACAACATTCCAACGATTGAAGGAGGAACACATGTGACTGGATTTAAAACCTCACTCACACGTCTTGTGAATGCCTATGCCCGCAAGAACAATATTTTGAAAGAAAAAGATGACAATCTTACAGGAGATGACGTACTTGAAGGGCTCACCTGTGTTATCTCCGTAAAACTTCGTGAAATTCAGTTTGAAGGACAGACGAAAGCAAAACTTGGTTCTATGGAAGCGCAAACTGCTGTAGCGACAGTATTTTCTGATGCGTTCACAATGTTTCTTGAAGAAAACCCAGACGACGCAAAAGAAATCATCAACAAAGGATTGCTCGCACTTCGTGCGCGCAAGGCCGCAAAAGCTGCAAAAGATTCTGTGCTTCGTAAAGGAGCACTTGAAGGATTTTCTCTTCCTGGGAAACTTGCTGATTGCCAGAGTAATGATCCGGCTCTTTCGGAACTCTTCATTGTGGAAGGGGATTCGGCTGGTGGTACTGCAAAGCAAGGACGCGATCGTGTGACACAAGCCATCCTTCCACTTCGTGGAAAAATTTTAAACGTTGAACGCGCTCGTTTGGATAAAATGCTCGGCAGTGAACAAGTAAAAAACTTGGTACTCGCGATGGGTGCAGCGATTGGGGATACATTTGATATCACTAAAGTTCGTTACCACAAGCTCGTGATTGCAACCGATGCCGATGTGGACGGTGCACACATTCGTACACTTCTCCTTACGTTCTTTTATCGTTACTATCGTCCAATTATTGAAGCCGGGTACGTATACATTGCTCAACCGCCACTTTATAAGATTGCATACAACAAGCAAGTTCACTATGCATACTCTGATGTGGAAAAGGAGGAAGTATTAAAGAAGCTTGGTTTTGATAATGTTGAAATTGATGCTGTCAACGAAGAGCCTGAAGAAGTCGCTGTTGGTGAGGAGGGTGATTCGGTAGAAGAAAAAGAGGAAAAGACAGTAAAGAAAAGTAGTAAGAAGCCAATGATTCAGCGGTACAAGGGTCTTGGTGAAATGAATGCGGAAGAACTCTGGGAGACGACAATGGATCCAACAACAAGAACACTCAAAATTGTAAGCGTTGAACACGCTGAAGAGGCGGATAAAGTATTCGAGATGCTTATGGGTAATGAAGTTGGACCACGAAAGAGTTTTATTCAGACGCACGCTAAGCAGGCAAACTTGGATATTTAGTGTCCTCTTTACAAAACATATAACTAGTTGTAGTATTACACCTGTTGTGTCAAGCAACAGGTGTTGTACTTTAGTTTCAAAATACACGGGAGAAAAAAATGTGTTCGAAGGCCGAGTTTTCAGGATTCCTGAAGACACTCGCAGTATCCTGCGTGACATCCAGGTGGGTGGAATCACCCTCCAGTACCAGCAAGGAGGTCACTTTTCGTTTTCAGAACGGGGACAAGTACAAGATTG
The DNA here is from genome assembly GCA_030916895.1 of Patescibacteria group bacterium. Classification (GTDB taxonomy): domain Bacteria; phylum Patescibacteriota; class Minisyncoccia; order Phycocordibacterales; family UBA5272; genus UBA11704. The sequence continues at coordinate 13,160 of JAUPVR010000005.1, forward strand.
TCGTCTCCAGCAAGAAAAAAGAAGATCTCGTTGTTTCCGGGATGTTCTCGGAGCTGAAAGGCGAGCTTTCTTTTTCTGAAGTGAAGGATGGACCGCTTACCACGATTGCCTTCACTTCCGAAGATGGGAGCAAGGTTTCGATCAGCTCGCGTAAGCACATCTCGATTGCGTACGTCTGTGCTCCGGACCCGAAAGGAGTGAAACCTCAGCCGGACAAGCTGGAATGGAAGGGGCCAGTGCGGAGCACCGCACGCGAGTACCCCAGGAGAAGCAGTCCGAGTAAGGCGAAAGGGAACGGCATCAAGAAAGTCGTTCGCCGACCGGAGAGCCAACCAAAGAAGGACAGTCTCTACCTGGTGAAGTCATAAAAACCTTCACTCAAACAAAAAAGCCCGCACTGCGCGGGCTTTCTGCTTGCCTATTGCTTTTCTTTTACTTCTTTAGTTAAACGAGACACAATTTCTTCTTGTGAGAGTTGCCCAAGTTGTCCGCTATCACGTGACTCAAGTGTGTACTTATTTGCTTCGATATCTTTGTCACCAATAACAATCCAGTACGGGACCCTCATCTCTTTTGCGGAACGAACTTTTTTACCTAGACCATCGTTACTATCTTCTAGTGTTACACGAATATTTTCTGCCTTGAGTCTTTCAGAGATTTCTTTTGCATAGTCATGATGCTTTTCTCCGATTGGAATGACTGCGACCTGCACAGGGGAAAGCCAAAGAGGAAAGTTGCCACCAGTGTGTTCAATCAAGATTGACATAAAGCGTTCGATTGAACCCATGATTGCGGCGTGAATCATGACAATACGTTCCCGTTCGCCCTTGTCGTTTACACAGGTGAGGTCAAAGCGTTCTGGCATATTCATATCAAGTTGAATCGTTGCGACTTGCCATTCGCGCCCAATTGCATCTTTTGCCATGAAGTCTAATTTTGGACCATAGAATGCCGCTTCACCTATCCCTTCAAAATAGTCAGCTTTTCTTTCTTGTGCAATGTTTGTTAGAATTTCCTCCGCTTTTGCCCAGTTATTTTTATCACCCAAATATTTTTCTGGTGTTTTAGGGTCATGTTTGGAAATACGAACACGAAGTTCAAAGCCAAATGTTTTGTAGAAAGTATGTACAATATCCCAGATTTTTAGAAACTCTTCTTTTGCTTGTACCATTCGACAGAAAACGTGTGCATCGTCTTGAGTAAACGCACGGACTCGCGAAAGTCCAGAAAGTTCGCCGGTTTGTTCATCTCGATAACATGTCGTTGAATTTGCATATCGTTGAGGAAGTTCTTTGTAGCTCCACAGTTTGCGCGCATAAATTTGCGTATGGTGTGGACAGTTCATCGGTTTCATTGCAAACTCGTGACCTTCGCGTGTTGTGATGCGGAAAAGTTCATCTTTGAATTTATCCCAGTGGCCGCTTGTGATGTAAAGTTCTTTTTTTGTGATGTGCGGAATTTCTACGCGCTCATAATTTGCCTTTTTGCGCAGTTCCCAAACATAGTCGTCCAAAAGATTTCGAACCAGTGTCCCGCGTGGTGACCATAACGGAAGCCCGGGACCAACAAGAGGGGAGAATGAAAACAAATCAAGTTCAACACCAAGTTTCTTGTGGTCGCGCTTTTTGGCTTCTTCTAATTGGGCTTCGTAGGAAGCAAGTTCTTCTTTCGTATCGAATGCAAGCCCATAGATGCGTGTGAGCATTTGATTCTTTTCATCACCTCGCCAGTATGCGCCAGCTAACTTGTCTAGCTTGAACGAGTCTTTAGTAATTTCTTTAGTGTTATGAATGTGAGGACCCTCACATAAATCAAAAAAATCTTCACCTGTGTAGTAGAGTGTTACATCTTGTCCCTCGTGCTTTATTCCTTCAATGATTTCTAGTTTGTAGGGGTTATTCCTAAATAAACCTTCTGCTTGGAGGGGCGGAACGGACTCAACCTTAAAATCAAGGTGTTTGTCGATAATTTCACACATGGTTTTTTCAAGTTTTGGAAGGTCTTCAGGTTTTATTTTTTCTCCACCCGAGAAGTCGATGTCGTAATAAAAGCCATTCTCAATAACCGGTCCGATGGTTGGAAGTGAGTGCGGAAAGTGATGCTTGACTGCCATGAGCAAAATGTGGGCTAATGAGTGTCGTTTTTTAAAGAGGTTGTTGTTTTCCATAGGTATCTTTTTATAGTAGCAAAAAGAAGCTAAGAATTCAAAGCTTTTCTTTGTTTTTTAAGACTTGTCAAGTAATATTGCTTGACTTTGTGTCCTTGTTTTGTACTATGGAATTGCCCCTTGGTTGTGAACACAGACTATTGACCGAACGCCAAGGGTAATTGATTTTGACACATGTCACTACTTTATATTGCTATTGGAATCGCTGTAGTCTTAGGACTCGCTGTAATTGTTATGTATAACGGACTCGTTACTGCTTCTATGCGTGTGAAAGAAGCATGGGCAGATATCGATGTTCAACTTAAGCGTCGTTATGACCTTATCCCAAATCTTGTAAACACGGTAAAGGGCTCAACAAACTTTGAAAGCTCGACTCTTGAAAAGGTAGTACAAGCTCGCGCGCAGGCGATGGGCGCAAGCACGCAAAAGGAACACGCAGATGCTGAAAATATGCTCTCAGGTACTCTTAAGAGCCTCTTTGCTCTTGCGGAAAATTATCCTGACCTTAAATCAAATCAGAATTTCCTCTCTCTTCAAAGTGAGCTTGCTGATACTGAAAATAAAATTCAGGCTGCTCGTCGTTTCTACAATGGAAACGTGATGACATACAACACGAAACTTCAAACAGTGCCAACAAACATTATTGCAAATATGTTTTCATTTAAGGATTCTGAGTTTTTTGAGCTTGCTGAAAATGAAAGCGCAGCAAAGAATCCGGTTGAGGTGAAGTTCTAAAGCAACAGAATTACTACCCTTTGCCTGTAGGTACGGGTATCTTTGAAGCCAAGCTTCTCGAGATGACAACACTCTACACACAACAATCTTCAAATGTTCGTAAAACCTGGTTTATGATGACGGGGTTTCTTCTCCTTATCATCCTCCTTGGTTTTGTGCTTTCCTTTATGTACAATAATCCGTCGCTACTCTATGGTGCGATTATTTTGAGTTTGCTCTTAAATATTTCTGCATACTGGTTTTCAGATAAGATTGTACTTTCAATGGCAGGGGCGCATCGTATTGAATCTAAACAAGATTATCCAGAATTATGGAACACACTTGAAAATCTTTGTATCACAGCGGGTCTTCCGATGCCGAAGCTCTATATTATTGACGATCCAGCGCCGAACGCATTTGCAACAGGGAGAAATAAAGACAACGCTGTCGTTGCAGTGACAACGGGACTTATTCCACTTTTAACAAAGAGCGAGCTTGAAGGAGTTTTGGCGCATGAACTTGCGCACATTGGCAATCGCGACATGCTTGTTCAAACAGTCGTTGTTGTGTTTGCGGGAGTTATTTCTCTTGTTGCAGACATGGCCCTACGTATGTCGGTTTTTGGTGGGGGCGAGGAACGAAAAAATCCAGCTTTTTTACTCCTTGGTCTTCTTGCTGTTATTTTGCTTCCAATTGCCGCGACAATTATTCGTTTGGCGATTTCTCGTGAGCGAGAATTTTTAGCAGATGCAACAGGTGCACTTATCACACGCTATCCAGAAGGACTTGCAACCGCGCTTCAAAAAATCAGTAACTTTCATCAGCCAATGAAGGTTCAACATGCCGCAATTGCTCACCTCTACATTTCTGATCCATCTGGTATTAACGATGTTTCTGAAGCACGCGAACATGAAAAAGTTTCGTGGTTTGCAAAACTCTTCATGACACATCCTCCGGTTCAAGAAAGGGTGGATGCGCTTTTAGGTAGGGGACAAGCATCTTAATTGGATTATTTCTGGTGGTATACTTTTTCTCATGGAGACAGTTAACATGTTTGGTTTTTTCTTAGATGTGATTTTGCAAGGAAGTGTGTTTGTGTTTTATGTAGTTGCCTTTTCTTTTTTGTTTTGGATGGCAGTAGATGCCGCAAAGCAAGATAAAATTTTTTGGCTTCTCATTATTGTTGGACTTCCACTTGTAGGTTCAATCATCTATTACTTTGTCGAGAAGAAAAAAGACTATGTAACAACAAGTGGTCACTTTGGACATATCTACAGGAGCAAGAAATACGTTCCACCACCGAAGGTCGAGGAGCGATGAGCGACGAAGATGTCGTAAGCCAGTAGGCGTCGACGCTAAGGAGTAGTAAATAGACGGAAGAAGAAACAGCGCCGATGGCGCTGTTTCTTCTTCTGCGATATAATCGGTGAGTTAAATACTATGGAGGCGTCGCATAGTGGTCTAGTGCACCACCTTGGAAAGGTGGCAACTGGGTAACCGGTTCGAGAGTTCGAATCTCTCCGCCTCCGCAAAATCGCGAGCCCGCAAGGGCGACCAGATTTTGCGCAGTGCATTTTAAGGAGCGAAGCGACTATAAAATGCCTCCGCCAAAATTGGAAATTGAAGTAGATCCATACATTATGGAAAATCAATCAAGACAAAAGAAAACACTTGAAATAGCAAGAGAGTTTCTTGGAAAAAAACCCCCTCTTATTTTTGACCGACCACTCGGTTCAAAACACCCAAAACATGGCTTTGTGTATGAGGTTAATTATGGATATGTACCTGGAGTGATAGCATCCGATGGTGAAGAACTCGACGCCTATTATTTAGGAACCCAAGAATCACTTGAAAAAGTTGATGGTGTTGTCATTGCTATCATTCACAGAGAGAATGATGATGACGATAAATTAATCGTTGTCCCAGATGGTGTTGAATTATCTGATGACGAAATTATGAAATCCATTAATTTCCAAGAGAAGTTTTTCAAGTCAGTGATAGTAAGAAAATAAACTGACCAACACATACCGCAACGGGGGAGTAGATTAAAATCTTTTTTGGTTTTTTTTGGTATACTTACGTTAATGGAATCAATTCCTTCCAACGAACAAATAAGGATTAGTATCGAAACAGCCCAACCTAATGATGCTGAAGAAATTCAGAATGTTTTTTATAAAACATGGCTAGCAACATATCCAAACAATGTTCCGGGCGTAAGTGTTGATGATGTGCACGAACACCATAAAGAAAAGTTGAGCGAGGAAGGGATTGAAAAATCTAGAAAAAGAATAGAAGACGGTCTTAGTTTAGAAAATCAAAGATTTTTAGTAGCAAAAGTTGACGGGAAAATTGCTGGAGTGTGCTTAGCCACAGTTCTTGAGGATAAAAATCAACTCAATGCAATTTATGTGTTACCAGAATTTCAGGGTAAGGGTCTTGGTTACAAGCTTTGGGGTGAGGTGCTAAAATTTATTGACCAAACAAAGGATACAGTAGTTCAAGTTGTTATTTATAACACCAGTGCAATTGAATTTTATAAGAGACTTGGTTTTGAAGATACCGGGAAGAGATGGACTGATGAAAAATTTAAAATGAAGAGCGGGGCAACTTTTCCAGAAATGGAAATGAAAATTGCTGGCTCTAATAATTCAAAGAGTAATTCGTAGAGTAGAGATAAATAGTGTACTTGCTTGTTTTTTTGTTGTGTGTTGCTATAATTTTCTTAATAAACATGGCAACAACAATACCTATGGATGGCTCAATGTGGGTTTCGATGTGGTATACATCAACAACCGACATCGATGTCCTAAATACTGAAATTGAAAAGATGCTCAAGAGGGCTAATTTCTCGATTTTAAGCGAAACAGACTATCGGTTTGACCCTTTGGGCTATACCAAGCTATTCCTCCTTGCTGAGAGCCATTTTGCGGTTCACACATGGCCTGAACACCACATTGCCTGGCTGGAAATCGCTTCTTGCATTGAAGAAAAATACGATGCGCTTTTAGATGCAATTAAAGATTCAAGATTAGAGAATCTTCACCTTGTTCACAGCACTAAAAATACTCCAACACAGAATGGTTAGTGTGTTAGTATGGACGCAATGAAAACCGTACTCATTCTTGATAACTTGCGAAGCGTTTATAATGTCGGCTCAATGTTTCGCACAGGCAACGCGCTTAAGATAAGCGAGATTGCGCTGTGTGGCATTACACCCACTCCGCTTGATAAAAGGGGACATAAGCGAAAAGATTTTGCAAAAGTAGCACTTGGTTCGGAAGATATCATTTCGTGGCGACATTTCCCCACCACTCGCGAAGCAGTTGATTACTACAAAGAAGATGAATACTTTCTTATTGCCATTGAACAAGATAAAAAAGCAATTGATTATAAAGAGATAGATATTACTGGAAAAGAAAAAGTTGCATTTATTATCGGAAGTGAAGTAGATGGCGTGGAGAAAGAAGCACTTTCTTTTTCAGATGTGATTGCAGAAATTCCAATGAAGGGGACAAAAGAATCACTCAATGTAACCATCGCAACAGGTGTCGCACTTTTTAGAATTTTAGGTGTATGAAAATGAAACACCCGTACTGTGTGTATGTTTCTACGCTTGCAGATAAGAACGATGTAGATAAAATCTATCATGACAAGCACTATGGTGTGCCAATTCGCGATGACGATGAGCTTTTTGGGAGGCTCATTATGGAAATTAATCAGGCAGGACTTTCATGGCGAACGATTCTTATGAAAGAAAAAGGTTTTCGTGGGGCATACCATAATTTTTCTATCACGAAGGTTTCGAAGTACAAGGAGAAAGATATTGCACGACTCTTAAATGATGCGAACATCATTCGAAACAGATTAAAGATTCATGCTGCTGTGTATAACGCGCAAGAAATTTCAAAATTACAAAAAGAATTTGGTAGTTTTAGGAAGTGGCTAGACAAAAACGCAAAAGAAGCGGGGACAGATAAAAAGAAATGGGTTTTACTTTTCAAAAAACACTTTAAGTTTGTTGGTGGAGAAATTGTTGGTGAATTTTTGATGAGTATCAATGTGCTCCCAGGAGCACACGACAAACATTGCAAAAGAGCTCGCATATAAAGCTAAAGGATTTGTGTTAGAATGGGTGCTATGAAAAAAACTCCGTATACAGTAAAAGACTTCGCGTGGGTGCATTGGACCCCGAAAGAAATGAAGAAACTCGCGCAAGAGTATTTTGTGTGCAAGAAAAAGGAATACGCCGGAATAAAGGCAATTCTTCCAGAGAAAAGAACATATGAAAATACTATCTACGCACTTGAGCGTTCAGGGGGTCCAGATGTAGATGTTTTTCGTAAGATTTCTTTTTTGGGAGAAGTCTCACCGAAGGAAGAGGTACGAAAAGCTTCTCACTCCATTATGGTTGATATAAGTAAGAAGCTTGTTGATATTGAATACGATAGGGATTTGTATATGTCGCTTGTTGAGTATCATGAGGGGAATTTTTTGGATGAAAAGAAACATCTAGGTGAGGATGATATTAAACTTCTTGAAGAAACAATTCGCGAATACAAGCGTATGGGATTTGATTTGCCAGAAAAAACGCAAACAAAACTAAAAACATTTTTAAAGAAAGTTTCCGAACTTGGCGAACACTTCAGAAACAATATAAACAACTATAACGATTATATTGTGTGTACTCTTGAAGAGTTAGACGGACTTTCTCCTCGTGTGATTGAAACACTTCCACGACACCCAAATGGAAAGTATATTGTTTCACTTCAATATCCGCACATTGGTCCATTTATGGCATTTGCAAAAAACAGAAAGAAGCGAGAAGAATTAGCTCTTAAGAATTTGAAAAAAGGAGGGAAGAAAAATTTAAAGATTATTCAAGACATAGTAAAACTTCGCGCAGAGATTGCAACCATTTTAGGGTATAAGCATCACGCTGATTTTAAAACAGAAAATCGCATGGCAAAATCTGGTGCTATTGTTGATACATTTCAACACGACTTACTTAAGCAGTTAAAACCACTTGCAAAGAAAGATTTGGACGCACTTCGTGCTCATGCAAAAAAGCTCGGCATTTCGTCGCTTGAACATTACGATATAGCATTTGTTTCAAATGATTTGAAGAAAAAGAAATTTGATGTTGATCCAGAATCTCTCCGTGCGTACTTTCCGCTTCCACATGTTCTTGAAACCATGTTTGCAATCTACGGCAAGCTTTTTGGTATTACGTTTAAAAAGCATAACGCAAAACTTTGGCATAAAGATGCAAGATTGTATCAGGTGAACAATAAAAACGGTTCCCTTGTTGGATACTTGGCGTTTGATTTACATCCACGCACCGGGAAATTTGGTCATGCGGCATGTTTTGATACCATTGTTCCTCGCGAAGAGAGATGGAAAAGCCAGAAGTTTGTCGCACCGTTTACTTCTATTGTCTGTAATTTCAGTATTCCCACAAAAAAAACACCATCACTTCTCTCGCACGGAGAAATTGAGACACTTTTCCATGAATTTGGTCATGCACTTCACATGACCCTCTCGCTTTCGCGTCACGAGTCACAATCAGGTGCAAATGTTGCTTGGGATTTTGTAGAAACACCGTCGCAGATAATGGAAAACTGGGCGTGGCATGACGCGGTAATCGCGAAACTTGGAAAACATATCGAAACGGGGAAGATGATTCCAAAACCTGTACGAGAAAAAATGATTAAAGGACGAACGTTTCAAAGTGGGTACATGTATTTGCGTCAGGTGATTATGGGAAAGCTCGATATGGATTTACATACTGGTCGTGTAAAGAACGGCGCAGAAACATATCGTGCACTTACAAAACTCTACACGGGAATCAATCTACCCAAAAACGAGACACTCTTTCCCGCTGGATTTGGACATTTGGTCGGGTATGATGCTGGGTACTATTCGTATCTCTGGGCGCTTGTGTATGCGTGTGATGCATTTTCGGAATTTGAAAAGAAGGGAATTTTTAACAAAGAAATTGGTATGCGTTGGCGAAAGGAAGTTTTAGAAAAAGGTTCGTCTCAAGATGAAATGAAATTAATCACCAATTTTTTGAAGCGCAAACCAAACCAAAAAGCATTTTTGAAAGAAGTTGTTGGATAGTACACTTAAGATATATGGAAGAGGAGAAACAATCACAGAACTTCACAGTAACAGGTACCGAGGAAACGTTTTCTGAAAAGAAACACAGAGATGACGAAGCGCTTCGAGACGTTTTCCCAGAAGATACTTCACTCAAAGATGTGAACCCCAAAGAAGAAGTAAGAGAGGAGAAAGGATTACTTGCAAAACTAAAGAATTTCTTAACTATATAATTATAAAATTAGAAGCGCATTGACTTACTAGCATTTTTTGTGTTGTTGTGGTATACTGAAAGGTACCTTTAGGTAAAGCGTTTTAGCTTTCCTTTTTTATTTTTATATGCAACAAGAAATTCGAAATATTGCCATTATTGCTCACGTTGACCATGGAAAGACGACACTTACCGATGGTTTGATGAAGCAGTGTGGTGTGGGTGTTGAAGGACAGACCATGGACTCCAATCCAATGGAAAAAGAGCGTGGTATTACCATCACCGCAAAGAACACCTCTGTTCCATACAAGGGGGTGAAAATAAACATTCTCGACACTCCAGGTCACGCTGATTTTGGTTCAGAAGTTGAGCGCGTACTCCGTTCAATTGACTCAGTGCTTTTAGTTGTTGATGCACAAGAAGGTCCAATGCCTCAGACACGTTTTGTTTTGAAGAAGTCTCTTGAACTTGGTCTTAAGCCAATTGTGGTGATTAACAAAATTGATAAACCTGCCGCAAACCCAACGCATGTACATGATGAAGTCTTTGAATTGTTCATGGAACTCGGCGCAAATGATGAACAACTTGATTTCACGACGGTATATGCCATCGGTCGTGAGGGGGTTGCAATGAAACATTTGGACGATGAACGAAAAGATTTAACACCACTTCTTGATGTGATTCTTGAAAAGGTTCCGAAAGCCTCAGGTGCAGTTTCCAATCCATTCGTAGCACAAGTGTTTAATCTCGCTTATGACAACTTCCTTGGTCGCATGGCTATTTGTCGTGTCTATGATGGTGTTGCAAAAGTTAGTGAGGAACTTGTTGTGAAGAAAGCAACAGGAGAAGCGCGCAAGGGGCGCATCACAAAGATCTACACCTTCAATGGTATTAATCGTATTGAATCACAGACCGCAGAAGCAGGAGACATTGTTATGGTTGCGGGTTTTCCAGATATTTATATTGGTGAGACATTTGTGAAAACTGATGCACAGCCCCCAATGGAAGCAATTCATATTGATGAACCAACAATTGCTCTTAACTTTTTGGTAAACGATTCTCCATTCGCAGGCCGTGAAGGAAAGTTTGTGACAGGACGCCAGATTCGTGACCGTCTTGAAAAAGAAACGGAAATCAATGTCGGTCTTAAGGTTAATTTTGATACTGATAAGTATCTTGTCTACGGACGAGGCGAGCTTCACGTAGGAGTTTTGCTTGAAACTATGCGCCGTGAAGGGTATGAGCTTCAGGTGTCACAACCACAAGTTATTTTTCATGAAAATAACGGTGTTAAAGAAGAACCATATGAAGAGGTGGTGATTGATGTGCCAGTTGAATTTTCAGGTACGGTGATTGAAAAACTTGGTCGTCGTAAAGCGATGATTACAGACATGTCAGAAAAGCATGGGGTGAATCGTATCAAAGCAGAAATTCCAACACGTGGACTTTTAGGGTATCGTGGGGAGTTCGTGATCGATACAAAGGGTTTAGGTATTCTTTCAGCTCGTTTTACAAAATTTGGTCCATACGCGGGAACAATTCAACGCAGGCTTGTTGGTTCCATGACATCGATGGCGGACGGTAAGGCTCTCGCATTCTCACTTTGGAACCTTCAAGATCGTGGAACAATCTACATTCATCCAAACACTGAGGTGTATAATGGTATGATTCTTGGTAACACATCAAAAGGAGAAGAGATGGTAGTAAACCCAACAAAAGGAAAACAACTTACGAACATGCGTTCATCAGGTGCTGATGAAGCAATTGTACTTACTCCTCCATGGGAAATTACGATTGAACGCGGGCTTGAAATTATGAATGATGATGAGTATTTGGAAGTGACCCCAAAGTCTGTTCGCCTTCGCAAACAACTTCTTACGGAAACTGATCGCGCAAAAGCATCCCGTAAGAGCGAATAGGTAATCATGAAAAAACATATCGCCAATTTTTTTAGGAAACACAAGCAATCAAGCATCTTTGTTTCCATATTTGTTGCAGTCGTTTTTTCTTTTATGTACCTTCCACAATGTCTTACTCAAAAAGTGTGTGGGGTTACCTACATAAATAGTATTGTTCGTGATGATGTGGTGATTATGACACCTCGTGGAGAAATAAACGCTGAGGTTGTTGATACATTTGAATCGCGTGAACTTGGTCTTTCCAGAAGAAATGGTCTTCGTGAGGGAGAGGGGATGCTTTTCGTTTTTCCTTTTCCGGGCAAGTACGGATTTTGGATGAAAGACATGAAGTTTCCAATTGATATTATTTGGATAAATGGCCAAGGTGTCGTGGTACACGTTGTTGAGAACGCAAAACCAGAAGACTATCCGAAGCAGTATGTGAATTCACCTGAGGCACTCTACGTACTTGAGATAACCGCAAACAAAGCTCGTGAATACGGTATTTACCTTGGAGTGAAACTTGGGATACCTGGACAAAAGTAGCTTTTAATGGTATACTGTGATAGTTCTTTGTTGGGTAGACGCGTGACGGGTAACCGCCATGAGGAAAGTCCGAACACACCGTTGTGCGCAAGCATAACAAGCGTAGCGGGTAACGCCCGTCTAGGGTGACCTACGAGTTGCGAACAGAAACGATCCGGTTAAGTCCGGCTGAAACGGCTAAATACTTACGTGTGTGCAAGACCGTACTGGAGCAATCCTTTGAGTCGCATGACCCCGAAAGTAATTGAGGGGCTAGGTACATGTCTATACAAATACAGAATTCGGCTTATAGATAAAGAACAGATGAAAGCACCACCCGTAAAGGGTGGTGCTTTCTCCATTTGCTATACTAGACAAATGATTATTCGTAACTCAATACTTCTTGCCATGTTTAGCGTGGTTTCGATTATGCTTGGCATGGTTCGTGACAGACTCCTTGCAACGCATGTTGGAGTTGGTTCGGTACTTGATGTTTACAATGCGTCATTTCGTTTCCCTGATTTATTGTATGCTCTCATGCTTGCATTTGTGACTGCAGGAACGGTGGTTCCTTTCCTTACAAAAGAAAATGGGAACGGAGATATTATTGATCCACGCCACAAGCTTTCGTCGCTCATGCTTTTTTTTGCAGGGTCGGTTGGTGTTTTAAGTACAATTATCGGCATAACCCTTCCTCTCTATGCCCACACCATCGTTCCTGGTTTTTCTGAAGAGCAAGTGGCTCAATTTATCATCACGACACGCATCATGCTACTTCAGCCGGTACTCCTTGGGTTAACGTCACTCATTTCTTGTTTTGCACAAATGAAAAATGAATTTGTACTGTACGGCCTTTCACCACTAGGATATTCTTTGGGAATTATTTCAAGTATTGTATTCTTGTATCCTCTCTATGGAGTGTATGGGCTCTCCGTTGGTGTTGTGTTTGGGGCACTGCTTGGTTTTCTCATACAGCTGTACTCACTTCGTGGAACAAAAATTCACACCATTTTGGGATTTTTTTCAAAAAACCATATTCGAGAATTATTTCATTTAGCAATTCCTCGTACGGGGACAAATGTACTTACACAATTGCGTACAATTTTTTATACAGGATTTGCAACCACCCTCGGTCCAGGTGTGCTTACAAGTTATTTGTTTGCACAACGCATCACTGATGCGGTAACACAAATAGTTCAACAAAGTCTTACAACCGCAAGTTTACCGGTGCTTTCTCGTGATTTTACAGATAATAATATGGTTGAGTACAAAAAATCGGTTGCGCTGTATGTTTCGTTACTTGGTGTGATTGGGGGGGTACTCGGATTGATTATTTTTTTCTTACGCGATCAAATAGTTTGGCTCTTGTACGGAGAAAGCATATTTAATACAACTATCACATTCTTTTTGCTTGGTTTTGTTATTATTCTTCCTTTTCAAATGATGGGCGCATATTTTTCAGTTGCGTTTTATTCAGCGCGAGATACAAAAAGTGTTCTTTTTTCTAATGTTCTAGGAACCGTATGTGCTGTAGGTATTTCCTATACATATCGTCACCTTGGTAATATAAGTCTTCTTTTTGGTTTTGTGACAATGTCACTTGTCAATTTTTCTATGCTTGCGACGATGTATGTGAGAAAAAAGTTTTCTTAATTTGTTTTTACTTACTAGGCATTTTCGTGTAGTATTTGATAGATATCCATGAATGTAAGAAATTTTAGCGTTATTGCCCATATTGACCACGGAAAGTCGACCCTTGCGGATCGGCTTTTGGAGTACACTCATACGGTTGAGAATCGCAAAATGCGTGAGCAGGTGCTTGATTCCATGGAACTTGAACGAGAGCGCGGTATTACGATTAAAATGACGCCAGTACGCATGAAGTACAAAACAAAAAAAGGCGAAGACTATATTCTTAATCTTATCGACACACCAGGGCACATCGACTTTTCGTACGAAGTATCTCGCTCGCTTCGTGCTGTTGAAGGAACCCTTCTCTTGATTGACTCAACACAAGGCGTTCAAGCACAAACACTTACTACCCTTGAGATGGCAAAAGAAAGTGGTCTTGCAATTATTCCTGTCATTACAAAAATTGATAGCCCCCTTGCAAATGTTGTTGAGGTTAAGGAAGAGATTGTGACACTTCTTGGGTGCAAAGAAGAGGATATTTTGTCGGCCTCTGGTAAAACAGGAGAAGGCGTTCAGGATTTACTTGAAGAAATTGTAGTAAAAGTTCCACCACCAAAAAGTGAGTTTGTTGACGAGAAGGGCAATCAAACAAGAGCGCTTATTTTTGACTTTGAGTATAGTAACCACCAGGGTGTTATTTTGTATACTCGCGTACTTGATGGTTCTATTAAAGCAGGGGATGATTTACTTTTTATTCAAGCAGACCATCGATTTGTGGTTCGTGAGGTCGGGACATTTTCTCCAGAGCGCAAAGAAGGAAAATTAATTTCTGCCGGTGAGATTGGTTACATTGTAACCGGTATTAAAGAACCGGGTATTGCTCGTGTTGGTGATACGGTCACAACCTTTGCACGACCCCTTCAGGCTTTTCCTGGGTACGCGGAGCCGATGCCACTTGTGTTTGCAGCTGTTTACCCTGAGTCCCAAGAAGAGTTTGACGATTTGAGAAGTTCTCTTTCAAAATTAAAACTTTCAGATTCTTCTCTTACCTTTGAAGAGGAATCCTCCGGCGCACTAGGGCGCGGTTTTCGATGTGGTTTCTTGGGGATGCTTCACTTAGAAATTGTGACGGAAAGACTTCGTCGTGAATTTGATCAAGAACTTGTTGTGACGACACCATCAATTACCTATGAGGTAACCATGAAAAATGGAAAGAAGGAAATGGTGTATACGCCGATTCATTTTCCAGATCATGGTCAGTATGTTTCTGTTCGTGAACCATGGGTATTTCTTACGGTTATTACTCCGCATGATTATGTAAGCCCACTTATGCAAATTCTCCATAAACACGAAGGAGATGTTTTAGATATGGTTGATTGGCGACATGACCGCGTGCAGATGAAGGTGGACATGCCTCTTCGTGAGCTTATGCGAAATTTTTTCGACGAAGTAAAAGGCGCCACAAGTGGGTATGCCTCAATTGCATATGAGCAAGGGGAGATGAAAGATGCACATGTAACGCGTCTTGATGTATATGTTGCAGAAGAACGAGTTGCCGCTTTTTCACGCGTAATTCCTGAATATCGCGCCAATGAAGAATCTGAGGAGGTTGTTGAAAAATTAGAAAAGATCTTACCAAGAGAAATGTTTCGTGTAAAAATTCAAGCGTATGTGAAGGGGCGAATCATCGCATCGCGTTCCATTGCACCAATGAAAAAAGATGTTACCGGTTACTTGTATGGTGGAGACATTACACGAAAGATGAAATTGCGTGAAAAACAAAGGCGTGGGAAAGACCGAATGCAAAGAGAAGGGAAAGTACGCATCGAACACGATACTTTTTTAAAGATGATGAGACCAGAATAAAATAACCCCCGCGTGGGGGTTATTTTATTCTGGGTTCAGGTGCGCCGTTAGAAAAGACCAATAAGAGAGAATCCAAGCATGCCCAAAATGGCAACAATGGAGACGACGGCCCAGATTCGGTGAATGATTTTTCGATTACGTGAACTAAATAGCATATGTGTATGTGTTAGAATGTGTTTAATACTAGCAAGAATATGCGGGAATATCAACATAAGTACATTATCCATACGCTACTCTATTCTCCGATAACAATCGTTATTTTGTTCTTGGTCATTATTTTACTTTTGCGTTCGGTTGTTGATTTAAATAATAAGCGTATTAATGCAGCAAAACTTCGTGATGAAGCGGTACTTAAACAGGAGTCTACAGAAAAGGACCTTACGAGGGCAGAGGGACGACTTTCTGCGATACAAACCGACAGAGGATTTGAGGAGTATGTTCGCACGACATATCCGGTGGCAAAACGGGGGGAAGGGGTAGTTGTTGTCTATGAACAAGAAGGGTCGCCGGTGGTGCCAGTTAGGGAACATATGACTCTTTGGGAGAAGTTACTTATTTTTATACGCACACTTATTAAGTAGTAAATAGTGGATCGTGGAAGATTTGCGAAATGTATAACTCATCGCTATACTAGCAATACTATGACAACAAAAACTATAGAAATTTACAGCACACCAACATGTCATTTTTGTCACATGGCAAAGGAGTGGTTTACTGCAAACAAGGTTTCGTTTATTGATTACAATGTGGCAACAGATATGGAGAAGAGAAAAGAAATGGTAGAAATGACCGGACAGATGGGGGTTCCAGTTATTAAAATTGGTAACGATGTTATTGTTGGGTTCAACGAAGCGAAACTGGCGAGTTTAATTGAGGGGTAAGGTTTAATAATTTAAAAACACTCCAATTGGAGTGTTTTTAAATTTTGGGCGGGGAATCGCTTCTCCCTTTGGTCGAAACGCACCATTTTTATAGTCACTTCGTTCTTTAAAAATGGGCGCCTTCGGTTCGATTCCCGCCGGGAAAGGCAAAAATCACTTTGTGATTTTGTGCCCCCGGCGGGAATCGAACCTACAATGACTCCTTAGGACGGAGCAGTTATATCCATTTAACTACAGGGGCAAATATTGTTGTATACCCGATTCTACCACAGATTATGTGCTGTAAAAGTACATTTTTTTGCTATACTTATTTTATATGTCAGGAACTGAATTAAGTAATCAGGAAAAATTAGAAGAGGTTTATAAATTGACACTCGAGAACAATACTTTGCTTCATGGTATGCGTAATCGTGAGCGTATTGCAAACGCTATCCGTATTTTGTACTGGCTGGTTATTATTGGTTCATTGTTTGGTGCTTATTATTATATTCGACCAGTCATTGATGTTTTCACAACTAATAAAGGTAAGATCGATGAGACACTTACACAGTTTCAACAATTACAACAACAACTTCCAGAAATGAAAGTTCTTCAACAGCTACTTGAGAAGCTAAAATCCAGTACCTCTGGGCAATAGTTTCTAGGTTTTATTTTGAGAAATTTTGTGATAGTATAATAAGACCAATTTTTTGAGTTTAAGAAATTTGCTGGGATAGCTCAGTTGGTAGAGCATTTGCCTGAAGAGCAAAGGGTCCCCAGTTCGAGCCTGGGTCCCAGCACCACAAAAAACAAAAATTGCCGTTAGGTGGTTTTTGTTTTCATGCCATATACTTATCATATGCAACATACAAAACCAATTCTTACTCTCATTGTACTTGCTATGGTAATGCCAGAACTTGTGACGGGGAGTACCACTTTGCCAAGTTTTTTGATTCCTATCAATTTTATTATTAATTTTTTAGGGTACGGCATCGCCATTCTTCTTATTCGTGAGTTGTATGTGCGTTACAAGCTAAACTTCCTCGGCCTCTTTCTACTCGGTGTTGCATATGCAGGCCTTAATGAAGGGATTATTGCAAAAACATTTCTTCTTGAGAGTGGTATTCCTTGGAATATTTTTGATAACTATGGCTATATTTTAGGGATTAGTGTTCCGTGGGCATTAGCAATGTCTATCTGGCACTCAGTGTTTTCGGTTATGTTTCCAATTCTTGCGACACATTTTTTGTTTGTGGGAGTAAGCAGAGATTCATGGCTTAACAAGAAAACAATAGCACTGCTTCTGGTCCCGCTTACTTTTGTTAGTCTCGCAGCATTTTTTGGTCCGTTTAGAGGGCAAGGCACGGTGGAGCAACTTCTCCTTATCCTTAGTGGCATGACTGTACTTACTTTGTTGTCGGTATGGTTTTGTAGAAAAAAAGAAGAAGGAGAACCACAATACCCAATTACTACAAAACCTGTATGGCTAGGGGTGAGCACAGTCCTTTCTTGGACAATCCTTCTCTGTATTGTTATGGTTGGATTAAAAGTCCCGTTACTGCTATTTTTCGCTGTCTTCGCTTCAATTGTTGCTTTCTACATGTATATCTTTAGAAAAAAAATAGGTATTACAAATGACACACTACTTTTGTTTATTCTTGGTGGTTATTTTCAGACAGCCATTACCGGGTTGTTGCTGTCATTCTTTTTTGTGCCAGCAACGTTTGGTGAACGACTGCCAGCCGAAATCATTGTCCTCACTGTTTCTGTAATCTTGTTACGAAAAGTGTTTAAGAGGCATAAAACAGGTATTGTTTAAAAAAATTAAAATCCGCCATAATGGCGGATTTTAATTTTTTTAAATTGATTTGACTTTAAGTTTTGTCTGTCGCGCTTTGTCTAGTTTTGGAAGTCTGATGATGAGGAGTCCGTGTTTCTCGACAGCTTCCGCTTCTTCAATCTCTACTTCGTGTGGAAGGAGAATGGTTCGAGAGAAACTTCCCCAGTAGAGTTCCTTGTAGAAGTAATCATCGTGAGAGATTTGTGTGTTGCCGTCACGACGACCTTTCACAGTAACCATGTCACGTGTAATTGATAGGTGGAGATCCTCAGGCTTTACACCAGCAACCATTGCTTCGATAATAATTTCGGTAGGGGTTTGATAGACATCAACAGAAAGTTCCCCCTCTTCTGGGTCATCACTTAAGTTTTCTTCCTCACGAGCGATAGAGCGTCGAGAAGGTGTGTCTTTTGTGCGTGACGTGTGTTTGATCTGAAGCTCTTCCTCTTCGTCTTGTTCGACTACTTCAATCGGCTCTTCTTCGTCGTCAACGCTGATTGAACCAGCAAGTCGTTCAAAAAATGATTTTTTTTCTTTAAGCATAGTAAAAATGGTTTGAAGCCTTTAAGGTTGTATGTACACAGTATAAGCCTTATTTGTCAATAATATGTTTTGCTATCCACAGGTCGAGAAGCTTGGCTTCGAAGATGCCAAAGGTTAACAAACCTTTGGCGCGAGGGCTTGGCTTTTAAGATACAACAAGCGAGCAGTCGTCGGCACAAGGGGATTGGATTACAAAAGATACTGAAAAACCGATAGTTTGTAGGTTTTCACCCCAAGTGTTGTTTTTTAAAGAATAAAACCTGAAATAATCTTTGTATTTCAGGTTTCTTTTTGTGTTCTGTTTTTTAGATGTTAATCCCAAGAAGAAATGATAAGTTCGTTATCATGTTCACTTTTTACGTACTTCCAAATTTCCTCGGTAATAAAAGGCATGAAAGGATGAAGCACAACAAGCTGTTCACGTAGGAGGGTAAGCAGGAGTGTTTGTGCACTTGCTGTATCCTTATTTTCAAGGATACGAGTTTTTCTTGTTTCAATGAGGACATCACAAAATGTTTTCCAGAAGTAGTCGTAGATTTTTTCGGAAGCAAGATGAAGGCGATAATTTTCAATGTCGCTTGTAATATCTTTTTTAATCGCTTGCCACTTCGTGTACTCCTCTTCATCGTCTTTAGTGAGCGAAACAGGGGACGTGAAGTCCGCTGTTCTTTCCAAAACGAAACGGGTCGCATTCCAAATTTTATTTGAGAATAATTTGTATGCCTTCACTTTATCTTCACCGAGTTTCAAATCGTTCCCCGCACCATTACCCACAATGAGAGCCATGCGAAGTGCATCGGTTCCATACTTATGTGAGAGGTCACGAGGGTCCAGGACGTTCCCGATAGACTTTGACATTTTTCTTCCTTGTGTGTCGCGAATGAGCCCGTGCAGGTACACTGTCTTAAATGGAACGGTGTTGAGGGCGTACGTTGAAAACAAAATCATACGCGCAACCCAGAAGAATAAAATGTCATGACCTGTTTCAAGGACATTTGTTGGGTGAAATGTTTTGAAGTCTTGTGTTTCGCTTGGCCACCCGAGCGTGGAAAATGTCCAAAGACCAGACGAGAACCAGGTATCGAGTGTGTCCTCGTCTTGTTTCCAGTCGTTACCTTTCGGCGCATTGATGTCGCAGTAGATTTCGTCACCCTTATACCAAACAGGAATACGGTGTCCATACCAAATTTGTCTGGAGATGCACCAGTCGCGCAAATTATCAATCCAATTGAAATACACTTTTTCAAATCGGCCAGGAAGAATTTCAATCTCATGGGAAGCAACCACATCGCGCATTAATTGCTTAAGCGTCGTTGTCTTTCCAAAATGTTTAAATTCCTTGTTAACGTTAACCCACCACTGAAGTTTTGGAAGGGGTTCAACAACCGCACCTGTTCGTTGCGCTGTTGGAATATTTTGTACGATATCTTCTTCGTGTATCATAAGATCACTTTCACGAAGCCAGTTCACAATGTATTCACGTGCATCGGTTACTTTTTTTCCATTTAGTTCTTCATTTTTAAGTCCGTACATTTTTGCGTACTCATTAATGACTTGCCTACTTTCTAAGTTGTGGCGCTCCTTCATGTCCCAGTCAATTGCACTATGTGCTGGGGTTACACCCAAGGCGCCTGTCCCAAAGTCTTTTTCTACTGCTGTGTCGGCGATAATTTTGACTGAAATTGGGCACCCAGCAAACTCCACATCAAATGTCTTGCCGACATATGTCCTATAGCGTTCATCTTCTGGATGTACCGCAACTGCCGTGTCACCAACTTTTGTTTCTGGGCGTGTGGTGGATATGGTGATTGGAAAATCTTTAGAATATTTAAATGTATAGAGTTTACCTGCACGTTCTTCTGTAATGGTTTCATCATCGGAAATAGTGGTTTGACCTTTTGGGTCCCAGTTTACGATGCGTTCTCCACGGTAAATAAGCCCATCATCATACATTTTCTTAAACATAGTACGTACAGCTAGGTTTCGTTTATCATCTAAGGTAAATGCAAGCCTAGACCAATCTAGAGACGCGCCCATGGTACGAAGTTGGGAAAGAATAGTATTTTGGCTTTCAAGTGCAAACTCATTAATGCGACGAAGCATCTCTTCTCTTCCGATGTCATGTCTCGTCTTTCCTTCCTCCTTATAAATCTTTTTCTCCACAACTGATTGTGTAGCAATTGCAGCATGGTCAGTTCCTGGAAGCCAGAGTGTTTTGTATCCCTGCATACGCTTGAAGCGAATAAAGATGTCTTGAATGGTTGCGGTGAGGGCGTGTCCGGCATGAAGCGTTCCTGTCACATTTGGCGGAGGAAGAACAATTGTGTACGACCCTTTATCTGTGCGAGGAAGAGTGTCTGGGTTAAAGTACCCACTCGTTTCCCACATCTCGTAAATATTTTTTTCCACCGATTGTGCGTCAAACGGTTTGGTAAGTTGTTCTGGTAATTGCTTCATAGGTAAAAAGTATGATACGCTACACGCTATTCATTTACTATATATAGGTATACTAACATATTCATATGGGAAAGACATCGAAAGCAAAACAGTCAAAAATTTTAAGACAAGGTTCAAAAAAAGCTGAAACACTTAGTAAAAAAATTTCACCAAATACAAAAAATCTTCCAGACCACCATTTTAAATTGGTAAAAGTAAAACGCGGATTAGATGGTCTTGGTTTGTTTGCGGGGGAAGACATTAAAAAAGGTGAAATCATTATCGAATACATTGGTACTATTTTAAATAAAGAAGAGGCGGAGAAAGTAACAACAAGTATGTACCTCTTTGAAGTAAATCGAAATAAAACAATTGATGGTTCTGTGAGATGGAATATTGCGCGATACGCAAACCATGCATGTGATCCAGAAGGAAATGCAGAAAGTGATATTAAGAAAGGGCGTGTTTTTATTAAGGCGATTAAGAATATTAAAGAAGGGGATGAAATTCTTTATGATTATGGTGAGGAGTTTGTTAAAGAATATATTGCTCCAAAAGGTTGTCGTTGTCGCGCTGTTAAACATGATTACGGCGCAAAAGGTCATGTTAGTAAGTAAGGGTAAATTAAACTTACATAAAGAATAGTAAAAATAAATGAGGCCCTTTCCAGGGTCTCATTTATTTTTACTATTCTTGTAGTTCTTATCTTTTGCAAATAATTCGCATTTGCAAAAATAGAAAGAATAAATTTTTTCACCTTGATGTACGATTAAAAAGTTATCCACAGAAAAATATTTGTAATCACTTGTTTGCGCGCGTATGAATGTCATACTTATATATAGAGAGTACGATCATGGTCGTGATCAAATAAATCATTACGTAATAACTCTCTTATTTGTATAACATAAACAAAATTATGGCAGCAAAAAAGAAGGCAGCTAAGAAAAAAGTTGCAAAGAAGAAGGCTCACAAGAAAGCTAAGCGTGCTTAGTTAGTTCTTGAGAAGCAAGACTTCGAAAAAGAAAAAATCCACGCTCCCACGTGGATTTTTTCTTTTTCCTCGCCACCAGGTATGCCATATTTTTTGAGTACCATTTTTTAGTATTTTGTGGTAGTATTATTTGACTATGTCGTTTATTTCTAAGGCGGTTCAGGCGGTTTTTCCTCCAGAATCTGTGAAGCTTATAAAGAAACTTGAACCTAAGGTTGAGGAAGTTTTTGCATACGAGGAGGAGTTTAAATTGTTATCAGATGAAGAATTGAAAGCTCGTAGTCTTTCACTTAGAGAGAGGGTTCAGGAAGAACTTATAAATGTTTCAAAAGAGGAACTCAAGAAAATTGAAAAGAAAGTTCTTGATGAGGTGTTACCAGAAGCATTTGCACTTGTACGAGAGTCCGCACGAAGAACACTTAAGATGATGCACTATCGTGTGCAGGTGGTCGGTGGAATCTTGCTTAATGAAGGGCACATTGCTGAAATGCGAACCGGTGAAGGAAAGACGCTCGTTGCGACACTCCCCGCATACCTTAATGCTCTTACAGGTAGAGGTGTGCACATTGTGACCGTAAATGATTACCTCTCAAGACGTGACGCAGTGTGGATGGGGCAGGTGTATGACATGCTTGGTCTCTCGACATCTGTCATTAATCATCAATCATCATACCGATACGATAGTACCCACCTTTCAGAGGAAGAAAATAAGGAAGAAGATGAAAACCGTGATGATGTCGGTTCATATAAGGTTGTGTATGATTTTTTGAAACCCTGTTCCAGGCAAGAGGCATATAGTGCAGACATTACCTATGGTACCAACAATGAATTTGGGTTTGACTACCTTCGCGATAATATCAACTATACAAAAGATGCTCTCGTTCAACGCGAGCACCACTATGCAATCGTTGACGAAATTGACTCTATATTAATAGACGAAGCAAGAACACCTCTTATTATTTCTGCGCCCGCGCAAGAATCAAGCGAGATGTATAAAAATTTTGCTCGCATCGCTTCACAACTTATTGAAGGGGACCATTACACAGTAGATGAAAAACAACGAGCCATTTCGCTAACTGAAGCTGGTATTTCGTATGCCGAAGAATTGCTTGGTATTTCAAATATCTACTCTGTTTCTGGTATGCAATATGTGCACCATTTGGAAACTGCAGTTAAAGCAAAAGCGCTTTTCTTAAAAGAGCGCGAATACGTTGTCCGGGATGACGAGGTTATTATTGTTGATGAATTCACAGGACGACTTCAGCCCGGGAGACGCTGGTCAGATGGTTTACATCAAGCAGTTGAAGCAAAGGAAAATGTAAAGATTCAACAAGAATCTCGAACGCTTGCATCGATTACCTTCCAAAACTACTTCCGATTCTATGAAAAGCTTGCCGGTATGACAGGTACAGCAGAAACCTCTAAAGAGGAATTTTACAAAGTGTATGGACTTGTTGTAACACCGGTACCAACTCACAATAAAAACCAAAGAACAGATCACAATGACCTCATTTTCCAAACAGAGAAAGGAAAATGGAAAGCGCTTGCGCGGAAAATAAAAGAACTTTATGAAAAAGGTCAACCAGTACTTGTTGGTACTATTTCTATTGAAAAAAACGAAGTACTCTCCAAGTATCTTGAACGTGAAGGTATTCCACATGCAGTTTTGAATGCCAAGAATCACGAAGGAGAAGGTGAAATTATCGCTTCCGCTGGAAAACGAGGGGCGGTAACGATTGCAACCAACATGGCTGGTCGTGGTGTCGACATTAAACTTGGCGGTCCTCAGGCAACACAGGCTGAGCGTGAGGAAGTTCTTCGTTTGGGTGGTTTGTATGTGATTGGTACGGAGCGACACGAAGCACGACGCATTGATAATCAGTTGCGTGGACGTTCTGGACGACAGGGTGATGTTGGTGAAACACAATTTTTTGTTTCCCTTGAAGATGACCTCATGCGCGTGTTTGGTTCTTCAAATATTAAGGACATGATGGGACGTTTTGGTATTCCGGAGGATGAACCAATTGATTCAAAAATTGTATCCCGCGCACTTGAAGGCGCCCAAGAAAAGATTGAAGGATTCCACTTTGATGCTCGTAAACACACGCTTCAGTATGACGATGTTTTGAATCATCAGCGAAGGAGTATCTACGAGAAACGTAAGAAAATTTTGTTCCGTAACAAAGAGTACTTCAAGGAGCTCATCGATTCTCTTGTTGCGTACAAGCCGGAGGTGTTCGTACTTATTGAAGATAAGAAAAAGCAGTATGGGGAAGACGTATTTACAAACGTTGTTTCCATGATGTCACTTCAGGTGATTGATATGTTATGGATGGATCATTTGGACCAGATGGAACACATGCGTTCAAGTGTTAACTTACGCTCATATGGTCAGCGCGATCCGCTTGTTGAATATAAGAAAGAAGGCCTCCGTATGTTTAGAAGTCTCGAACAGTCTATGCTTCACGACATTGTGCTTTTTATTGAAAACATTGATGGCGTTTTAGCATCACAGCATAATCAAGAATTGGTCCACCTAGGGAATGGAGCAACAGAAAGTAAGGAAAAAGTAAAAGCAGGACGCAATGACCCATGTCCATGTGGTTCTGGAAAGAAGGTAAAGAAGTGTGACTGCGAGGAATTTGCTTACTTAAGGAAGTAGTTTCGTGTTATTCTTTGCGTATATGGCAAAGAAAAAAACAAAATCTCAATCAGCAAAAAAGAAAGTAGTAAAAAAAGTAGTAAAGAAGGTAGTTAAGAAAGTCATAAAGAAAGTACCCACAAAAAAAGTCTCTCCTAAAAAGAAAGCACAGGTACAAAAGAAAAAACCAGTAGTGGTTGCCGTTTCTGGTGGTTTTGATCCAGTACACATTGGTCATGTACGAATGTTTAATGAGGCAAAAGCGCTCGGCGATAAGTTGGTTGTGATTTTAAATAATGATCACTGGATTCGTAAAAAGAAGGGACAGGAATTCATGCCTGACCACGAAAGAAAAGAAATCATCGAATCATTTTCTTCAGTCGATGAGGTGTTTCTTACAGAACACACTCCAGGTACGACCGACATGAGCGTATGTGACGCACTCCGCAAGGTTCGCCCGCATATTTTTGCAAACGGTGGCGACAGACATGCAGAGAATGTTCCAGAAGTTGCTGTGTGTCGCGATATTAATTGCCAGATGGTGTATAGCATTGGTAAGGGAGGGAAGGTGCAATCAAGTTCATGGTTACTTAAGCGCCACGAGGAGCACAAAATGAAAATCGCAATACATGACACATTAAAGAGAGCAACAAGAAAGAGAAAGAAATAAAATAATACACAAAAGATGGCGCCTGCGGCGCCATCTTTTGTGTTAAACTACTAGCTATCAACTACTAACCAGTAACTATTTCGCATGAAAGAACTTATCAAACCGCTTATCATTTACCTTCTTACTCTTGAAGCGAAGCTTGTACTAAAGAAGCGGAAGCCGTTTATTATCGGTATTACGGGAAACCTCGGCAAGACTTCAACCAAAGATGCAATTTATGCGGTCATGAAAGACCATTTCAATGTACGCAGAAGTGAAAAGAGTATGAATAGCGAGTTTGGTGTACCACTTACTATTTTGGGAGAAATGTCTGGTTGGAGTAGTCCAATAAAGTGGTCACTAACGCTGTTTCGAGGGTTGTTTATTCCGTGGAGTGAAAACTACCCAACACATCTTGTTCTTGAAATAGGAGCGGATCGTCCTGGTGATATTAAAAGTATCACGGAATGGGTAAAACCAGACATTACGATTGTAACGCAGTTTGGGCAAGTGCCAGTGCACATTGAATTTTTCAAGAACCGCGATGAGATTATCAAGGAGAAAGGATATCTTGTAGAGGCGCTCAAACATACTGGTGTTTTTATTTACAACAAGGACGATCATGACGCTGAACATCTTCTTCCAAAGACGCTCGGAAGAAAAGTAAGTGTTGGTGTTCATGAAGAAGCAGATATTAAAGCAGAGGGTATACGTATGTACGGAAACCCAATGCAAGGTACCGAGGCAGAGGTTGTTGTTTTAGGGAAAAAGTATCACCTTGTGCTTCCTGAGGTAGTTGGTAAATCACCAGTGTATGCAGCACTTCCGGCCCTTGCGGTTGCGCGTGAGCTTGCTATTCCAATAGAAATTGCATGCGCTTCTCTTCGTGATGCAGATAAACCAAAAGGACGCATGCGTTTACTTTCGGGAATGCAAGGTTCAGTTTTAATTGACGATACGTACAATGCGTCACCAAAAGCAACAGAACACGGATTAGAAACACTCGCCTCACTTGATATGCAAAGAAAAATAGCTGTTCTTGGGGACATGCTTGAACTTGGTCACCACACGAAAGAGGAACATTACAAGATGGGAAAGATTGCCGCAAAGTCGTGCCACAAACTTTTTACCGTGGGTATTCGTGCGCGTGGAATAGCAGAAGGAGCTCTTGATGCAAAAATGCTTGATGAAAATATTATGCAATGCGATTCTTCAATTGAAGCTGGAAAAGAGTTGGTCAAAATATTGCGACCCGGAGATGTTGTATATTTGAAGGGTTCACAAGGAGTGCGTATGGAACGAGCGGCAAAAATGATTCTTGCAGAAAA
>JAUPVR010000016.1 GCA_030916895.1 Patescibacteria group bacterium
TCCCCCCTCACCTTATCTTTATTCTTTAAAAAGTAATCTTTCACTTCTTGTGCATTCCCTCGAATGACTTCTTCATGTATTTTTGTTAATTCTCGAGCAATGACAATACGTCGTTTTTCATCTAAAATTTTTACAAGTGACTCAAGTGTTTTTTCAATTCTATGTACTGACTCATAAAATAGAGATGTGTGTTTGCTTTCAGCAATTGTACGAATCAAGGTTTCACGCCCCTTCTTGTGTGGCATGAATCCATAGAAGGTAAATGTAGATGAGGTAATACCAGACGCTGAGAGTGCGGTTGTAAGGGCAGAGGCCCCCGGAAGCGCTACAATTTCTACGGCTTTCAATTCATTTCGTACACGATCAACAAGTAAAACACCTGGATCAGAGATTGTTGGTGTCCCTGCATCGGTGACGAGCGCAAGTGATTTTCCATCTTCTAACATTTCTAAAATCTTTTCAATATTTTTGATACCAGATTGCGCGTAAAAAACACTTGTCTTTGTTGTGATATCGTATGCCTTAAAAAGCCGTTGCGTAACTGATGTGTTTTCACACAAGACCATGTCAACCTCTTTCAAGATGCGGATTGCTCGAAGTGTGATGTCTTCCAAGTTCCCAATCGGTGTTGGAACAATATAAAGTTTTCCTGTCATTTCTTTGATACTAGCGGACATTTGACAAAAAAGCAAAAGGCGCGGTCGAAGACCGCGCCCAATGTACGAGCGTAAATTGTTAATACCCTCCTGCTCGCTGAAGTGGAATATTCACATCCAACTCTTTCATGGCATACACACTAAGGGTTGCAATGCCCTTCCTGAGACGAGAGTCGTAGGAAATAATTACGTCGACATCCTCAGGACTGGTAGGAACGTATCGTGACTTGCGACTGACAAGCTGTACCCGCAAATCACAGAAGTACGTGTCGTCCCTGGT
Organism: Patescibacteria group bacterium; assembly: GCA_030916895.1. Taxonomy (GTDB): domain Bacteria; phylum Patescibacteriota; class Minisyncoccia; order Phycocordibacterales; family UBA5272; genus UBA11704. The sequence goes on from JAUPVR010000016.1 coordinate 937, forward strand.
TATCCAACCAACAACAACGCCTACCAGCGACTTAACGCAGTGCGTCGATGTCAGTTCCGGAACTTCGACTAAGAATGAAACGGTGCTAGCTTCTCCGAATACAACGAAAGATCCGGAATGAAGGATTTTATGCGCATTCGGACCATCGACGACATTAAGCGACCAAGAACGTCTCGTTGACATGTTTTTCTCCACGGAACAAACCCCTCTTGAAAGAGTAGGGATAGGACTCTCATACCCTAAACGACAGGCGACCTGACCATACAGTCAGGAATTCGATACCAATACTACACAAGAAAAAAGAAAAAGCAAAGCGCGACCGCGAGGTCGCGCTTGAATCTGGGGCTAGTGCACATACCCAATCCCCCTTCTTTCACGCTCTGAGTGATAAGCAAACAGAAGAACATGTCGTATTGCAGCGTCTTCGTTTTCATATCGCACGAACCCTTGCAAGTACTCCAGTCCCTCAAAAAAATCTCTTGGTAGAGGTATCTCAAACACTCCTTCAGTTTCTTTAAGAAAATCTTTTGTAAAGAAACCGCTGTCGAGATTTTTTGGTCTGTGAAAGCTACGGACCAAAAAATCGTGCTCAACAGGTATGTTTGGACTTCTTGAGTCCACAAGATGAACAAGTGCTTTCATCGCATTTGTCATCATGACAGACAAGTCACCATTTGGTGCGGTCCCCCGTAACGCTTCAATGAAGAGGCCTCCCTTGCGTGTAAAGCAATATCTCAACACAACCGAAGAATCCGGGCACATATCGCGTTTCGAAGACATGTCCATACCCCTCTGCTGGTTGACCTAATATTTAGTATGGCAAAGCTCTGCATTTTTGCAAATTAATAAAAAGTAAAGCAACCCCCGATGTTGGGGGTTGCACACAAGGACACGTGAAGCGTTAATGCCTCCATCCGTTATTTTTTCTGCGTGCCTCACACGACACATGGTAGCAAAAATAAGAAAACCGCAACACATGTTCATACGCAAGCGCAATTGTTCTAAATCTACACAACTTCTTGATGCGCTTTAGATCAGAATAGAGGTCATCCGTCAGATAGAAGAGAACCCCAAGAACCACATCTTCCTCTTTCCTTGCGATGATTGGCATCTTCCATTCCCTTGGAAGACGTGCGATAAACGTGTCGATTTCTCGATTGTACTCTCCCGGTTCTTCCTGTAAAACCCTTACCATCTCAGAGGAAACACGTATGGTAAGGTGTGTCAAAGTCGGCACAATGAGCGAATCTGACAGTACGCCACTTAACTCCCTGACGCACGATTCGCCAGTTTCGGTCACGGCGTACACAATATCCCTTCTAACGCATTCGCGCCCTTCGATGATGATGATCTTTGCCATAACTGCATTCCCCTTAAAGAAGCCCAAAATAGAGTATGGGGAAATTTTATGCTTTCAGCAAGTCTTTACAGGGAAACGATTGTGTAGCCATCCACACCTAGTTCATGAGTCAATTTACTCATTGTTTCCGATTCTCTGGTCATACACAATAGCGTTGTCCCTCGACCATTCGTATCATCAACCATGATTTCAACCTCTTGTGCCACATATTCACTTGGGTCGACAATATCAATTGGGAAACCACTTCCTTCTTCTTCAAAAACATGCCTGACAAGCGGATAGTGCGTGCAAGAAAGTAAAAGTGTAGCGTGTGGCATTCCCTTCTGTGTTGTAAAAAAAGAAGAGATGGTCTCTCGTATTTCTTCTTTACCCTCATTGAACTCTATTTGTCTTGCAAGATTCGGCTCCCCTATTCCTACGTATTCACCAACAAGCGGAGAGAGGTGTGCTTCGTACACCTTACTTTTTGTTGTGAGCACGGTTGCAAGCACAAGCAGGCGACCAATGTGAGCGTTAGTAACATATTTTTTCGTTGGTTGTACCATATCGACATACTGTGATGCCTTAATTCCAAGTTCGTCTAAAATTTCCTGCGTTACAAGTGCAGAGATGCTATTGCACGCAGACACAAAATGGGTGCATCCTTTTCTCTGTAAAAATCGTAAAATTTCTTTTGTGTACTGCTTTACCTCTTCTTCTGTACGGTTACCGTACGGTGCACGAACATTGTCTCCTACATAGATAACATCAAGGTTTGGCATACGCTTACGGATTGCGGAAAGCACTGACATGCCACCGACACCGGAATCAAAAACGCCAACAATAGATGGAGAAAATTCCATTGCTTCAGTGTAGCAAATTCCATATCCTGCCCATTACTTCCTATGTCGTAACACGCCCTCTTTTGGAGAACAGACCTCTTCGAAGAGCAAGTTTAGCTGTCTCAACGAGAAGGACATTTACAATAAGCCATCCGCTTATAAACCATGCCCATTCAAGGGGAATTGCTGTAATACCAAACACCGAACGCATGCCAGGAATCAAAACCGTGGCAAGAAGAATGGCGGAAGCAACAAAAATACTCAGGTTAAGTTTTTCGTTGGAAAAAATATGGTACTCGTTGATTGGACTATACAAACTTCTGAATGAATACGCAACAACAAGAATATATGAAGCGAAGCAAACAAAGAGTATCGATTGTGCAAGCGCAATCTCAACACCAAATACAATAAGTCCGTAGTACACAGCAAAAAGAAGGAAAGAGCTTAAGAGGCCGATACCAAATGTGATAGTCTTCACTTCTTCAGTAAAAATAAGTTTTGATGATGCGGTAGTTGCTTTTCTTTTTCTTCTGTCTAAATCCTCATCAAAAGCAAATGCAAGTGCCGGCAAACTGCCGGTAAAAAAATTCACCCAAATGATTTGAAGCGCAGAAAGTGGAATAGGAAGACCAACCAAGATACTTCCGCCGACCAAAAATACTGCATCGAGGGAATTCGACATGAGGTATACAAATGTCTTTCGGATGTTTGCAAGAATCTTTCTCCCCTCACCGATTGCAAGGCTAATAGTCTTAAAGTTATCGTCAAGCAACACCATGTCCGCGGCAGATTTGGCAACGTCACTCCCAGAACCAAGCGAAACCCCAATATCCATCGCCTTAAGCGCGGGCGCATCGTTTACACCATCACCCGTCATCGCCACGATTTCTCCAAGTGATTGATACAACCTACCTATACGTAATTTATCTTCAGGAGTGATGCGTGCAAAAATTTTAAACCGGCGAAGTATTGGAAGTAATTCTTCGTCAGAAAGTTCGTGTAGCTCGCCCCCTGTTAATACCTCTTCTTCGGTAACATGCCAATTAAGTTCACGCGCAACAGCAAGCGCGGTTCCTTTCATATCTCCAGTAACGAGAACCATACCGATACCATACTCTCCGATAGTACGTATTGCCTCAGGAACCTCTTTACGAATTGGATCATAGAGCGCAAGAATACCCAAAAAAGAAATATCTTTTACATCATCAATTGACCGTATCGTCTTCCCTTCACTTTTAGACAGCGTCGCAATACCAATCAAACGCTTACCTTCACTGCTTGTGCGTTCAAGCCACCCTTCAGATACAACGTAGTCGTCTTTTGTGACTGTTGCTCGCTTAAGCAAAATATCAGGCGCACCCATGATAATATATTGCGAATCATTCTCTGAAACAGAAAACTTGTGTGTCGAATTAAATGGAATAATGATATTTATTGTTTGTGTTTTATCTTTTTCATACAGACCATACGCAACCCCAGCTTTCGCAATATTTACTTCAAATGGTTTACCATGAAATACAGGCTGATTATTTTCTTTGTCATTTTCTCTTGTTACATCAATATTTGAAAGGGCGCACCGTAAGAGATTTTTTTGTTCATCTGATAGATTTTCAGTTCCGTGGTCTTCTCTTTTACCAAGCACTACATCATGAGGATAAATGCCGACCAATCGCATGTCAGCAAGGGTGAGTGTCCCTGTCTTATCAGTCATGATAAGTGTTGTTGAGCCAAGTGTTTCAGCAGCTGCAAGTTTTCGAACAACTCCTTTCTTGGAAGCAATACGTTCCGCACCGACACCTAAGATAACAGTAAGCGCAATGGGGAGCGCCTCAGGAACCGCGCCAACCGCCACCGCAACTGAAAGCACAAGCATTTCAATCAACCCCTCCCCACGAGAAATACCGAGCATAAAAATCCCTGCAACAATAACAAGGACAACAAATAAGATTAACCACGCAAGCTTTTCAACTCCTTTTTGTATTGGTGTTTCAGTTCGTTCTGTTTTGGAAACGATGTTTGCAATTTTTCCGATTTCGGTTGCATTTCCAGTTGCACACACAACTGCGGTTGCAAACCCCTCAACGACAAATGTTCCTGCATGAACCATGTTTGTGCGCTCGGCAACAACACTGGTAATTGATGTTGCATCTAATTTCTTTTCAACTGGCACTGACTCTCCCGTAAGCACTGCTTCATCAACACGCATGTTAGTCACAGAAAGTAATCGCGCATCCGCAGGCACACGCTTACCATACGCAAGCTTAATGATGTCCCCTGGAACAACAAGTGTAGAATCAATTTCCCTCTCTTCTCCATCACGAAGGACTACCACACGCTCCTTGATATACGTGGTTAACTTATCAAGCGTTGTTTCTGCATGGTATTCACGATAAAACCCAAGCCCCGCGTTAACAAGCACCGCAAGAATGATAACCGTTGTATCAATTGGCTTACCAAGAATAAACGTAAGCACAGCAGCAAACATGAGAAGAAAAATAAGAGGACTCTTAAACTGCTTTACAAAAACAGAAAGTGGGTGCACTTTTTCTTTTCCAGTGAATGCATTTTCTCCGAATGCTTTGAGTCGTTCTTTTACCTCAATTTCCAGAAGTCCAGAATGTTTAGATGAAAGGGTTTCTAGTGCTTCGTCTCCTGTTACCGCCCATGGTTTAAATGTTGTAAGCGATGAAACTAAATCATTAGGCATATAGGAGTGAGTATACCAAACAAAAATCCCCGAGATGGGGATTTTTGTTTTTTATTTTCATGCCCGACTCGACATAGAAGATCTTGGGGTCGCCTCTCCCTTTGGTCGAGACTTGTATTTTCTACAACCTGAGTACAGGTTAAGAAAATATGTCGCCAAGGTTCGACCCCTACCGCGCTACGGTAAAAATAAAAAGATGATGGAAAACCATCATCTTTTTATTTTCATGTGCGCGATCTTGGGGTCGAACCAAGGACCTTTCGAGTATCAGTCGAATGCTCTAGCCAGCTGAGCTAATCGCGCATATTGTTATATTACCACCTACTGATTCTGTGCGAACTTGAGAATCTATGAGCCAACCTGCGCCCTCGATTTGATAATCTCGGACATCTTCGAAGCCAAGCTTCTCGAGCTAATCGCGCGAATATGGGGACTAGGTGTCAGGGATTAGGTTTTAGGATGATACAAATTTGAAATTAGCCAGTTTCTAGTCCCTAACCCCTAACAACTAATCTGAAAATACTACCACAAAAAATGAAAATGATAAAGCCGGTCACGGGGACCGGCTTTACTCTCTCGTTATCCGACTTAAAAAACGATAGAGACCGAGAGAATGATGAGAATGCCGATGATGGAACGGACATTCTCGATCGTCAGCCACCTTGACGGGTACATGCCCGGGTTGAGGCGACGATGATACATGGAATGGTACCGCATCCTTTTTCCCCTTTATGGTTTAATGGGTGGGATGATTCAATTTATAATATAGCACATTTTTATGTAAAAGTCAATAGATACAAATCGTTGCAAAACTTGCCTTTTTTCGTACTAACGGTAGTATAGGAGGCAACGTGTTCCATACCCTCCTCTTTACTATTGAGGTTACACAATGCAACCAGAAGAGCGCATGCCAAAAGACGAAGACCTTGCATTCATCACAATACGAGGAAATCATCGAGAAGCACTACAAGCACGACTTGAAAGGATGCTCTCAAACCGTGAGCGGTTTAAGGTTTCGAAAAACGCCCCTACAGGCACCAAAGGAAAATTCCTGATGGCGCGTAAGGCCCATATGAAGTGGTTCATCCATGGCCTGAAGGAAGGCGACGGAAAATATTTCGACATCTACGTTCGCGCAGAAGATAATTCGTTCATTCTCGTTGAAGGAAAAGATGCAATCGAAAAATACCTTGGCCCAAAGAAGAAATGACCCGCTAGTTAGGCGGGTTCTTTTTTTACAACATACACATTGTTTAGTTTCTATCTTTCTTTTGTCACACTCTAGCGCTTGCGCGACTTTTGCATACGTTTCGCTGTAGCGCGGATATTCCTTTTAGTTAATATCAAAACTTTAAAACTTCTGTATTTAAACAGATTCGACAAAGATGCGATCACCCTTAAAAAGGATGATGCAACGATTTCACATTGAATTAATCCACGAGCAGCTTCCGCTACCCGTGCCTTGTTACGACTTACTCCCTGTCACCGAATCTACCTTAGTCCTAGACAAGCTAAGCCTTTGGGTATCCCCGGCTCCCTTGAGTTGACGGGCAGTGAGTACAAGACCTGAGAACGTATTCACCGCGGTTTCGCTGACCCGCGATTACTAGCAATTCCGGCTTCATGTGGTCGAGTTGCAGACCACAATCTGAACTGGCGCATAGTTTGAAGGATTGGCTCAGGGTTACCCCGTCGCGACCCGTTGTCTATGCGATTGTATTATGTGTGTAGCCCAGGATGTCAAAGGGACATGCTGACCTGGCGTCATCCTCTCCTTCCTCCCCGTAATTTATTCACAAAACTAAAGAGAATAAAATACAGAATGTAGATTATAGACGATATACATATTGCTATGTACGATATCTATAATCTACATTCTATATTCTAGAATCTAGAGTCTTATGCGCAAATTACGGGGCAGTCTCGTGTGACACTTGTAACACACGATAAGGGTTGCGTTCGTTACCCCACTGAAGGGAACAGTTCAAACCACGAACTGACGACGGCCATGCATCACCTGTCCACGAGTCTTGCGAGGGCCAAAATTTCTTAAGGCTTTCACGTGGGTTTCAAATCCTGGTGAGGTTCTTCGTTTACCATCGAATTAAACCACATAATCCACTGCTTGTGCAGGTCCCCGTCTATTCCTTTGAGTTTTAATCTTGCGATCGTACTTCCCAGGCGGTTCTCTTACCGCGTTAGCTAAGCCACGATGAGGGTCGATACTCATCATAGCGAGAGAACATCGTTTAGGGCGTGGACTACTGGGGTATCTAATCCCATTCGCTACCCACGCTTTCGTATTTCAGTGTCAGTAATGTTCCAGTGAGCTGCCTTCGCTTTTGGTGTTCCCCATAATATCAACGGATTTCACCCCTACACTATGAGTTCCGCTCACCCCTAACATACTCTAGCCATGCCGTTTCCAATGCTGTCTCCCAGTTGAGCCGAGAGGTTAGACACCGGACTAACATAACCACCTACATACCCTTTACGCCCAATAATTCCGGATAACGCTTGGACCACTCGTATTACCGCTGCTGCTGGCACGAGTTTTGCAGGTCCTTATTCATGAGGTACCGTCAATAAACTTCTTCCCTCATAAAAGATCTTTACATACCGAAGCACTTCATCGATCACGCGGCGTCGCTCCATCAGACTTTCGTCCATTGTGGAAGATTCTCGACTGCAGCCACCCGTAGGTGTATGGGCCGTGTCTCAGTCCCATCGGTGGAGGTCAGGCTCTCACCTCTCCTAAGCGTCATAGCCTTGGTAAGCCATTACCTTACCAACTAGCTGATACTCATTAAGCCGCTCCCGAAGCGATAAATCTTTAACCTTGCGGTACCATCACGTATTACTCCACCTTTCGGTGGGCTATTCGTGACTTCGGGGTGCGTTCCTAACTATTACTACCTCGTTTGCTACTAAACTGTCACTCTTCCGTACATCACTTCACTATTTAATATAAATACTAAATAGTGTCATTCAATAGTTCCGTGTGATTAGTTCCGTTCAACTTGCATGCCTTATCCACGCCGCCAGCGTTCATCCTGAGCTAGGATCAAACTCTATTTAATAGAGTGTGACAAAAGAAAAACAAAAAACTGTCCACGCACTTTCCCCGGTTAAGAGGAAGCCATGGACGTGCACAATGTGTAATGTTGTTTGAAGCGTCACTCCCTCGATTCAAACAAAATTTGTTATTTTGTTTCCACTCGGGATAGCTTCGTATTCTTTTTTCAAAAGACTTCCATAACTGCTCACATCATAGATAGTGAGAAGTGGACTATATTCTATACAAATTCTAATAAGAAGTCAACCCCGCTATAAACCCCATACAGTCTTATGCTGCAAGGTGTTTTTTATGCTCACCATGACACCTTTTCAGATTCAAACAATAAGTTCTTCTTTTTTTTCAATAACCTTCATCCCCCCTTCATACTCATCCCCCAAAAAGACATCTGCCACGACTTTTTCGTTAGCAATTATTTTTGGGAAAAAATAGCTATCATTAACAATCATGTCCTCATATGGAATAGCATCGAGTTTAAAAAATTTTGGCTCACCCATTTCTTTTGTTTCTTTAGGTTTTCCTGTCCATGTCCCCAAAAAGAAAAAGTAAACATCCATGTTTGGTGTATTTGATATATTGCCTGGCCAAAAAAATCTAATTTTTGCTGCAGGTATCAAATTGTGTGGTGATGCATCAACACCGGATTCTTGTTTGAGTTCTCGAACAGCAGTATCACGAACAGAAACATCTTCTGGTTCGCGTTTTCCGCCATACCCAGTCCAAATATGTTTGCTCTTTTTTAATTTCTCCTTACCAATATGAATATCTTGCTTTTTTCTCGCAAGACAGACGGTATCTTCTGTTATGAGGTACACAACGGTTGCAATAACAGATTCTTTTGGTTTCATGTATTAGAGCACCTCTATTCGTGGGGAACGCTTGTGCGTGAAATAAAGAAGAACAAGTGTCGCAAACATCACAAACGACATAAATGGAAATGTTACAAACCCAAATAGAATGAATTCTGGCTTTGAACAATCAGTTGCAAATGGCGCGGTAGAGCACGGCTTATAGATATCAAATCCCATTTGAAGCGCATGATGATAAAGAGCAATGCCCGCACCAAGTATTGAAAGCCAGATACTGTACATCCACACAGAGTGTTCTTTTTTCCACCACGCAATCGCAAAAAGGACCACTTGTGGGTAAAGCAAAATGCGCTGATACCAGCACAGTTCACATGGCACAAGACCAAGAACTTGAGAATAGAAAAGACTAAGAAGTGTACCGGAAAGCGTTGCAATAAGACCAATGAGGGTTGCGTGACGCGCAACTGCGTCAACAAACTTATTCTTATCGCGCACAAGGAGCGTAATTGCCCAAACAACAATAGCAATGCCGCCGATAATTGTAAGTATGGATAAATAGTATGTTATCCCGATAAAGAGAGGATTTTCTGTTGGATTTGTATACATGGTAGGTAAAGTATACCAAAAAGCTCGCGCATTCGCGCGAGCTTTTTGTGTGGGTCTATTCTAATTTAAATTAATAAGTCCTTTTATCTTCTTACCAAGTCCTGTCACCACCTCAACAACCGTATCAACTATTTCAATAACAGGATCAACAATAACCGCAGTTACAACCGTCGTAACTGTTTCAACAACCGTCGTCACAATATTGGTATTTGTGTTGGTATTCGGTGTTCCTTGGGCCTTCGGTGCGGGACTTGCAGATTTGCTTGGGTCAATACATGTATGAAGATTCCCCCCAGAAACACACTGCTCACCAAGCGTAGTACAAACTGCACCCTGAGGAGGAAGTGGAGAAAAACATGCTGGAGGTTGTGGGCTTGGCAATACACCTACAGGCTTAACTTCCCAGCGATATGCTGGTGTCGTTGGTGTGCCAGTATTGCCTCCGCCACCGCTTCCTGGAATATCCATTACTGCATACGTTACCTGTGACGGGTTGTTATTTTTTCTAAACGCCATCATTACCTGAAGCCCTGGAATATTCCAATCCGGTCCGTAGTTAATCGTCCAACGCAAATTATTACCAACTACCTGCCAGTCACTATTTCCTTTCCATTTTAATATCCACGTACAACTACTTGGGTTTGCTGGCTTATTAATTGCAGTTGGTGTAAATTGATCAACCGCACGCTTTGTTACTTCGTAACAAACATCAAGGTTATCAGCATCACGAGCAATTTTCCCATTCGTGAGCGTAAATGCGACTTGATGCCCCTGCGTTCTTTGCATCACCCCTTGTGTTGGAGAAAGAGAAAGCGCGGATGGGTCTACTGGAGTTGTTGGAGTCCCTGGATTAACTGGATTGCCTCCACCACCAAGTGGCTTCATCGTGTATGTTTTTATTAATTTATCAAACTCGTTTCCTGCAGGAATACTTTCCTCAACATACCCAGCTTTCTTGAATCGAACATATCCATTACTTGATAAACACAAAGACTGACTCTCAGATTGACTAAAACGATATTCTCCAGAAGTATCTGTCGTTGCTGTTGGGCATGGGGTAGCATACGCCATCATGTTTCCAATTACAGACCATGCTTGTACCGTAACTCCAGAAATAGGATTATTGTTTTCATCGAGCACCTTTCCATGGTACGCCGATTGATTAACAACAGCACTTGTATTCTTACATGCAAGTTTACTTGAACCAGTAACACAACTAAGTGAAGAATCATTACACACAGCGCCCTCAGTTGCGTTTAGGCTTTGGCAAGAAGGAAGTTGGTCCCATTGCGAGGATTGCCCTACGTATGTCCACTTGAATGTATCCTGACCAGTTACATTACACGAACTTATGCGCGAGCGATATGCGTTTGAAATATTTTGGCATCGTGTACATCCATTTTGTGGCGCGGAAGGATTGATTCCATCGCCTGCAGAACAGTTTCCATACGAAGTTTCAGCCCCGTTGGTTCCATGCTTCAAAAGCGTAATTGCATCAGACCCCCCGGTTGTGGCAGGTGAGTATGTATCAAACAAACCATATGCATTTCTGATGGTAAGAGTATATTTTACTGGACCGTTCTTGTTCGGATAACGAGTGGCAGATGATACGTCTAGTCCTGTTACAGCACACATGTATTCTGGACTACTAGAATCATTTCCGGGAAGAAGTGTACAATTCATAACACCGTCACTTTGACAAACTGCTATATTTGAACCAGATTCACAACTAGATGCAGGCGCCCCTTCACGTGTAATTGCAAACGGAGCATTGACATATCCGGAACCGTTTGAAAATGCAGACACTAGTTCTGGTCGTGTCATGCCACCAATTGTAACTTTAAATGCTTCGTAAGAACCGAATTGATTCTTATCGATAGACAAACTCAGCTTATAGCTTATCGGCGCGCGGTATGCGGTCACCTTGTGACACAATGGCTTAATGCCTGGTCTCCCGTTAAAGATTTTTAAGTACAACTCGCGAGGTTCGCCTGATATGGTGACTGTACAACCCATACCACCAGAAGGCATTCCCTCCTTACAAGATGCTGGTTGGATATCTACTTGATTATCGCTTGCTGTAATTTTTGCACCGATTGTTGTTGAAGAAAGACCTGTCGCGCTCACATTAAACGGCTTACTGATTTGTGCAAGTTCGGTGCCTCCCATCCCTGACGGAGTGTAAAAAGCTGGTGTAATGCGTCCATATTCTAGTCCAACCGGTTCTGGAAGACAGTTTTGTTGATACCAGGAGTCCGCTGAACTTAGTTTTGCGGTAGCACCACCTGTTGTTGCAGATTTTGTTGTTGTACATGGTGCAAGTACCTTGATGAGTGCTCGTGTCCCACAATCAACAACACCCGTTGCTGGTAATCCTTTACTCTTTTGAAATTCTTTAACTTTTGATTCAGTTACCGCACCAAACCATGTGCTTGGCTCAACACCAAGAAATGATTGGAGAGAACCAACTTCATCCCCTTGCGAACCCATAAAAAGTTCTGGCGGATTACCTTGCGCGGAAACAAAAGAAAAACTTGCTAATAATAAAACTGCGAATATGGCTTTTTTCATATGTATCTATAGTATATAGGAGCTCGGTTTACAGTTTTCAAACTTATACACAGAAAAGTGGCGCCGGTGGCGCCCCATTT
>JAUPVR010000017.1 GCA_030916895.1 Patescibacteria group bacterium
GGACTAAAACCAGTGCATCGAAGAATTCTTTTTTCAATGAATAACATGGGGCTCACTCCGGGAGCGAAGTTTCGCAAATCAGCAACGGTTGTTGGTGATGTACTTGGTAACTATCACCCACACGGCGACGCGTCTGTGTATGATGCGATGGTAAAAGCGGCACAAGATTTTTCTTTTCGCTATCCACTTATTTTAGGACAAGGTAACTTTGGTTCAATCGATGGCGATGGTGCAGCGGCAATGCGTTATACGGAAGCGAAGATGTCAAAAGTTTCTGTTGAGATGATGCGCGACATCGAAAAAGATACGGTGCGAATGGTTCCAAACTACGACGGGACAAAGAAGGAGCCATCAGTGCTTCCAACGGCAGTGCCAAACATGCTTTTAAACGGAACGCTTGGTATCGCGGTTGGTATGGCGACCAATATTCCGCCACACAATTTAACAGAAGTTGTTGATGCAACAATTCACTTGATTGATAACCCGCAAGCGACGACTGAGAATCTTTGCGAATTTGTAAAAGGTCCAGATTTTCCGGTTGGTGGTATTGCATTTGGTCAGTCAGATATTCGTCAGGCCTACGCTACAGGAAGAGGTGGTGTAGTTACACGAGGAGAGGCAGAAATTGTTGAAACAAAAAACGGCCAATTCCAAATTATCATTACCTCAATTCCATACCGTGTTTTGAAGAGCAACCTCATTGAAAAGATTGCTGATCTTGTTCATGAAAAGAAACTGGAAGGCATCAAAGGGCTTCGTGATGAATCAACGAAAGACATTCGTGTTGTTATTGATTTGAAATCTGGTGCACAACCGCAGAAGGTTCTTAACTATTTGTATAAGCATACCGAACTCGAGTCGGCATTTCACTTCAACATGGTGGCTCTCGTTGACGGTATTCCACAAACACTTTCACTTAAGGGTTCCCTTGAGGCATTTATTAGCCATCGAAAGGAAGTTGTTCGTCGTCGTACAGAATACGATTTGAAGCGCGCGCTTGAACGCGAACATATTTTGCTTGGTCTTAAAAAAGCACTTGATCACATTGATGAAATTATTAAAATCATCAAGAAATCAAAGGATACTCCGGACGCCCACGCACAACTCATGAAGACGTTTAAGTTCTCCGATATTCAAGCTACTGCTATTTTGGAAATGAAGTTACAGCGTCTTGCTGGTCTTGAACGAAAGAAGATTGAAGATGAATTAAAGGCGGTACAAGCGCTCATTGCTGAGTTAAAGAGTATTCTTGCGTCGGTGAAGAAGATGAATGCAATTATTAAGAAAGAACTTGAAGACATTAGGGAGCGATATGGGGATGAGCGCCGAACAAAAATTGTAAAGCACAAAGCAAAGGAATTTAATCCAGAAGATTTGATTGCAGAACAAGAGCAGGTGCTTGTGTTTACCGCAGGCGGATACGTGAAGCGAACCGATCCGGCTGAATTTAGGACACAGAAGCGTGGCGGTGTAGGAGTTGTTGATATGAACACAAAAGAGGAAGATTTCGTCATCATGTCGCTTACCACCTCAACACACAGTGACCTACTCTTCTTTACCGATAAAGGAAAGGCATATCAAATTAAGATGTATGACTTACCAGAAGGCAAACGAGCAACGCGTGGAAAATCAATCATGAATTTCCTTCAGCTCTCCGATGGTGAGAAGGTGACGTCAATTCTACCGATGCCAAAAGACATGAAAGGAAAAGTTGATGAACACATTTCACTTATGATGATTACTAAAGAAGGTACGGTTAAGAAATCGAACGCTTCAAGTTTTACTGATGTGCGTCGAAACGGACTCATTGCAATTAGGCTTGAAGATAAGGATGAGCTTCTTGCGTCACTCTTTGTATCTGGAAATGACAGCGTGATTCTCACTACACAAAACGGTCAATCAATTCGTTTTAATCACAACGATGTTCGTGAAATGGGACGAACCGCAGGGGGTGTGATTGGTATGAAGCTAGATAAAGGTGATGCAATAGTTGCGGCGGATAAAATTATTGATGGAACAAAGGGTGGAGAACTTCTCATTATGACGGCAAATGGATACGGCAAGAAGACGAAACTTTCGGAATATAAAATTCAAAAGCGAGGGGGAAGTGGTATTAAGACAGTAAAGATTACACCAAAAACTGGGAAATTAATGGTTGCACGCGTGGTTACAGGAGAAATTGAAGACCTTCTTGTTGTCTCGAAGGAATCCCAAGTGATTCGTACGGAAATTTCTTCAATTCCGACACTCGGAAGAGATACACAAGGCGTGCGTGTGATGAAAATGCGCGAAGGAGATTCGATCGCATCGTTTGATGTGCTATAAAATTTAACAAGGAAAAATTCCGCAAGAGCGCCTTGCGGAATTTTTTTGAGACGAAAGCGACTATTTGTCGATTTTCAGTTTGCCATCTTTGGTGAGTACACCGTTCATCACGCAGTCCTTTTCGTGGATGAGTTGGTTTTGGAGCGCGTTTGTCGTGCCATGCGGGTAGCCATACCGCTTGTCCAACCATCCGTGTTTCCCGCAGGCTACACATTGGCCAGCGTCCCATCCGCCGTGATCTTCGGTTATCCTGACCAATTTTCTTGCGTCGACTTGCACCATGATGGGCATCTCGGTATTTGATGTCATGAGCCGTTCTCCTGGGTTGGCATTTCGTTTGATACGAGTAGCAGGATTACATCTGATTGTAAAACTACATAAACTGGTTTTACTTGTCAATTCTTTTCTTTGCTTTTGTCCACTAGTCCCTAATCCCTAGTCCCTATATACTGTATACATGTTTTTAACTCCAGATCATCTCGTTAAAGAACTCTATTTGAAGCCAGGCGACAAGGTGGCCGATATTGGGTGCGGAACAGGGGCGTATACAATAGCGCTTTCTCGTGAGGTGGGGGATATTGGTCAAGTGTATGCTGTCGATATTCATCGGGATATGCTTCACACCCTTGCGGGTGCATGTGCTCGGTTTGATATTCAAAATGTCGACATTGTATGGACAGACATTGAGAAAGAGACGCCGATTGAAAAATATAGTTTAGACGCCTGTGTGCTTTCAAACGTTCTCTTTCAGTTAGACAACCATGCAAAGGCATTACGCACCATTCATTCACTTTTAAAACCAGAGGGCCAGCTCCTCGTTGTTGATTGGAGCCATTCACATGGAGGTGTTGGGCCACACCCGGTGCACGTTATAAACGAGGCACGTGCTGAAGAATTGGTTCAAGAAAATGGTTTTCGTATTATTAAGCGCTTGCCAGCAGGGTCGTACCATTACGCATTTATTGCACTTTCCGTGTAAACTTATAATTATATGAACATGTTTAAGATAGGTATCATTTCGGTGGGTCTCATGGCAGCGCTGTTTGCTATGCTTTTATTTTCCGGTCGCTTACCAATTGGCAAGACTGCAAAAACACCACAAGGAACGATTACTGTTTGGGGGACACTTCCACAATCAGAAATGGAAAATTTTTTCTTTCAGTACTCTAGTCAGTTTAAGGGTCAGGAGATTAAGTATCGATTTATCCGTGAGGAAGATTTTAGCGCAACCCTTGTCGATGCCCTTGCATCAAGTCAAGGACCCGATGCAATTATTGCACCGTACCAGAAAATCCTCGAGCAGGCTAAGCGCATCTATCCTTTTCCAGTGGCGTCATTTCCAGAAAAAACTTACCGCGATATGTACGTTGATGGTTCGTCAATATTTTGGACACCACAGGGGGCACTTGCTTTGCCTGTTTCCATTGAGCCAATGGTTCTTTTTTTCAATCGTACACTCTTAGCAAAACACGGTGTTTCTCTCCCACCTGAGTATTGGGATGAATTTAATGATGTAACACCAAAGCTCACCGTCAAGACACCACAAGGTAGTTTTTCTGAAAGTGCAATTGCACTTGGTGCATACGGAAACGTTCCATACGTTAAAGATATTGTAACGACCATCATCCACCAGCTCGGACAAGTTGTTGTTTTTAGGCAAATAAATTCAGAAGGGAAGGCAATTGGCACGGTTACCGCAAACGCTCCAGTTCAAGAAGGGGGTGATGTTTTTCCGCTTGCAACAGGGCTTCGATTTTTCATGGAGTTTTCTAATCCAGAAAAAACGAGGTACACATGGAATCAGTTTTTACCGAATGCTCAAGATCAATTCGTTGCTGAAAAATTAGCGCTCTATGTTGGATATGCAGGTGAAGCAAAGACAATACGAGAGCGTAATCAACGAATCGATTTTGATATGACCATGCTTCCACAGACGAGAGGGTACAATACATTTGTTACGGGGATGAAACTCTACGGTATGGCAACGTTACTTCAAGCAAGAAACAAAGAACTCACCTTTGTCATTCAATCACAAGTAGCATCGCTTCCTTGGAGTACGGCACTTGCGCAAGCAATTGGTGCAACACCACCACATCGAGCGTATCTAAGTACACAAGGAATTCCAGATACTATTAAGCGAAGCAATCTTGTCGCGCGAGGTTGGTACGATGACAAACCAGAAGAAAGCGCAAGTATGTTTGAGTCGATGATTAGGGATGTTTCCGGCGGGCGCGTTGATGTTTCTCAGGCGGCGACACAATTTGTACAGCGTCTTCAGGCAAAGTATACTAACTTCTAATCATGAAAATAAAAGCTTTTTTACTCGCCTCATTCATCACGCTTGGTGTTGGGATGGTCTTTGCCCAAGGGGCAATAGCGGGGGACGCGGTGTGTGGCGGGGGCACTACTCCTTGTACATTCGCGGATCTTGCAAAAATCTTTAAGAAGACATTCTTGGTGCTTCTTCAGCTTGCGCTTGCGTTTGTTATTGTCATGATTATGTGGTCTGCGGTGCAGGTGATGACAGCACAAGACAAGGCAGGGGCACTTGCACAAGCAAAAACAAGACTAACTAATGTTGTCTTGGGAATTCTTGTGATTACACTAGTTGCTTCTGGTGGGTACGTTGCACTCCTTACCTTCTTCAAGGTTGATCCTCAATTCTTAAACGCAATAAAGTCGCTTTTTTCATCAGCCCATGATTTGATCCCTGTTGTTCACGCAAACGCACAAGGAACACTACCAAACCCAGTTCCTGGCGTGAACAATTTTATTGATTTTATTGGTCTTATTGTACAACTCATCATTCGTTGGTTTGTTGTCCCAGTTGTTATTTTTTCTTGGGCGTATACTGGGTTTCAGTATGTGTATGCCCAAGGGAACCCACAAAAACTCGTCGATGCTCACAAGTGGCTCTTGTGGACAGTCGTCGGAACCATTACAATTATGCTAGCAGAAGGCTTTACCGCCGCTTTGCGAGGAACCTTTAGTCAGCTTTTCTCATAAACTATTATATGCGCAAAAATTTTATTACCGTTTCAGTTGCTTTACTCCTAACAGTACCACTCTCTGTTTTTGCTGTTAGTTTCGATTCTCTTGGCGGTCTTATTAATAATTTCACGACGAACGTTGTAAAAGCGCTTGGTTATCTCGCAATGTCAGCTGCGGTTGTTGCTTTCTTCTTTGGTATGGTCCAATTTATCTGGGCATCGCGCGAAGGAAAAGAAGAGGAGATGACAAAAGGGAAAAGATTTATGGTTTGGGCTCTCATTGCACTTTTTGTTATGTTTTCTGTGTGGGGTATTATAAAATTCGTCCAACAGACGATTGGTTTACCTAACTCTTCAGAAATAACGATTCCGACACTTAATATTGGTCCAAGTGGAGGGGGCGGTAGTGGGGGTGGTTCCGCAACAAGCGGGTGTAACTCCTCAGGATGTCCATCTGGTCAGGTTTGTGAGATAACATCAGGCATTTGTAAACCAGATCCAGGAGCAAACGGACCTTTCTAAGAACTTTCTTGTCTGTGGATAGAAAACTGTTCTTTGCTTGCTAATTACAAGGGCTTCGCTATACTTAGAAACATAGATAAAAATATATGAAAAAGATACTTACAACACTATTAATCACCGCGTCAACGACCGCATCCGTATTTGCTCAGAGTGCTGCTCCTGGTTCGAACTTGCTTCAATTGCTTGCGCTTGCACAGACAATCGTTGCTCGTCTTGTTCCATTCTTTATTGGACTTGCTGTCGTTTCTCTTTTCTACGGAATTGTCATGTTCATGTGGAAGGGAAGGGAGAACCCAGAAGAACACGACAAGTGGCTTAAGTGGATGGGATTCTCAATTCTTGGAATTTTCGTAATGGTTTCTGTTTGGGGCTTGATTGGATTCCTCGGACAAATGTTTGGTATCGGTCAAGGTGGTGATGTACCTGTACCTGGAATTCCAGTTCCTGGAACCACTAACTAGTTGTTGTATCTATACCATATACAAAACAAACGCCCCAAGCGTTTGTTTTGCTTTGTGGTGGTATACTTCTATCTACGTACTAAAAAAATATTCCTATGAAAAAAGCAACACTCATTTCATTAGCCATTTTTTCCGAAGTAGCATTTGTATTCGCTGAGATTACAGGAGATCAACTTTTCCAAAATGTGATGAAAGCCATTTTTGAGCCACTCCTTCAGTTGATGATTGTTATAGCATCACTTTATTTTCTTTTTGGTGTTGTTAAGTTTATTTGGGCTGCCAGAGAGGGGAAGGAAGAGGATATGAATAAAGGGAAGTTACACTTGCTTTGGGGAACGGTTGGACTTTTCATTATGCTTTCAATCGGTGGGATACTGCGACTTTTAAATAGTTCTGTTGGGGGGATGTTTTAGTTTCCTTTGTGCTAGAATAAGACGATATATGGCTGAAATCACAACGACGGAAACAACAATGGAAAAAATCGTATCGCTTTGCAAAAGGCGAGGGTTTATTTTCCCTTCGTCTGAAATTTATGGAGGATTTTCTGGTGTGTATGATTATGGCCACTACGGAACACTTTTGTTTAATAATGTAAAACAAGCGTGGTGGAAGGCCATGGTTCAGGAGCGTCTTGATGTTGTTGGTGTAGATACAGCAATTTTTATGCACCCAACAACATGGAAAGCATCAGGTCATGTTGATGGTTTTGATGATCCTCAAATTGATTGTCGAAAATGCAAAAGCCGTTTTCGTGCAGATCATGTACTTGAAAGTTTTTCTGTTAATGCGGATAAGCAGTCGATTGAATGGATTAATACTGAGCTTGATAAACTTCGAGCTGATAAGAAACTCGTGTGTCCAAATTGTAGTAGTGCTGACCTTACCCCCGCACGCAGATTTTCTCTTATGGTGAAATCGAATCTCGGATCACCAGTAGATGAGCTTTCCGAAGAAAATGTTGTATATCTTCGCCCAGAGACATGTGGTGGAATTTATCTTGAATATAAAAACACTATTGACACACTACATCCAAAACTTCCATTTGGTATTGCGCAAATTGGTAAGGCGTTTAGAAATGAAATCGTTGCTAAGCAATTTGTATTTAGAACACGAGAGTTTGAACAAATGGAAATGCAGTATTTCCATCACCCGTCACAGACGAAAGAAATTTTTGAGAAGTGGCAAAAAGACAGGTGGGCATTTTATCTAGAATATGGAATTCCAGAAACAAAACTACATTGGTATAAACATGAAAAACTTGCTCACTATGCTTCAGAGGCGTATGACATTGAATATAATTATGCAATGCTCGGCGGTTTTAAAGAACTTGAAGGAGTGCACGCTCGAGGGGATTGGGATTTGTCGCAACACGGCAAATTTTCCGGTATCGATTTGTCATATTTTGATGAAGTAACTCGTGAACGATTTATTCCTCACATTGTAGAGACATCAGTTGGTGTGGCACGCACCGTACTTGCGTTTATTGATAGTGCATACACGGAAGAAGAAGTGGAGGGTGAAACTCGTGTTGTGCTCAAGTTAGACAAGCGTCTGTCTCCAGTTAAGGTTGCGATTTTACCACTTTCTAAAAAAGAAGAGCTCACCAAACCAGCAAAAGACTTGTTTGCAGTACTCTCTAAGAAAATGTTTGTTGAATACGATGAAACGCAATCAATCGGTAAGCGTTATCGCAGACAGGATGAAATTGGAACACCATTTTGTGTAACCGTTGATTTTGACACACTCACTGACAATGCGGTTACCGTGCGTGATCGCGACACCATGAAGCAGGAGCGCATTCCAGTTGATACACTTACAGAATATCTTGAGAAGAAACTTTCTGTGTAGGTGTATACTAACCATATGGAAGAAAAAACTTCAATGCAAATTGTTTTTGGTGATGGTGTAAAAGAAAAACTCGTTGCCCTTGGTGTATCTGTTTTGGATGATGGAACAATTTCATATAAAGGTGAAATTGCTACACCAGTTGCAATTACCTCAACGATAGATCTCGCAAAATTTGATTCACTAACCGTTAGTTTATCGGAAAAAGAAAACACGCTTCTGTTTTCATACATGGTTTGGCCTTTGGAGCATGTTTTTTTGCTTGAAGTTGCTAAAAACGATTCGGGAGAAGAAACACTTCATTTTTATATTAAGGAAGTATCTCAGGATAACGAAAAAATATGATGAATAACCAAGAACAAGTAATACATAAAGAACAGGAGACACAGGAAAGCGATGTGCTTCGTCCAAAAGGAGAAAGATCGCACTTTGCCCGATTGCCCGGAGTTATTGCTACCGTTGTTGCTGTAGGAATGGGGGCTGGTGTTTCCACCGAAGCAAAAGCAGGAGGTGAGGATGTTGCTAAGGTGGTTGGTGTTGTTGCTGGTGTGATATTGGCTGGAAAAGCAATTGAAACGATACGAGATGGTAATTTAGAAGAAATTCATGACCGTGTAGGAAACACGGAAATTTTTATTGATGTTGAAGCACAGAAAACAATGAAGAAAATAGGGCTTGTTTATAATAAGAGTAAAAAAACAGTAGAGAACCCTTCGAGGTGGCAAACGATTCATTTTTCAAATCCTGACCGAAATGATCTTGCCGTTCAGGTTTCTTCTCTTACCCCACAACAATTACGCTATACCTACATTTATCTTGACAAAGATGGAAAGAAGTTTGGTCAGAATGTGCTCGTATCAAAGGATGGTTTGGGGAATGTAAGAGTAGGGAAATATCGCCCAATTCCAGTTGTTGATTAGAGAAGAGTGGTACTTGAAAATCTTTCATTTTATGGTATACTTTCCAAATTATGGCAAAAGCACAGGATAATCTCATTCAAATTAAGCACAAAGAGACTGGAGAGGTCTATTGGACACGCAAGAACAAGAAAAAAGTTGCGCGTAAAATTGAGCTTAAAAAATACTCAAAGAAACTCCGAAAGCATGTTGTGTTCAAGGAAACGAAGAAGTAGTAAAAAATCATAAATTATTTCATCTACTTTGTCAGCGGACATTTTTCTTCAGTCGTCGTACATCTAAGTACGCCTTCTTCATAAAAATGTCCGCTTTCGCGTATCTAAAACAATTTCTGACTTTTAAAACACCAAGAATCGTTTCGAATTAAATTATAATTCTGTGCTAAAATAAAAAAATCGGGCCTATAGTACAGTGGTAGTATATCGGTCTCCAAAACCGCAGACCAAGGTTCGAATCCTTGTGGGCCCGCCAAAATAAAGAGTGTACTCGCGATTATATTTTGGCAGGGTGCAACCGTAATCGGTTGCCGAGCAAAAATAATGGCAGGTCGAGAAGTTCGACTTTGAAGACATAGAAATGTAGCAACATTTCTATGAAGGATGTAATCATCGGCCGAGCAAAAATAAAACAAACGTACTTTAAAGTGCGTTTGTTTTATTTTTTATTTAATGCTAAAGTACTCCAGTCAGCACAACACCAACACGCTGACGTTGTACTTTGTTGGAGACGGAGGACTATATGGGAAAACCATATACGATTCCATCATACCGGGAAGATCCGGCGTTCTACGATGATTGCATTCTTAACTACATCCGAGAGCTTTCGTGGCTTGAGGATCAAGTGACGCTTGCATCAACGAAGAAGCCATCTCTTTCTGATTATGATGGCGAAACACCCGAGGAGTAGTTTATCCTCACACCTGTAGCCCAATGAGTGGCGCAAACGTGTGATGTTTACACTATGCTTAATTTTCCCTCTAGGTTACAGACCCACACGCATTTGTGTGGGTTTTGTGTTTTACACAACAAGAGGCCTTGTGCCAGTGTTATACTTCATCCATACGGTTTCTGGCCGTCTTTATTCTACATTTTAAATTATATGAAAAAATTACTTATAAGTTCAGTGCTTGTAGCAGGAACAATTGTTTTTGCTTCTGCACAAGAAAGTGGACAGGTTCGTCCAATGCCAGTTAACGCACCAATGCCAGGCGTTAAGGCAGTTAAGGCGGTTCTCGCATCAAGCACCATGCCACAAATGATGGGAGATGAAATGCGTGCGCTACTCACTGGTAACAAAGAAGTCGATGAGAAGATTAAAGTACTTGTACAAGAGCGTGACCAAAAACTCAAAGCAATTCACGAAGAGTTTCAAACAAAACTGAAAGCTCTCATCGGTGAGCGTAAGCTTTTGCAAGCATCAACAACGCCAGCAAAGAGATTTGAAATGCAGGATAGGGCGATGAATGCATCAGGAACACCAGTTCGTTCACCTGTTGCAACAGGTACCCCGATGATGGAGAATGGTACGAAGCGTCAACAGCTTCCAAAACCAAGCGTAATCAGACGCTTCTTCCAATCATTTTTTGGTAGTAATCCACAGGAAGCACAAGCCGAAGAAAACCGTTAATTGGGTGGATATAAAAATCCCTTGGAGTAACCAAGGGATTTTTATATCTTTTAATGTGCAAGGGTGATTGCCTTTACATTTGTGTATCCAGTTTTTTCCAAAACATGCTTTGCTTCAAGGAGTGTTGCATGGGTGGTTGTCGTATCATCAATGAGAATTATGTTTTGTGTTTTCTGGTCAGCGTTTTTTTGATGTACTGCAAAGATATTGTGGACATTTTTCATTCTTTCTTGTACACGCTTAATTGTGGCTTGTTGAGTGGAATTCTTTTTTCGGATGAGTAAGTTTTCGTTAACGGGGATGTTAAGGAGTTTTCCGTAGGTGTTTGCAATAGAAGAGGCGTGATTGTATCCTCGTGACCACTTTCTTCCAAAGTGCATGGGTATTGGAACAAGGACAGTATTATTTTCTGTACCAACAAAATCGATAAGCGATGCATCAATGGATGCTTGTACAAGTGGAAGTACGATGTCTTTACGGTGGTAGTACTTTATTTGGTGCAGGCACGATCGAACATTTTCGTCTTTGTAGAGATACGTTGTATGTATCCAGTGTGGCAATACTTGGATAGAATGAGATAGATTTTGGACGCACGAAGAACAAAGAGAAAATCCTTCTTTTTTACATAGGTAGCACGCTGATGGGAAAAGTAAATCAAGAGTTAACCTAAAAATCCACATACTACAAAGTATACGACTAAAGTCTTGTGTAAATACAGTGTATACTTGAAAGTACATGGTAGTTATCCCGTTTACTAAAAAGGTTGTTACTGACGCAATCGGACTTGATATTGGTCCTTCTTCTATCAAGGTTGTTCAACTTAAGCGTGAACGAGAAAGTATTGTTCTTGAAACCTATGGTGAGATTGCGCTTGGTCCATATGCAGGACTTGCAATCGGGCAAGCAACTCAGCTTGGCGATGAAAAACTTCTTGAGGCGATAGGGGACTTGTTTAAAGAAGCAAAGATAACTTCAAAGAATGCGACACTTTCGATTGATTCTTCCGCTGTGTTTGTTTCTGTTGTGCGGGTACCAAAAGTTGGCGATGAAGAATTAAAAACGATGATGCCACTTGAGGCAAAGAAATTTTTACCGATTCCACTTTCTGAGGTTCAGGTGGATTGGTGGCATGTTCCACCGGGACCCGCTGAACTTGCCACAAAGGATGACGTGAATACAAAGACGATGGATATGGTGCTTGCTGCAGTAAAAAATGATGTGCTTGAAATGTATAATCGTCTCACAACGAAACTTGGTTTCCAAGATACAGAGTTTGAAATCCCTGGGTTTAGTCTTATTCGAAGTGTTGTTCCTCGTAGCGAAGGACTTATGCTTTCTGTTGATATGGGCTCAAATCAGACCACCATCAGTTTGGTTCGCTCAAACATTGTTATTGACATGCACGTTTTGGGTAAAGGATCACAGGATACAACTATTCAAGTTTCTCAGTCGCTTGCAATCCCAATTGAGAGCGCAGAAGAGGTTAAGAGAACATTTGGATATAATGGTGACGCAGCAAACCCGTACTTGAAAGAAGTGGTTGAATTATCAAGTTATCCACTGTTTGGCGAGGTGGCAAGACTATCACTAATGTTCGAAAGAAAGTATAATCAGACTATAGAAGGAGTAATCCTTGTAGGGGGAGGTGCGCGAGTTCCTGGGGTTATGGACATGTACGCAAAAGTTGTCCACTCTCCAGGAAGACAAGGTGCACCATTTGATGCAGTCAAAATCCCTGAGTTTTTGAATGACATGATGAAGCACATTGGTCCATCGTACGCAGTTGCGGTTGGACTTGCTCTCAAGAAACTACTCTCATAAACCCATGGACGTATCATTTCAGCCAAAATCAACACAACCAGAAGACGTTAGAAAGGGGCCCACCATGGCTGACTTTGTCGCCATGTACAAAGGAGAAAGAAAGAGCGTTTTGGTTATTATCCTTACTGCAATTATTCCTGTTATTCTCCTTGCAATTGGTGGT
>JAUPVR010000035.1 GCA_030916895.1 Patescibacteria group bacterium
ACACCTTGTGCAACATCACCTTTCTTGTACTTTTTACCAGCCTCTTTCCAAGGATTTTCCTTGAGAGCCTTAAGAGAGAGGGAGATTTTACCGTCTTTGATTTCAATAATCTTTGCGTTAACTTTCTCACCCACCTTTGCGTGAGCGCGTGTGTCTTCAACAAGACCCCAGTCAATTTCACTCTTGTGAACAAGACCTTCAACACCATCTTCTAGTTTCACGAAGATTCCAAATTCAACGACACCAGTAACGGTTCCCTCAACTTCTTCACCAACAACATATGAACCAGAAACAACTTCTTTTGCTTCCTTGGTACCGCCATCTTTTTCAGAGAAAATGAGCTTACCTTCTTTTGGAATTGCATTGATGATGATAACAGAAATACGCTTTCCGATGAGTTTCTTTAGTTCGCGAAGGATTTTATCCTTGTCTCCATCTTCAATACGAGGATAGTTTTCCTCTTTAAGCTGAGACGCTGGAAGAAATCCAACGATACCTTGCCAATCCATAATGAGCCCGCCTTTGTTTGCATCTTTAACAACAAGGTCAAGCAAGCGCTTTTCCTTGATTGCTACTTCAGCATCACTCCACATGAGTGCTTGGCGAGCTTCTTTAAGTGAGAGCTCGACGTAGCCATCTTTGTTTTCACGAAGAATAACTTTTGCAGAAATTGCATCTCCAATATTGATGCGTTTGATAACATCGCGAGCGTTGATGAATTCAGCACCGTAAATAATACCTGTGCCAGAATGACCGAGGTCGACATAAAGCGCAGCTTTTTCAATTGCAACGACAGTCCCCTCGACGATATCATCTTGTCGTACGAGTACGGCTTGTGCTCCTTCTATTACTGTTTCGTTTGTTGTCATAAAAAATTAATAGTCGCCCACAAAAGGCGACTTGTCCTTTCGGTCTGGGCTCCGAGGCATCATCTTGCTGTGCATGCTTTCGGGGATTACGCCAGAACGTTATCTACTAATGAGATAGGGGAATACTACATGAAAAAATGGTTTTTGGCAAATGTAAACCCGCGCTTGTGGCGCGGGTTGTAATGTCTCGAAGCGGTTTGGTTACCGCTTGAGCAGTTTGGCGAGTTCTTGCCTCGCCTGGTTCTTGCACGAGTTGGTGTGGTTCGGGCTCTCGATCAACTTGAGCAGACCACGAATCCTGGGACAGCTGTCCCTTGAAGGAGGGGTCTTCTCCGAATCCGGGTCGAGTTCTTCCTCGCCACATGCTTCATCGGCTGCCGCCCGAAGTTCGTCGTCGCTTTCGATGTCGTCGATATCCACGAAGTCCTGCGCATCCTTGAAGGTACGCTGAGGATCCCTGCGAACATCGGAGACCTCCACGAGAGCTCCATCGTTGTCGTGGCAAAGGCCACCGGTTTCTGCGGAGCAGAAGACTTCGCCTGGACAACGCCTGAGTGCAACATCGGTTCTTGTGACCACCTTTTTTCTCCCAGTGTCTACTTTGGTTTCAGTGACATCAGTTCTTTACTGCGTGTGCTACTGATTTAAAACTCTACGCTTCTTTATTTTTTTGTCAAGGGTCCCTATGCATCCGCTCGTGCGTTTTCATATTTTTTGCTATAATCGCGAAATGATAATTACGTATTACGGACGACAGCACTTCAAATTACAAGTTGGCGACACGACGTTTGCTATTAACCCTGTTTCGAAGGAGGGAAGTGGCAAGGTTGCAAAGTATGGCTCTGATGTTTGTCTTGTTACCACTAATCATCCTGACTACAATGGAGAAGAACAAGTAACGCTTGGCAGTAAAGTGCCACTCATTATAAAGGGAGCTGGAGAATACGAAGTTGCAGGTATTTTTATTAAAGGATTTGCAACGGAGGTAGAATTGTCTGAGGGTAAAAAGGCAAAGAAGAAATATCAGAATACTTCATACTGCTTTACGTTTGACGGCATACGCGTAACGTTCTTGGGCGCACTTCATGAACCATTAAAGCCAGAACATAAGGAGATTATTGATGAGACTGATATCTTGTTCATTCCTGTGGGTGGAGATGACACAACGCTTAATCCGTACGACGCACACAAACTATCCGTTTCTCTTGAGCCAAAACTTGTTATTCCTATGGACTATACCGAACAAACGCTTCCAATCTTTATGAAAGAAGCCGGGGAGAAGGTGGAGCCGGTGGAGAAATTGACCATTAAAAAGAAAGATATCGAAGGAAAATTAGGTGAAATTGTGCTCTTTCACGAAATGTAACGTCCCCACAGCCGGTCTATTCGCTGTATACTTAATTGTCAATCATGATGAAATTCTCGCTCAAACACTACGTGCGATATCTTCGCAAACAGAAAGAGCACATTCAACACGTACATGCAATTATATTTGCAGGAAGTATTACCGCTTGTTTAGCGGTTGTCATTCTCTATGCTCAGTATGATTACTGGCATGCAACGTACACCAGAGAAGATGATGTGGTTATTGTAGAAGAAGAAACAGTCGCAATTGCTTCCCCGGTAGAAACTCTCGCGAGACTTTTTTCGGAAGGAAAAGTTCGGTTTAAGGAAGCAGTTAATTCAATTGAACCACTCACAGGAGAAGGGGAGACATTTGATAGGAGTGTAACGGAATCAAGTAAATAAAACTGGATATATTACTCATTTTATGGTAGAATAGGAAGATATTATTGTGCTAAAACACTATGGCAAAAAAGAGCTCAAAACCAGAAAAAGGGGAAGAAAATAAGGATAATCCACCAGTTCACAGTAGCCATCTAGCTGTTGATATTTCAAACGAAATGCGCGTTGCGTACTTGGACTATGCGATGAGTGTTATCACATCACGCGCTCTTCCCGATGCTCGCGATGGACTAAAACCAGTGCATCGAAGAATTCTTTTTTCAATGAATAACATGGGGCTCACTCCGGGAGCGAAGTTTCGCAAATCAGCAACGGTTGTTGGTGATGTACTTGGTAACTATCACCCACACGGCTACGC
>JAUPVR010000036.1 GCA_030916895.1 Patescibacteria group bacterium
AGCATATGAAGGCCTGTTGTTCCAAAACCTATTTCTTTTTCCTGGTAGTTCGGCTTGATGTCGCGCTTGTTTGGTGCAATCCATAACTGATATAACTCTACGGGAGTTTTTCCGTTGTTGTATTCACTGTGTGTTATCCCAGAACCTGCTGACATGTGTTGAATGTATCCGCGCTGAAGTACACTTTCATTTCCCAAACTATCTTTATGGGTAAGTTCCCCCTCAAAAACAATTGTAATAATTTCAAAATTTGCATGTGAATGCATTGGAAAACCACTCGATGGTGCAATGGTGTCATCATTCCATACCCGCAATTTCCCCCATGAGATGTTGTCTGCATCATGGTACTCAGCAAATGAAAAAAGAAACTTTGAAGTAAGCCAATCGTGTTTACTTGTATGGATATCTTTTGCAGGGATTTTATGAAACATTTTTTAATCTAAATTTATTTTGTTTCAGAATCGTCAACCATTTGCTTTACAGAGATAAATATAAATAAAATTACAACGCCGACAGTAATTGTGGCAAGAGGATAAACCATAAAAAATAACCTAGCATAACCAACCATTCCAGAAATGGATTCTTTTATAGTCACAAAAAAGGCAACAACACCATTTTTATTAAAAACATACATACCTATTAAAAGTGTTATAAGAACACTAACCGCAGCTACGTATTTATTTATTTTTTGCATGACATTAAAAGTATATCAAACAAAATCTCCTTATTCCCAAAGCACGCAAAAAATGGTAGTATTTTATCTACTTTGGCCCTATCGTCTATCGGTTAGGACACATCCTTCTCAAGGATGGAAGCAGAGTTCGACTCTCTGTAGGGTCACAGAAAAACAAAAAGAATAATATCGTGCGATATTATTCTTTTTGTTTTTCTGTGACCCGAAGGCTCCATATTTTCTTGGTCTGTAATCAGACCGTTGAAAATAGCAGTACTGTCGTAATCGACAGTGGTCACCAATTAAGCCCCCACAAGAAGTATAGAAAACAACCCTCCTTACTTACCCGAAAACC
The DNA here is from genome assembly GCA_030916895.1 of Patescibacteria group bacterium. GTDB lineage: Bacteria > Patescibacteriota > Minisyncoccia > Phycocordibacterales > UBA5272 > UBA11704. The sequence continues at coordinate 1,029 of JAUPVR010000036.1, forward strand.
ATAAGTAAGAGTTTATGAAATATGTTTCCATACACTGCCCAGAAAATAAAAAAGGTTATTGGTATAAGAAGGTACTGGGGGTAGTTTGGTTTTTGCCTTTCGGGAAACTTTGCTGAAGCAAGGTAGTATGCGAGTGTCGGAAAAACTCCATACACACTCATCACAAGAAAAGCAAGGAGTGTCCCGAGAAGTGGACTAGCAATTATTCCGAGAACTATTGCTCCGCCTTGCTCTGAAAGAATACCGAAAATACCCGAGGAAATAAAAATTGTCTTTTTTGAAAAATCATATCGCCTAAGTAAAAGAAGCCACGCAACAATGAAAAGTCCATAATAAAAAATTCCGAAAACAAGGTCAATTACTGGTTCCGGATGAAGGAGAATCCTTTCTTCTTTCAAGAGATGAAGATTATCCAAAATCGCAAAAAATTCTGTTAAAAGCCCAAACAGTAATCCGTAAAGCAAAAATGTTTTTTGATATGAGAGACGCGCTGTCAATTTTATAAACACAGGACGACCAAGATAAATAACAATGACAAGCGAAGCAATGAATAGCATCGGAGAGTTAACTCCAACGATCAATGTTGCGACAAGCAGGAGTGTTAAGATTGTATTTTTAAGAGTCATACAATATTCACCTCTGGTTCAAGTGATATCCCCGTTTCCTTTTTCACCTTGTACCAAATTTCCTTGATGAGCACCTCAAGTTCGTCATATGTTCCCTCTCCATAATTCACCAAAACAAGTGCATGCTTATCATACACACCAACACCCCCTCGTTTCTCTCCTTTCATATGTGCAATATGCTCTATCAAATATCCAGCGGATACTTTAAACCTATCCTCGTGCGGATACATTGGCACCTCAGGATATTTTGCAAGAAGTACACCAACTTCTTCTTTTGTTAGTTCCGGATTCTTAAAAAATGAACCTGCCGTTCCAAGTTTTCTCCAATCTGGAAGTTTGCGCGTGCGAATCGCAATAATTGTTTCGCGTAAAAGTTCTGGTGTCACATCTTTACCATCTAACTCTTTAGCGATATCTTTGTAAGAAAGATTCGGAGAAAAAACTTTCTGTAAACGAAACATAACTGAAAGAATAATATATCTTTCTTTCTCCTCCTTAAAAACACTCGTACGATACCCGAACCTGCAATCGGCATTACTAAAAACTTTCTTACTATTTTCTTTTGTATCAAATACAGTAACCTGCTCTATGAACTGACTGACCTCAACACCATAAGCGCCGATATTTTGCACCGGAGCACCGCCTACTGTTCCAGGAATAAGTGATAGATTTTCTAAACCATAAAATCCTTCTTCCATCGCTTGTTCTATAAACCCGTCCCATTCCTCCCCTGCTTGCACAAGAACGATTGCTTCATCGTGTATCCCTTGAATCACTTGTACACCACAAATAGCAATATGAAGTACGACACCAGGGAATCCGTCGTCTGTAAAAATAGTATTTGAACCCCCACCCAATACAAATAAAGGTAAATCTTTTTCCTTTGCAAACATAATAGCCTCTTTCACTTCCTGCTCGTCAATGCACTCGATAAAATACCGCGCTTCTCCACCCAAACGAAATGTTGTGTGGTCTTTAAGAGAAGTGTGTTCCTGTACTTTCATTGTTGCTTCTTGTGTTTATCTTTCTTCCCACTCTCTTTCTTGGCGAACAAGTGTTTCCTCTGCTTTGTGATTTTCTGCAAGAATCATTTTTACCGCTCGTTCCATACGCACTCC
>JAUPVR010000037.1 GCA_030916895.1 Patescibacteria group bacterium
ATACTTTCTCCATATGCAACCAGATTTCACCAAAATTCCAAAACAGTTTTCAGAGAGTATTCTCATTGGTTACGCGGAAGAGTATTTTGCTCTTGCAATTCTTTCCGGTCAAAACGTTGCCAGCTTTGCACTTACCAAAGAACACGCAAAGCGTCTTTCGCTTTCACTTGCACACAACATCGAAGACTACGAGCGTAGGTTTGGTGAAATAAAAGCTGACTGGAAACCGGGGATTGAAAGCCCAATTCAAATTCCCGATATTAATAAAGGAGAGAAGAAATAAAAAAACCGAAGGCGCAACTCCGAAGAGTTGCGCCTTATTCGTTTGCCCCTACTTGCTTTCGGGTTCTTGAAAAGAGATCTTACCACCAGCCCTTTCTACGGCCTCCCGAATAAAATTTCTCCCAACAGGTGATCCAAGCCATTGTATGAGCGTGGCTGCGGTCAGTCTCGCGACATCCCACTCGCGAGGACTTTTAGGTACCCTGTCTTTACGCGGGTCATCGACTTCAGGAGAAAGAAGTGTAGCAAGTAAATCTCCTGTTTCGCCCCGATTACAGTAAGCCCAGTACTCTGCAAGGCTTCTCTCCAATGCACACCCAGAAGAAGACGGATGACAGGTACTAAGCACCCTCTCGAAAAGTAGCCCTCTATGTTTTTCTGGGATGCGCTTGAGAAGCTCTTCGAGATCAACTGTCATCTCTGCAAAAGATCTCTGTCCATCAAGTTGGCTCATGGCGAGGCCCTTTTTTGATTGCCTACTGAGACTCTATCTCAAAAAACGTAAACCAGCAAATACTACTGGTTACCCTTCGTTGCCTTAATTTTTCCATTTTCTGCTACCCAACCAATTGCGTTTGAGATCAATTGAATAAGGGTTGCTACACCTGAAATCGCAAGGATGAGTATCGGAATCCAAGCATTTGGTGTAAGGAAATAGAAGAACACAACGACAACAGATGCCCACACTGAGAAACACCACGGACAGGTAAGAAGTTCATACACGGTACGAAGTGGCCCATGCATGCGCTCTTTTTTCGCAAAGTATGTTACCCCTTCTTCTGTGTATTCTTCATGAGCATGAAAGAAAAAGTCGCGTAAAAAGCGTGTGATTTTGTCATACACAAAAAGTCGCGTAAGACGAAAAGTTGCAAGTACAATGAGTATAAAATCTGCGAGTGGAATGTATGTCGGTAATTCACTGTGTACAGAGATTAAAATAAAACCAAGACCTACTGCGAAAGCAAGAAAGAAAAGTGAAAACACAATATTCCAAAAATTCTGATCATCATTTTGTTGTTGCATATGGGGAAAGTGTAGCAAAACAAAGACATGATGAAAACTTAAGGTTTTTTAACACAAAATAATAACCACTTGTCGTATCGACAAGTGGTTATTATTTTTAAGAAAACTAGTTTCCCTTCCGGGTATTGATGCTAAGAAGTTCGTAAAGGTAACATCCTCCAACAATCGCTGTCCCGATAAGTATCATACCCAAAAAGAGTGCCAGTATGTGAAACCATCCACCAGTACCATTTCCAAAATCTCTTGCTACGTAGAGCATCAAAAGAGCTCCGACGACAACACGTATCCATGTATCAATTTGACCAATGTTTTTTATCATAAAAAAATAAATATTATATTTTATATCCTTAACAACCCCTATACTATACTTTAGAGTATACCAACATATGTAATTTATAAAAACAATCAGCGCTTCCTAATTCCACAGGATTCTTACAGGAGGCGTGCTACACTAGTTTAGTAAAAATGAAACGAGAACATATCTTCATTGCTCTGTTAACGATAAGTGCCATCGCAAACATTTGGCTTGTATCTACTTCCCCTAAAAAAGAAGAACCTTCTCCGGTTGATACCACAAACCAATTTCCTCTTCTCTCAAAAAGAATATTTATTGAAAATCCAAACGATGTCATTCTCAACTTTATCCCTTTGCGACAAGCTATGCGTGAATATGTTTCTGCGCAAAATGGTAAGGTTGGAGTTTACTTTGAATACCTCCCATCCGGTGTCTCAATTGGTGTAAATGAAAAAGAAGAAGTTCCCATCGCAAGCTTGTCAAAAGTTCCAATTGCGATGTCAATTATGAAAAAAATCGAGCAGGGAAAAATTAAATTGGAAACCCCCCTCACCATAGAAAAAAAACATCTTGATAAAAAATTTGGAACACTCTGGAAAAAAGGAGAAGGAACAGTCCTTTCTGTTGAGGAATTTATTCGGTATTCATTGGTAGAGTCAGACAATACGGCCAACGATATTCTTTTTGACCAACTAACAACAAATGAAATAAATGCGGTATATGAAAACTTCGACATCGACGTTAACACAAAAGATGAGGTCCAGAAAATATCCCCAAAGTCATACTCATCAATCTTCAGAAGCCTTTTCCTTTCTTCATACCTTTTAGAAGAACACTCTTCATATATTCTCAACACTCTAACAAGAACAAATTTTAATGATAAAATTCCGGCCGGGATTCCACCATCTGTCCCCGTTGCACACAAAATAGGCGTGTTCCAACGTCTCGACAATAAACAAAATGTATCTACCGATTGCGGTATCGTCTATGTGCCAAAACGACAATATATTCTTTGTGTTTTCGTTGAAACCTCTGATGAAGAAGAGGCAACGACACACATAAAATATCTTTCTAATATGATTTACCAATACATTACTATTGTTCAAAAAGAAAACGCTACAACAACCAAGTAAAGCTACCAAACCCCTCTTAAA
>JAUPVR010000006.1 GCA_030916895.1 Patescibacteria group bacterium
GCACGCTCGGCTGGAATCAAGGGTGTCTAAGCAATACAAATCAAAAAAACTCGCTCATGGCGAGTTTTTTTGATTTGTGGTAGGTTTAAACGTGAAAGCTCTATTAATATTCCCGCAAGGGAGAAAGGTATAAACAAGATGAACAAGTTCCCTGGTGTGGGGGTCTTTAGTCGGTTTGATCTCGAGACACTTATTGACCTTGGACGAATCAAACCACTTCCCGGCTTTAATAAGGAACATATTCAGCCGGCATCAATTGACCTCACGGTTTCAAATGGTGAGGCTTATCAGATCGACCGCCTGATGAGGCCTTGTGTCCGCCGAGAAAAGGTTCGCGACATGCTTCATGGGTTGGGGGCAAGAAAAATCGGAATCGGTTCTCGCCTTGAGCCGGGCTGTAATTACCTGGTGAAAGCAACCGTTGATGTGGATTTTCCTCCTGGCCTTTATGGTTACACTAACGCCAAGTCAACCTCAGGAAGGACATTTCTCTTTTCGCGCATTCTCGTGGACACCATCGGCGCGTATGATACGGTCGATGATCGGACAAATGCGCTCACTGGGGAGGTGTGGCTTTCTCTTCAACCGCTTGTGTTTCCGATTGTCCTTTCCGACAAGGAATGCTACGCGCAACTCCGTGTTTTTGATGGAGACACGCGTATCAAGTCCGCGGAGGAAATCGACAGGTTTTTCCACTTGAATCCAGACATTGTTCTCCGTTCGGATGGGTCAAGGTTTACGCAGGAAGAGCTTGCTTTTTCGAGGGGCCGCGATGGGTCCATGCTTTGTACCTTGTTTGCTAAAGCGGGGAACCTCATTGGGTTTCGGGCGCGTAATCCCGGAAGAGCTCTCGATCTTTCCTTAAGAGGGATGGATCCGCGGCCGTACTTTGAGCCGGTGTATGCAGAGCCTGATCCATGTAACGGAGGTGGTGGCTCGGTGACCGTTGAGCCGGGGTGGTTTTATCTGTTTTCCACAAACGAAATGGTTCATGTTCCGGAACACATCTGTTTTGAATTGAAGATGCTTGATCCGAGGCTGGACATTTTTTTTAGCCACTTCGCTGGATTTTTCGATCCTGGATTTCTCGGGGTTCCGACGCTTGAAGTTGCGACGATTATCCCGACGACACTCAGGCACGGACAAGAGGTTGCCTGTTTCGTTCCCGAGTATATGCGCTCAAAGACAGTGCCATATTTGGGGAATTACCAGAAGCAGGCAGGAACCAAGTTGCCAAAGCAGTTCAAGATGCCCGACGAATGGGAAAAGGCGATGCTTGGTTAAGTTTCCTCCTGTTGTTTTTTTCGAGCCGTACCCTCGTGGGCGGCTTTTTGTTTTTGGTATACTTTTGGTATATGAAACTTTTTGTAAAAAAGATGCGCGAGGATGCAAAGCTTCCAACGCGCGCACATCACGATGATGCGGGAATTGATTTGTATGCGTGTGGAACACACACGGTAGCACCACATAAACAAGCAATGATTCCTGTTGGTGTTGCTTTTGAAATAGAGGAAGGGTATGTTGGTCTCATTTGGGATAAGTCGAGCATCGGTTTAAAGAGTATTAAGACATTAGGAGGAGTGATTGATGCGGGGTATCGTGGAGAAATTCATATTATGGTACACAACTTGGCAAATGAGTCATACACGTTTGAACATGGACACAAGGTTGCACAGATACTCATACAAAAAGTTGAATTTCCAGATATTATTGAGACAGAAGAGTTGTCAGATTCAAAGCGTGGCACAGGGGGATTTGGTAGTACGGGAAAATAAGAAAAGCCAGCCTTGGAGGCCGGCTTTTTCGTTGCCCGCACGATGCTTCACGTGCGGACGTATTTTACGAAGTCGTAGTAGGTATCCGCTTTCTTATCGAAAAATCCTTCTCGACTGGTTTCTTTGAAACGCGAGTGGCGCTCAGGATCAAGAAATACAGGGAATGATCTAACACCGTCTGCGTCTGGCCGTGCGTACTCCTTGTTGACTTCCGTGATATAAAGTTCATCTGCAATGGGGAATGCCTCTCTCCAAACGCTTATTCCTCCAATCGCAAAGATGGTTCTACCTTCTGCGAGATATTTTGCAAGAGAGAGTGCCGAGGCGAAGTTACTTTCGATGAGTACTCCGTCCTTTGTCCTGGCTCTTCTGCTTACGACAATATTGATGCGGTGAGGGAGCGGTTTCTTGCCGAGTGATTCAAACGTACCTCGTCCCATGATCACAATATTGCCGGTTGTCATTTGCTTGAAGCGCCGCATGTCTTCACGCAATATTACTCCGTGATGTTCCCAGGGGAGTTTGTTGCCAATACTGTAGACACCGTAGTTTCCAACTGCCGCGATGATTGCAAGCATGTACAGGTTTCCTTTGGTTATAGGATTCACAAAGTACTCTAGCGTGTTTATGGAGAAAAATCAAAAGGGGGCGCACAGCGTGCGCCCCCTTGGAAGGGGTTACACCGCAATCGGCGCCTTGATTGGCGGATGCGGATTGTAGTTGAGAAAATCGAAGTCCTCGAACTTGTAGCTGAAAATGTTCTCAGGTTTTCTCTTGATGACGAGTCTCGGGTAAGGGAGAGGTTCACGGGAGAGCTGTTCTTTCACTTGGTCGAAGTGATTGTTGTAGATGTGACAGTCTCCGCCTGTCCAGATGAACTCACCGACCCCAAGTCCACACTGCTGTGCGACCATACTCGTAAGGAGCGCATAGCTTGCGAGGTTAAACGGAAGGCCGAGGAAACTGTCGACCGACCGCTGGTACAATTGACATGAAAGCTTTCCGTCTGCCACATAGAACTGAAACATGGTGTGGCATGGAGCGAGAGCCATGCTTGGAATGTCTGCAACATTCCAAGCACTCACGATAAGTCTCCGTGAGTCGGGGTTTGTCCTAATTTGCTCGATGACATCGGTAATTTGGTCGATATGGCCACCATCAGGCTTGGGCCACGAGCGCCACTGATGCCCGTAGACGGGCCCAAGGTTGCCGTTTGCGTCTGCCCACTCATCCCAAATAGTGACCCCGTTTTCCTTGAGGTATCTGATATTTGTGTCACCCGAAAGGAACCACAAGAGTTCGTGGATGATTGATTTCGTGTGTACTTTCTTTGTGGTGACAAGCGGGAACCATTTTCCGAGGTCAAACCGCATCTGGTAACCGAAGACTGAAATAGTTCCGGTTCCTGTGCGGTCAGTTTTCTTTACTCCGTTTTCGAAAACATGACGGAGGTATGTTTCGTACTGATTAACTGGGTACAGGTCCTGCTTCATAGTGTTTCTCCGAAAGTTAAAGGGCTTGTTCATTAGAGACTGTATAGTATTTATCAGTACTTAGCAAATTCTTTTTGTTAGGGCGTAAATAAGGTATTATTAAGGGACTATATGGCTTTTGGTAAACAAGAAATTATTGGAGTTATTAACGAAGCATTACACGAACTTGGTGTGAGCGAGGTTTCTTTTTCTGTAGAGCAACCACAAGAACTAACGCACGGGGACTATGCAACAAATGTTGCTCTTATTGCAGGCAAGCGATTAAATATTTCTCCAAAAGAATGCGCAGAAAAAATCGTTTCTGTTCTGAAGAAGGGTGAGGCGATTAAAGACGTACACATCGCAGGTCCCGGGTTTATTAATTTCTTTTTGAATGATGACATAGTACAAGACATTAACAAACAGAAAATTGAAAAACTAGAAACAAAATATACAGGAAAAAATATTTTGGTTGAACATTCTTCACCGAACTTGTTCAAGCCATTTCATATTGGGCATTTGATGAACAACATTGTTGGTGAGTTTGTGTCACGAGCAGTAGAGGTGGGGGGTGGGGATGTAAAAGAAATATCCTTTCCATCAGATGTGTCACTTGGTATTGCTAAGGCCGCATATATTATTTTTGAAGACAAAAAACAAGGCTTTGATTTTGACTCAGAACCGCTTAACAAACAAATTATTTATTTTGGAGATGTATATAAAAAGGGGGTGGCTTATTTTGACGAGCATCCTGATGAGATACAGAAAGCAAAAGATATTGCACATATTATTTTTGATGAAACATCAAAAAGCGAAGAGTACCGTGTGTATGACACAATTAAAGAAAAAAACATTGATTACTTTATCAACATCTTAAATAGTCTTGGTTCAAACATTCATCCAGTAAGCGGAATTATTTTTGAAAGTCAGGCAGGAAACAGAGGGAGAAAAATAATAGAAGAAAATACAGGAGAAGGAAAAGTTTTTCAAAAAGGAGAGGGTGGTGCAATTATATATACTCCAGATGAGACAAGAAAAGATATAAACACAACAGTTTTTGTTAACAGTGATGGATATCCAACATACGAAGGTAAAGATTTAGGACTTATTGATATTAAGTTTACAAAATTTAATCCTGACATTTCTTTTTTTATTACTGATGCAGAACAAGCACATCATTTTAAAATTGTTTTAGATGCAGCGTCTAAATTGAGTGGCAAGTGGCCAGAATGGGTAGAAAAAAGTAAACACATTCCACACGGGAGAATGTTATTTAAGGGTCAGAAAATGTCGTCACGATTAGGGGGTGTACCCTTAGCTTTTGATGTTATTGATTTGGTTACAGAAGAAGCAGAAAGTCTTGCCGGGGAAAAGATAATTGACTTACCAGAAAAAGATAAGGCAGATCTTTGGAAAGAAATTGCACTTTCTGCACTTCGCATTGCAGTACTTCGTTCAAAGCCAGGACTTAATATCAACTTTGACCCGGAGAGCTCACTTTCATTTGAAGGAGATTCTGGCCCATACCTTCTCTACACGCACGCACGATGTGCTTCACTTCTTGAAAAAGGAAAGGGGGATCCAGAGTTTGGTTCATATGGTGTAACACCACTTGAGCGAGGGATGGTACACGCAGAAGAAATGTTTGTGAAAGCAATTGAAGATTTGGCACCGCAACAACTCGTCACATACCTTTTCTCCATTGCTCAGTTATTCAATAGTTGGTATGCGCAGGAACAAATTATCACTGATGACAAAGAAAAAACAGCACACAATTTAGCAGTTGTCGCACGAGTTAAAAATATTTTAGAGAGAGGTCTATATATTCTAGGTATTGAGGCACCAAATAAAATGTAATTTCTCGGCGTAGGTGTTTACAAAGAGAGGTTTTCATGATTTAATGTATGTCTTGCTGTTTTTCTATGAGGAGAAATCCATGATGGGCAACACCGTTTCCACCGGCCAAATGGCCGGCAGTCTCCCTGCCGGAGTTCCTCCGAGGGGGTTTCCGAAGGACAAGTTCGTGCCCAGGCACCCTCCGCAGGCGCAACAGCCACCGCGGGTCTTCCCGGCCAGGAACCAGCACCAGCAGCAACAACAATGAACCGCTTCGGCGTTCACCGCCGGCCCCCGAGGCCGGCTTTTTCTTTCTAAAATAGATGAAGTATACTTACCAGTATATGAATGAACATGCACCACAAGGAAGGAAAGATGAAAAACCAAATGAAGGGAGAAGAAACTTTTTAAAAATTTTTGGAGGGGCGGTTGCCGGGTCTATTGTCGCACTTAAGGGTAATAAATATTTTGAACAAGAGAAAGAATTAAATAAATATCATGAACTTTTTAACGGCAATGAAGAAAGTTTTTACTATGGCAATAAGGCCATCGGGTATTTACTTTACGAAATGGAGGTAGATAATATTGCTCGGGTAAAGATTTCTGGCACCGGTTCTGGAAATGTTAACGAAAGAATTGTGCTTCTTAGAGATTTTTTAACAAAGCACCTTAATTCAAGGGTTGGAAAAAAGTATCTTGGAGTCCGAGATTTAATTCTAAAGGATGGTGTTTACACAACTGACAATCTCCGCGTTCTTTTGGAGGTGTCTCAGCAGCTTTCTCTTAAGTATGATGGGGGAAATGTTGATAAAACAGAAGAAACACAGTCAAAAAATAAGCCAATCTAAAATTTACCGATGACAAGGTACTCGTTTTCTGGTAGTATTTAATGTAATGCACTGAAGGGACTAATCACCCCTAAGCATGGGAAGAACACCGCTTTTTGTGGTTAGTAGAACCCAAACAAACGAGCCCGCACACTACACGCATGTGTAGACGGGGAAACAAGGTGGTACCACGGCAAATGTCGTCCTTGGAAAAAATTCTCTTGGAGAATTTTTTCCAAGGACTTTTTATTTATTACATTACAAAATTGTAAATGGCAGATACACATAACAAACCGAAAACAATACACGACAAGGAAACTGAAGTACTTGCGTTTTGGGAGCACAACAAGATTTTTGAAAAATCTCTCGAAACACCGGGCGGGAATGAACCCTCTGGTAATTTCAGTTTCTATGATGGCCCGCCGTTTGCGACTGGTCTTCCGCACATGGGGCATATTTTGGCAGGCACCATTAAAGATGCGATCCCTCGTTATCAAACAATGAAAGGAAACCATGTTAGGCGTATGTGGGGTTGGGATTGCCATGGACTTCCAGTTGAAAACTTGATTGAAAAGAAGCTTGGTCTCAAGTCGAAAAAAGATATTGAGGAGTATGGTATTGATAAATTTAATGATGCCGCATACAAGAGCGTGCTTACCTACGATGAGGAATGGAAAAAAGTAATTCCACGTCTTGGTCGTTTTGTTGATATGGAGCATCCGTATAAGACGATGGATGCAACGTATACAGAAAGCATTTGGTGGTCGTGGAAGACACTGTATGAAAAAGGGCTGGCATATGAAGGAAGCAAGATGATGCATATTTGTCCCCGCTGTGAGACGACACTTGCACAGAGTGAGGTGGGAATGAACTACGAAGACGTGACGGATATTTCAGTAACAGCAAAATTTGAACTTGCAGGTGAACCTGGGACATTTGTACTTGCGTGGACAACAACACCGTGGACGCTTCCAGGGAATGTTGCGCTTGCGGTAAAGGAGGATGCACACTATGTAAAAGTCTCAATTGAAGGAATGGATGGTTTATATATTCTTGCTGAAGAAAGAATTGCGGAAATATTAAAAGATATGAGGCATGAAGTAAAAGAAACGTTTATGGGTAAGAAACTTCTAGGCCTTACCTACAAGCCACTTTTTCCATATTTTGTTAATGCAGAACTTGAACACAAAGAAAATATTTGGAAAATTTGGCACGCAGATTTTATAACACTTGATACGGGTACTGGTATTGCTCATGAAGCGCCAGCGTTTGGGCAGGAAGATATGGATTTGGCAAAAGCAAATAATATTCCTGTTATCAAGCACATTAAGATGGATGGAACCTTCACTAAGGAGGTGACAGATTTTGCAGGGATGAAAGTAAAGACTGTTGGGGACACACAGTCAGCTGACGTTGCAATCATCAAATGGCTCGCGCATGCAGGACTCTTGTTTGAAAAGCATAAAATTATTCACTCCTATCCACTTTGTTGGCGATGTAAAACACCACTCTTAAATTATGCAACGTCGAGCTGGTTTGTTGATGTGCCAAAAATAAAAGAAAAACTTCTTTCTGAAAACAGGGAAATTGGATGGACACCAGAACACATCCGTGATGGGCGTTTCGGTAAGTGGTTAGAGGGGGCGCGTGAATGGGCGGTTTCTCGTGCGAGGTATTGGGGGGCACCTCTTCCTGTTTGGAAGTGTGACGAATGCGAAGAGGTGAGGATGATTGGTGGCTTGAAAGAATTATCCGTTGGAAAAAGGGCAAAGAATACCTACTATGTGATGCGCCACGGTCAGTCAGAAAGTAATGTTGCGGGAATTATTGATTGTGATGGTGATCATACAAATGGACTCACTGCACTTGGTAAAGAACAGGCACAAAAAGCAGGGGAAACGCTTAAGGATAAGAAGATTGATTTCATTGTCTGTTCGCCATTTTTGCGAACCAAGATGACTGCAGAAGTTGTTGCAAAAGAATTGGGCGGAATTGAGATTATTGAAGACGAGAGACTTAAGGAATTTAATTTAGGAGTTTACGATAAGCGAAAAATTGAAGACTACCTAAAAGAAGTTGGTGAACTCCGTTATCTAAAATTAGACACTCGCGTAGAGGGTGGGGAGACACATCGTGAAATGATGAATCGAGCAATTAGTGCGTGGATGGATTTAGAGAAGAAGTATGAAGGAAAAAATATTTTGATTGTGACCCATGGTGGACCCGCACGCATGCTTTTGGTTGGCACACACTTAATTACTGAAGAAGAATTAATTGATGATGAGAGTAAAGATGATACTGTTTTTTATCCAAAAAATGCCGAAGTGAGAGAACTTTCTCCACGCATTGTTCCGCGCGATGAAACGGGGGCAGTTAATCTTCATCGACCATACATTGATGAAGCTACAATTACATGTGTGTGTGGAAAAGAAATGAAGAGAATTCCTGATGTGTTTGATTGTTGGTATGAATCAGGTGCCATGCCATTTGCTTCTATTCACTACCCATTTGAAAACAAGGAACTTTTTGATAAGAGTTATCCAGCAGATTTTATCGCTGAAGGACTTGATCAGACGAGGGGATGGTTTTATTCGCTTATTAACTTAGGGGTCGGGTTGTTCGGTAAGGCACCATACAAGCATGTGATTGTAAACGGTCTTGTACTCGCTGAATCTGGAAAGAAGCTCTCTAAGAGTGAGTCAAATTATACGGATCCAGTTGAATTGGTTGATAGGTATGGCGCGGACGCCGTTCGTTACCTCTTGCTATCATCACCGGTTGTCAAAAGTGAAAGTATCCTTTTTTCCGATAAAGGAGTTGAGGAGATTTACAAGAAACTTATTTCTCGTCTTGAAAATGTCATAAGTTTGTATGAGATGAACAAAGAAGAAGGTATTAGTGCAAATGAGACGTCAAAAGATTTGCTTGATAGATGGATTGTTTCGCGTATACACGATGTTATTGAGCAAACAACCCGCGGGTATGATACATATGAACTCGATAGCGCGACGCGACCACTCGAGAAATTCATTGATGATTTGTCTGTGTGGTACGTACGTAGGTCACGCTCTCGCTTAAAAGGAGAAACAGGGGAAGAAGATAAGAGGCGCGCGCTTGAAACTCTCTCATATGTACTTATTAATCTTTCTCAGGTAATGGCACCGAGTATGCCCTTTCTTGCTGAACGTGTATATCAAGCGGTAAAAGAAACCAGTAAGGATTCTCGCGAAAGTGTGCACCTGTGTACATGGCCAAAAGGAGGACGTGTCGACACTCACATAAGCCAGGAGATGGAAGCCGTGCGTGAAGTGGTCTCACTTGCCCTTATGGTACGCATGAAAGAAAATATTAATGTTCGTCAACCTCTTTCTCTCCTTAAGACAAATATTGTGATTACCAAGGAATACTATGACCTCATTTTAGATGAAGTAAATGTAAAGAAGGTAGAGGTAGATAAGGATCTGAACGAGAAAATTTATCTTGATACAACGCTGACCGATGAACTTGTACGCGAAGGAGATGTACGTAACCTTATGCGTGCAATTCAAGATACACGCAAAGCCATGAACCTTTCTCCAAAAGAAGGTGTTACGCTTACACTTCAAGCCACACAAGACTTAGGAATACTTGAAGCGCTTCAAAAAATCTGTAACGTTAGATCTGTTGACATCACCAAAGAAGAGCAAGAACAAGAAGTGATGCTTTCGTTTGGGCGTGCAACATTCTCACTCCGTGTTATTTCATAGCGTAGAGGAAAATTCATGGCAATTGAAAAACATACAACAGATAGCTTCGTTCTTGAAGGATACGAGCGGGCTGAACACGATAAAGTTTTTGCACTCTTCACGCGCGAGTTTGGTCTTGTTCTTGCCCATGCAAAAAGTATTCGTAAACTAGAAAGTAAACTACGAGCACATGTTTTACCAGGAAGTATGGCAACAGTAACCCTTGTTAAAGGGAAGGATGTTTGGCGTCTTGTGGGAGCCCAAGAAAAACATGCCTCAAAAAGGTTTATGCCAGAGATAGTTTTCTACTTGAAGCGTTTTATGAAAGGTGAAGGTGCAAATAAAGCGCTCTATGACAGAATTGTTTCCCTCCTTGGGAGGGTAGACGCATATGATGACTCAAAATCAAGAACTTTGCTCCTTTATGTTATTTTAGTGTCTCTTGGATATGCTGACGCTAAGGTAATTGGTGCAAAAGATATTAAAGAGTATGCTCGGTTTACTGTGGATGATCTTTATACACACCTCCTTCTTTCATATGTGCCAGTTCGTAACCATGTCATATCTGTGATGAAAGAAATGCAACTCTAGCAAAAGACGCGGTATACTAGAGGAACTATGAATATTCCAGGTTTTAAAAAATCAAAACTTGATAAGCTTGAGGAAACTCTGTATGACTCAAAGGCTTCTGTTTCAGACACTATTGCAGTACACGATTCGAGGTCTCGGCGCATTGGTCAGCTACCAACAGCATGGGGAGATAATTCCCCAATGCTTTCAAAAGAAACCGTTAAAGAAGCTGATCACTCTATGTCTTTTGGTGTTAAGCTTCTAATTTTTTCAATCATTTTTTTACTTGGTGTGACAGCATACTCCGGGTGGAGAATTCTTTCTTCAAAAAATGTTGTTTCTTCGAGTAACATTAAGATAACCTCTGACATTAAACCATACGTTGAAGGTGGTGAGCAGGTCCCTGTTGTTGTAACGGTCGTTAACGAGAATGCTGTCCCACTCGAAAATACACAGCTCATTCTTATGTACGAAAAGGGTGTCGGTTCATCGGATGAACAACAGAAAGTAACAGAAAAACGTGAACTAGGGACACTTGAACCAAACCAGATGCAAAAGCAAACATTCTCTGCTGTTTTTTACGGTGAAGAAGGTTCTGCTCGTGATGTTGTTGTCAGGTTTGAATATAAAGTTTCTGGTTCAAATGCTGTTTTTAATAAAACGGAAACAAAGACAGCGATACTTAAAACACCTCCAATTGGTGTTTACATTGACGGACCTGAACTGCTTTCACGTGGGCAGATTGGTACATATACAATTACTGCAAGAAATAATTCTTCCACATCATCCATTCCTTTTCGTCTTGCATTTATAGTGCCAGACGGCTTTACCAAAGAAAGCACGAATCCAAATGTGGCAGGAAGAGATATTAGTTGGAATATAGATTTTCTTGAGCCAGGAGAAACAAGGACGTTTATCGTGAAAGGGTCTTTTGGTGGAACGGCGGGTGAAGAAAATACTATTCGTGTTCTTGCGGGGAATGCAAAAAATGATTCAGATATTTCAACTATTTACTCCTCCGACTCTAAGGTGGTTGCAATTAGGACGTCACCTCTTTTTGTTTCATTTAATACGCAAACTATGCGAGGCGTAGGGGACTCTTTACGTTTTGGCGATCGCGCACTTGTTGATATTGTATATGAAAATAAAAGCCAAAGTACGCTTCGTAATATAGACCTCAGGCTTCACATTGAAGGCGACACTGTTGAATATGAGGGAATAATTCCAGAAAATGGTTACTATGATTCTGAAAATAAAACCATTGTTTGGAACAAGATTACCAACGCAAACTTAGGGACACTTTCTTCTGGTTTGTCTGGAACGCTTCGATTACAAATACCAATAGTGACTTCAGGCAGAGGAGCACCCACGTTTACCATTCGACTGGAAGGAACTGCTGACAGTCAGGAGACAGGGGATGTGAATGTTGATGTTTCAAAAACATACACTATTCAGGGTAGCGCTTCTCTTTCCGGGTGGTCACTTTATCGGGACTCACCGTTTCTTGGTACTGGACCTGTTCCTCCAGTGCCGAACCAGTCAACAACGTACACCCTTCATCTCGTTGCTTCAACACAAAATAAAGTAAGCGGAGCGAAGGTATCATTTATTTTGCCGGTATTCGTTTCTTGGACAAACGTTTTTACTGCGAATCAGAATGTTTCTTATGATGCAAGTTCAAGAACGGTGACATGGAACATTGGAGATATTGAAGCAGGAGGAACGATGACTAACGATATTCAAGTTTCTGTGAAGCCGTCACAAAGCCATGTTGGCACATCACCAGAAATAACCTCCGGTGTTGTCTTCGAGGCCCAGGAAATTGATACTCGTTCAAGGATTCGTGTAAATATTCCAGCTTTCACAACCTCGCTTTCTCGTGAGTCTTGGGGTGGCAACCCTTCGGTTGTTGTTGGTAGGTAGTGTAGGTAGGCAAACACTCTAACGCGTGATAGGATACGGGTATGAATGCAACTAATTACATCTCAATAAAATCAAGTACTGTCGTTAAGGTAATTGCTGTTTGCGCTCTTGCATGGGGGCTTTATTTTATTCGTGATTTTGTCCTCGTCCTCTTAGTTGCGATTGTACTTGCCTCTTCTGTAGAACCACCTGTTCGTTTTTTTAGTAAGTTTGGTATTCCTCGTGTTGTTTCAGTTGCAAGTATTTTTCTTTTCATCATTGCGCTTGTTGTTGCAATTGCCTTCATCTTTGTTCCGCCTCTCGCTGATGATTTGGCTCGCTTTGTAAAAACGCTTCCAAAGATTCTTGAGTCAATTCGTGTCTTTGGTTATGACCTCGGTTTTAAGGATATGGCAGCAACACTCTCTGAGCTTTCTCGCGACATTTCTAAGGGCCAGATTCTTACGGTCTTGAAAGAGTCTGTGTTTGGTTCAAGCGGGTTCTTCGCGACAACATCAATTGTCGTTGGAAGAATTTTTAATCTTGTCATCATGTTTGTGCTCGCTTTTTACATAGCTCTTGAAGAAAATGGTGTACATAAAGTTCTTCGACTGTTTACCCCAAAGGACAAGCAAGCATACGTGGAGGATTTGTGGAACCGTGCTCAGCGTAAGATTTCTCTTTGGATGCAAGGGCAACTACTCCTTTCGCTTTTAGTTGCACTCTTGGTGTACGTTCCGCTCCTTGTACTTAATATGCCATACGCTGCCCTTCTTGCGGTTCTTGCGTTTGTCGGTGAGCTCATCCCAATGGTTGGTCTTACTCTTGCAACAATTCCTGCACTTTTTATCGCCTGGAGTCACGGAGGGGTTCCTCTCCTTGGTGTTGTTGCGCTTGTTTACTTTATTGTCTCTCAACTTGAAAATCATGTATTGTATCCAAAGGTAATGAACAAAATGGTTGGTGTCCCGTCTGTTATTGTTCTCATTGCACTTATCATTGGTGCAAAGTTTGCCGGTATTTGGGGTATTATTTTGTCGGTGCCTCTCGCATCCATTGTCATGGAATTTGTAAGCGATATTGAAAAGCGAAAGGACCATGAACAAAGTTAAACCATTTTATATTACAACGACATTACCGTATGTAAACGCAGAGCCACACATAGGTCATGCGCTTGAATTTGTTCGTGCTGACGTTATTGCGCGTTATAAGGAGAGTGTTGGGTACGATGTATTTTTTAACACAGGCACTGATGAACACGGCACAAAGATTCTTGAGGGTGCTGAGAAAGAAGGGCTTCCAGTACAAGACTATGTAAACAAAAACGCTGCAAGGTTTAAAGAACTATACCCAAAACTTGGTATTAAAGAGGGTTTTCATTTTATTCGCACCACAGAAGAACACCATATGCAAGCTGCCCAAGAAATGTGGCGAATTTGTGATAAAAACGGTTATATTTATAAAAAAGAATACGAAGCAAAATATTGTGTTGGTTGTGAGTTGTACAAAACGGACAGTGAGCTTGAGGACGGAAAGTGCCCCATTCATCCGAACCGCTCAATCGATATCATTAAAGAAGAAAATTATTTTTTTGCTTTCTCAAAATTAGAAGACAAACTTCGCTCGTTGTATGAACATAACCCAGAGCTGGTTGTCCCAGAATTTCGCTTTAATGAGATTAAAGCCTTTCTTGAGAGGGGGCTTGAAGATTTTTCTATCTCGCGCTTGAAATCAAAAATGCCGTGGGGTGTACCAGTACCTGGGGATGATGACCACGTTATGTACGTTTGGTTTGATGCACTAACTAATTATGTTTCTACACTCGGCTGGCCGGATGGAGATAACTATAAAAAATATTGGGAGCAGGGAGAACAGGAAGCAAGAGAGGTTGTACAGTACTGCGGTAAAGATAACTTGCGACAGCAGTCAGCGATTTGGCAGGCAATGCTCCTAGCGTCTGGTCTCCCTCATACGACAAGTATTATTATAAACGGTTTCATTATCTCTGGTGGACAAAAAATGAGTAAGTCGACTGGAAACGGCATCAATCCTTTTGACATTCTCGATATGTTTAAGAGTGTTACCGATTATCCAGAAGACGTCCTTCGTTTTATTTTGCTTCACGAAGTTCCTTCATTTGAAGATGGTGATTTGACAATTGATTCAATTAAGACTGCTTATACCGCATACCTTGCTAATGGTATTGGAAATCTTACTAGTCGTATTATGAGGATGGCAATAACTAACAGTGTTTCATTGTCTGCTTTAACTCGAAACACAAAAGAGAAAGAAAACAATTTGGAAAAATTTGATACTAATGTAGCAATTAAAAATCTCATGCAAACCATGCGAGCTCTAGATGAGTACATTGCCACACATGAACCATTTAAGGTTGTAAAAGTTGACCAAGAAAAGGGAAAAGAAATGATCTCCTTTTGTTTACGTGGTCTTCTTGATTTCTCAAATCAACTAGAAGTGTTTTTACCAAAAACATCTGCAAAAATTTTGGAATGCATTCATGAAAATAAAATGCCAGAGAAGCCACTGTTTGGGCGACTCGCATAAAATTCATGAAATATATCGATGTCCACGCGCATCTGCACGATAAAGCATTTAATGAAGACAGGGAGAT
This sequence comes from Patescibacteria group bacterium, assembly GCA_030916895.1. Lineage (GTDB taxonomy): Bacteria > Patescibacteriota > Minisyncoccia > Phycocordibacterales > UBA5272 > UBA11704. The sequence continues at coordinate 14,740 of JAUPVR010000006.1, forward strand.
TGTTATTTCAGAAATGAAGAAGAAAGGAATTGGTGCAATTACTGTTGGTACTGATTATATTCAATCGCAAAAGGCGGTTGAGCTTGCAGAAAAACACAGCAACATTTGGGCGACCGTAGGGTTTCATCCTGTCGATAACAAGGAAGAAACTTTTGACGTTCTTAGGTACATGGAACTCGCCAACCATCCAAAAGTTGTTGCAATCGGTGAATGCGGGCTTGATTACTATTGGCCAACAGAGGAAGGAAAGATGACAGAAGAAGAAAAAGAAAGACAAAAAAAGATTTTTAAAGCACAAATTGATTTATCTATTCGTGTTAGTAAGCCTCTCATGCTCCACGGGCGACCAAGCAAGGGAAGCATGGATGCGTACGAGGATATGCTTTCAATGCTCTATGAACATAAAGGGATTGTGTCAGGGAACGCTCATTTTTTTGTAGGAGATACGAGTATTGCGAAGAGATTTTTAGACTTGGGGTTTACGATGAGCTTCCCTGGTGTGGTCACATTTGCGAAAGAGATTGGTGAAACAGTTTGTTTTGTTCCACTGGCATCAATGCACGCTGAAACAGATAGTCCTTATGCGACACCATTACCTCATCGTGGGAAGAGGAATTCACCGCTTTATGTACCAATTATTGTTGAGAAACTTGCTGAACTAAAAAAAGAGTCCACGGAAGCTATGCAGAAAAAACTCCTTGAAAACGCTCGAGAAATGTTTGCTGTTGACAAGATTGCTTCAAAAGAGTAGAAATGGAACAGAAGTCTACGTAAAAAACCGCATTCTTCCCAAAATGAAAGGGGCGAGTCATGAAAAACGACGCCAAAGAATCAAAGCCCCGTTCCTTTTCCTTTGTGGAAGGTAGAATTTCGGGGAGTATTCGTGTAGAAAAGCTCGTTGTCGGTGTTCCGTTCATCGGTCTTGCTGGTCTTTTTTTCAACGGCCAGTTGAAGGTTTTGCCGAAGGATGATCCCAGCATCGAGACGATCAAGGAAGCCGCCAAGAACAGACAGCGCATCGTCTGTTTGTTCCAGGAAGAAGAACATCTCTCTCATGTCGTTGCAGTGTACGTTGAGCCCAAAGGGTCTTTCCGTAAGGGGCTTTATGAAGCACTGTACGCCGTTTTGTGGGGAGACATAACCAGGGAAGAGCTTTTCGAAGAATTTCCTCCCCGGTATCCCAAGCGGTGAGCCGGCCTCTGTGTCGGAAGACCCCTCCAAGTGGGGGGTCTTTTGCTTTTTGTGTGACTTGAAAATGTATTGAAAACATGGTATAATGACGCCCTATGACTGAAATTAATGAAACCAAAGTAGGCGGCCGTGTTTATGAAATTTCTTTCATCTTTGATAACCGCTTAGATGAAAGCACGGCGCTTGAGAAGGGAAACGCACTCAAGCAGTCTATTGCTACTCTAGGAGGTAGCTTCATTTCAGAAGAAGCTCCGTATATGCGAGAGCTTGCTTACGAAATGGTACGCGTTGTTAACAATGTTAATGTGAAATTTTCACAAGGGTATTTCGGGTGGATTAAGTTTGATCTCGCTGAAGATAAAATTAAGGAATTTGAAGCGGCACTTAAGCTTGACCAGGAGGTTATTCGCTTCCTTGTTGTAAAGACTGTTCGCGACAATACTGTATTTACCAAGCGTGCGCCAGTTATAAAGATTGATGACCTTGCAGGAAACGAGGACGATGTAAATATTGACACAACGAAAGAAGTGGCAGTTGAAGATGGTCTTGTTCCGGAGGTCCCAGAGGTTGTGGTTGCAGAGGAGGTTAAGTAGGGAGTACACTAGATTCATATGTATCTAAATAAAGTATTCCTCTACGGCAACCTTACTCGCGATCCAGAAGCACGTTCACTTCCTAACGGAACACCAGTTACTAATTTTTCTTTAGCAACTAATCGTACCTATAAGGATGCATCAGGTGCTCGCCAAGAACAAGTTGAGTACCATAATATTGTTGTCTTCGGACGACAAGCAGAAACAAGTGCTCAGTATCTAAAAAAAGGGCAAGGCGTCATGATTGAAGGACGTATTCAAACAAGAAGTTGGGATGATAAAACGACAGGTGAAAAGAAGTATCGAACTGAAATCATCGCAGACGCAGTACAGTTTGGTCCAAAGACAGGGACATCATCAAATGAAGGGTTCACTGGAGAAAAGACACCAACTGCATCGACAAAAGCTCCAGATCTCGACACTATTGATTATGGAGATGCCAATGTGAACATCGACGACATACCCTTTTAAACAGCCACTAGCACAACATCTACTTCGTTAAGAAATATTTTTTCTCCCGCGCCGTGCGTCCAGTACGTCTTAGTCGGAAAAATACTCCTTGCTTCGCATCTGTCGCACTATTGTCCGTTTAAAACCAGAAATGAATTAACTAAGTACCAATAACAAATTACTAATAACTACCTGTTATGAAAAAACAAGATTTTTTTAACCAAAACAATATTAAGTTTATCGACTACAAGGATACAGAACTTCTCGCGAAGTTTTTGAATCCTCATGCTAGAATTTTGAACCGTCGCAAGACTGGTTTAACAGCAAAGAATCAGCGCGCTCTTGCAAACGCAATCAAGCGCTCACGATTCATGGGACTTCTCCCATATGTAGCTCACTAGATATGACTAAAAACAAAAAGGGCGACCGTATTGCGGTCGACCTTTTTGTTTTTTTATGTTAAAATCTCTGCTACTATCTAGTAAATATTAATCACACATGTCAAAACCATCACACCCAAAGAAAGAACTTTCTTATGTCATGATAAAGCCTGACGGTATTCAGCGTTCACTTGTTGGAGAAATTATTAAACGCATTGAGCGTACCGGTCTTAAGATTATCGCGCTTAAGATGTTTGTCCCGACAGAAGAGCAGTGCTGGACGCATTACAATAAGGATGATGCATGGTTTACAAGTAAAGGAGAAAGAACGGTTGAATTCCGTAAAAAATCAGGTCTTCCTGTTGAGAAAGAGGCGATTGAGTATGGTAAGGACATTGTTCGTGCGCTCATCAAGTACATGACAAGTGGTCCAGTCGTTGGATTTGTTGTTGAAGGAAATTCTTCTGTTACGGTGGTGAAGAAACTTGTTGGCGGAACCGAACCAGCAACATCTGATGTTGGTACGATTCGTGGTGATTACACAATTGATACCTATTCAATTTGTGATGTCGACGGCCGAGCGGTGAGGAATCTTATTCACTGTACTGATGGTGACCAAACGGAAGCACAGCGAGAAATTGCTATTTGGTTTAAACCAGAAGAAATTACCAACTATCGACTCGTTCAGGAAGAAATTCTATACGACGTGGACCTAGATGGAATCTTGGAGTAGAAAAAAGCCCGCAAATGCGGGCTTTTTTCATGTTTTCTTTTTTCTGTAAATCTATATACTTATACATATTAGAAAGGTAAGGGGGATTTATATACAAAACTACTATGTTTTCATTTCAAGGAAGGAGCACTCGTGGACAGTTTGCTGAAATCATTATTACTGACATTGTTTTTGTTGCTGTCGTTGTGGGGGCGTACATGTGGGTTGGAAAGAATATGGGTGGAATAAGCGGTGTTCCGGTTGCTGTCATGGCCGTCACCTTGTTTGTTCTTTCTGCGCTCACTGTGCCACTTCTTGTTGCAACGTCTGCGGTCGCCGTGCGCCGTTTCCATGATAGGGGGAAGAGCGGATGGTGGGCACTTTCACTTCTTGTTGTTATCGGTATTTTTGAAGGAGCATTTGCAAAAGGAGTTTCTGGGAAAAATGAATACGGTGACGAAATTGTTCCAGTTGCAACACCAGTTCCAGGTAATGTTCCACAGGCACCAATATCTGCACCGGTCACCAAACCAACACAAACACCGACTCAAACGCCACCGGCTTCTCTAAAAACAGGAGTCGTGCCACCAACATCAACTTCGTCAACGCCAGTTCCACCAACACCAACACCAACCCAAGCAACATCAAGTGCTCCTGTTGCGCAGACCCCTCCTTCACAACCTTCTACACCTACCCCAGTTCAAGCAAAGCCAACTCCACCCGTTGAAGTAAAACCAGCTACTATCCCTTCACAGCAAAGTGTTCCGCAAGCACGCTCCATGACAGAAATGCTTTCAGAGCTTCAGAAACTTGCACAACAGCAAGGTGAAATCACAAATAAAGTTGTTTCTTCACAACCATCAACACCGGTCACCAAACCAACACAAACATCAAATCAAGTCTCAACACCTTCTTCACAAACAGCGTCTGTTCCACCAAAGGTAGTCGTTCCACCAACCCCGACACCAGCTTCAACACCAGCAATGCCAAATCAACCGACATCGAGTACTCCTGTTGTGGAAACTCCTCAAAAACCAGGACTAGGCAAGTAATTTACTTCAAAATAAGCTCATTTTAATGATGGACTTATTCACAAAGGGAGGATATTGCATTTAGAAAAAACAGGGATATAATAAAAGTAGGGTGTTCGGCAAATTTTTCTGGATACCTCATCTTTGGGTTATGGAATATTGCACGGCTCGCTGAGGCGTCCGTCGTTTCCCACCCACCTGACTTCAATGATCAGGAAGATGATACCGAATACCCGCGTAAGGAACCGATCCTCTAGGGAATCGGTTTTTTGCTTCATATGAAGTCTTTAAATGAACTGGTATACTAAAATGTATGTCTAGGATTATATATTCACTTATCTTTTTAGCGACCCTCTTTCTTGTTTCTCGTTTTGTTTTTGAGCCAGCAAATCTCTACTACGAATTGAAGTGGCTTGATATACCGATGCACGTTCTTGGTGGTTTAGGTATCGGCGCGCTTGGATATGCTGTGTTTACCTATCGTCAAAAAAGCATCTCTTTTTTTAGTTTGTTTTTAATGTTTGCTCTTGTGACTCTTGTGTGGGAGGGGTATGAGTTTTTGCGAGGCGTCATGGATTACAATGAACTTTCTGATTATGTAGATACGGTATTTGATACCATAAACGGCGCGCTTGGTGTTTACATTTCACACTTTTTAGCGACTAGTAGCAAGGAAAAATAATAAAATCTTACAATACAACGTTTTATGTCAACGTGGAAAATTACATTTGCAGGCGGAGCACAAATGCCAACAGGGTCTAATTTTTTAGTGGAACTTGCTGGAAAAAAAATTCTCATCGATTGTGGTCTAGTACAAGGTGAGAAGTATTCGATTCCCCTTAACCGAGAAGAGTTTGCATACGGTGCAGGAACGGTTGACTTTTTATTTATTACTCACGCACACCTTGACCATGTCGGGAGAATCCCGAAACTTGTACGTGATGGATTCAAAGGGAAAATCATAAGTACCGCTCCCACACGAGAGATGGCAGAACTCATCATGCTCGATTCAATGGGTATCCTTGCTAAAGAAGCGAAACACGAAAACGCTTCACAGTTGTATGAAGAAAAAGATGTATTCGATGCAATGAAGCTCTGGGATACCATTATTGAATATCAGAAATCATACACCATAGAAACTGAAAATGGGGCAATCAGTGTTACACCACATGATGCTGGGCATATCTTAGGGAGTACGATGTACGTCATTGAGTATCAAGGAAAAAAGGTTGCTTTTACTGGCGATCTTGGTAATACGCCGTCACCGCTTATGAATGATACTGACGGTATTGCAAACATTGATTACCTCATCATGGAAAGTGTGTACGGTGATCGTAACCATAAAGATAAAGACAAACGTATTGAAATTTTTAAAGAAGCAGTTACGTCAACCATTAAAAAAGGGGGCACGGTGCTCATTCCTGCATTTTCTATTGAACGTACCCAAGAAATGCTTTTGGCATTCAATGAGCTTGTGGAGAGTAAGCAAATTCCTGAGGTTCCGGTGTACCTTGATTCTCCGCTTGGGATTAACATTACTTCAATCTACAAGAAGTATGAGTCGTGGTTTAATGACGACATTAAGAAAATTATAAAATCAGGGGATGATATTTTTAATTTTAAAGGACTCATAAAGACCCCTGCTCCGGATGATAGTAAAGCTATTAATCACGATAATCGCCCGAAAGTTATCATTGCTGGTTCTGGCATGTCAAATGGTGGGAGAATTCTTCACCATGAAGCACGATATCTACCAGACCCAAATTCAACAATTATTATCGCTGGCTATCAAAGCGTCGGCACGCTTGGTCGCCGTATTGTTGAGAAAGAAAAGGAGGTATATATTCATGGCGAGAAGGTTAAAGTAAATGCGCGCCTTGTAAATATTCACGGTTTTTCTGCACATAAAGACTCTGATCACCTTGTTGAATTTGTTGGGCAGATGGCACCACACCTAAAGAAAGTATTTGTTGTGCTTGGTGAACCAAAGAGTGCATATTTTTTGGGACAAAAGATTCACGAAGAGTATCAGGTGCCTGTTGTTATCCCAGAGAAGGGTGATATTGTGGAGATTGAGTAAAACGTACGATATACTACAGTACAATAAGAAATCATGAAAGAAAAAATTACTATTAGCGTATCTGGTGCTGCGGAGATTGCACACTGCGGTCCGAGTATTATTCCGCTTGCAAAAGAACTTGGTCGTGAGATTGCGCGCCAGGGGTGCCAACTTGTGACAGGGGCAACGTCTGGTTTCCCGATGTACACCGCAGAAGGCACGAAAGAAGTTGGTGGGGTATCATTTGGTCTTTCTCCGGCGGCTAGTAAAAAAGAACACACAGAAGTTTATCGTTTACCCCTTAAGGCGCTTGATGCGGTTATCTACACAGGATTTGGATTTCCTGGACGAGATTTGATGCTTGTACGTTCATCTGATGCAATTGTCATTGGGTGTGGGCGCATTGGAACAATTCACGAGTTTACCATTGCTTGGGAGGCGGGGATGCCAATGGGAATCCTTGAAGGGGAATGGCCAACTGATGAAGTGATTAAAAATATTATTGCTAACAGTAATCGTACCAATCCAAATGTTATTTTTGAAAAAGATCCAAAGAAGATGGTCGAGCGACTGATTGCGCTTGTGAGAAAACTTGAAGAAGAGAATGATCCGCCAATCAGACTTTAAAAAAAGAAAATCGCGCACAGGGCGCGATTTTCTTTTTTTACTTCACTTGAGCGAGGATTCTCTTAAATGTTTCAGGGTTGTTTGCTGCGATGTCAGCAAGCATTTTACGATTGATTGACATGCCATTTTTAGCAAGTTTTCCGATAAAGACGCTGTATGTGATTCCCTCTGCACGAAGACCTGCGTTTAAGCGAGCGGTCCAAAGGCGACGCATATCAGTCTTCTTGTCTTTTCTGTGTGCGAATGCATGAGCGCCAGCATGGCGTAGTGCTACTTTTGCTTCAATTTCTTTCTTGCTTCGTCCAAAACGGTATCCTTTTGCTCGTTTGAGGACATTTCGACGATGCTTCATCGCCATTGTGCTTCGTTTTACGCGTGCCATAGTGGTGTGTTTAGGGTATTAAAAGATTACTTTTAGAGGAGACCAGGGAGGAAACGAGACTTCTCTTTTCCTGTCATAGCAAACTCCTGACCACGCTTTGCGGACATTTGTTTGTTGCGACGTGCCTTTGCGTTGAAATGATTAAGACCCGGCTTTCGGCCGATAATCTTACCATTCTTCGTTATTTTGAGGCGCTTTAGGAATGAGTTATTTGTCTTCATATAATTTCTACCTTCTCTGTATAGTTTGGCTATTCTAGCACACTAAGTAGTAATAAGCAAGTGGTAAAAAGCAAAAATAACCATTTTTATAAAGCCTATTTTCTGTTTATCCGCCACTTTTCGTTTTTTACTACTTAGCTTTTTCGATGACAATCATCATAGACTTCGGGATTTTTTTCAAGGGTTCTGCAACTTTATACTCAGCTGGGATAACAGCTAAAATTCTGTCCATGCGCTCACGAAGGAATTTTTCTTCCATATATTTTGTACGCCCCTTTAATTGAAGTTCAATTTTGACGCGATGCCCTTCTTTGATCCACTCTGCTGCCTGTTTAGCCTTAATCATAATGTCATGCTCGCCTATAGAAACACTAATTTGAATATTTTTTGTTTCTGTTGTGTGGGCTTTTGCTTTTACCTCTTTTAACTTCTTTGAAACTTCATAGGTGTATTTTCCATAGTCGGCGATACGGGCGACAGGAGGTTCTGCGTGAGGGGATACTTCAATAAGGTCAAGATTAGAAGCTTTTGCTTGCGCAAGAGCTTCTTCTTTTGTAATGACGCCTAAGTTTTCGCCAGCCGGTCCGATGACTCGAAGCTTTGGTGAGCGAATATTGTTGTTGATGTTTACTTTTTCTGCCAAGGGTTTATGTACCTAGTATGCTACCAGTATTTTGCTTGTAAAGCAAGGTTTTCTTAGATATTTACTTTGGGGGAAGAGGAAGGAAAGGGCTTGTTTTTGCTTTGTACATTTCCCACTCAAGATCACCTGACCATTTTTGTTCAACCATAGGAATACCAGACACATAGAGGAGAAGGTAGGTGATAAGCATTGGCGATAAGAAGACAATCGCATTTCCTGATGCTGAGAATGCGACAAAAGCAATACCCCACCACATCATTGACTCACCAAAGTAGTTCGGGTGTCTCGTGTACCTCCAAAGACCGGTCTTCATGATTTTTTCTTTGAGGTAGCGTTTTCGCTTAATGAAGGTGTCTAGCTGTGCATCCCCAATTGATTCAAATAAAAATCCAATGATCCAAATAGCCATACCAAAAAAAGATAGCGTAATAAATGGAGATGTGTTTTCAAGAGTAAGGGTGAACGGAAGAAGAACAACACTAACAACCAATCCTTGTAGGAGGAAAATTTGTAAATAGGAACGAACGTAGAAATAGGTTCTTCCTTCCGCAAGCCAAAGCGTGCGCCATATTTTGTAGCGAAAATCTTCCTCACCCCGCTCTCTGTTTTTTAGGTAGATACGAGTCGCTAAACGAATCCCCCAGATATAGATGAAAAGTAAGAGCACAACAATGTGAGGACCAAGAGGGCCTTTAAGCGATACAAGCCAAGCAAGAAGGGTACTTGTAATAATAAAGAATATTCCGTAGGCGATGTCTATAATACTGTTGTCTTTTTTAATAATAGCAATTGCAAAGATGGTTGTGACACACACAAAAATCATTGCAAGGGAGATAAGGTAATAGGTAAGCATACAGGGTAAGTATAGCAAAAAATAAACTCCTTGAAGTCGAAGGATGTGGCGCCACGGAGTACCGTGGCATCCTACAAAAATATACAAAAATTCCGCAATCATGAAATTGCAGAATTTTTATTATTCACGAAAGGTTTTGTGGCGCCGACGATTACGTCGGCATCCTACAAAAACATAGTCACTTCGTTTCTTATTTTTGTGGAGATGGGCGGAATCGAACCGCCGTGTATTGTCAGGATAACCGCGTGTCTACTGTGCTTAGTTTGCTTCATTTGTAGACAGATACGATAGAAACAAACGAAAGCCGTATCTGCTTAGCATCATTACTTCAATTCTCCTATGATGCGGGAAGAGAATCTACACTCATTAGTATATTGCCCAATTACTTCCAAAGAGTATAGAAGTAGTGGACACCAGATTGGCTATTTAAGCGAATGCTGGAACAAGTCCGTTTGCCATATATGGTGAACGGATTGCTGTTGCGGATTTATTTGCAACGTGTTTGCAGATGTGTTTTACAAGATCACCTACATGCTTGGCACAGCAACACGGTAATCGATGACAATATCGAAACCAATGTCACCCCCATATTTATGCACGCTCTTCACGACGAGCAATTTCTTTTTTAATTGATTCTCGCTTGTCGTGTTTCTGCAATTTTTTACAAAGTGCAACCTCACACTTGATGAGGTTCTTTTTAGTATAACACGAAACTGGGTGCATTGTCAAGTTAGACGACTCTTCTTTTTTCGAGAGGGCCATAATTTCTGACTTGGAAAGGAGGAGTCTGCGTGTTCGGTGAGAATCATAGTTTTTATCCGTGTTTTTTGGTTGATAGGCAGGGATGTATGAACCAACTAAAAAAACTTCCCCTCCACGAATAATAACCTTTGCACCATCAAGCGAACCAAGTTTTTCACGAAGTGACTTCACTTCATGCCCAAAAAGCTCAATTCCCGCCTCAAAGGTTTCAAGGACGCTGTGGGTAAGGCCCAACTTTTTATTAAGTATTAACTTCATGGACTTATTCTAGCATGTGGTAGAATGCCTACATATAGACGAAATACCATGAAGAAAGAAAACGAAAATAAAAAAATAAAGAAGGAAACAACACTCCAAAGAGTGGGGGGATTTTCTCAGCAGTTTGTTGGTACAATCCTCATCTTCATCGCGCTTTCTTGGGGGTATTCAATCATGACTAGTAAAGAAAAAGTACCAACGGTTTCCCTTTCTGAACTCGCACAACTTGTGAACGCTCGTGAGATTCTAAAGATTGATGTTGAGGGTGATAAGCTCGTTGCTACGAAGAAAGATGAAACGAAGGTAGAAAGTAAGAAGGAGCCATCGGCAAGCATTATTGAAACCCTTAAGGACTACGGGGCATCTCCTGTTTCTCTTGCATCAACAACAATTACTATTAAAGAAGATAGTGGTGTTATGGTGTGGCTTAAGATTCTTCCAATAATTATTCCACTCCTTTTCTTAGCGCTTATGATTTGGTGGTTGGCTCGCGGTATTAAGGGTGCGAATATGCAGGCGTTTTCATTTGGCCAATCTCGCGCAAAAATTATTCACCCAGATGACGGCAAACAAAAGGTGCTCTTCAAAGATATTGCTGGTGCGAAAGAGGCAAAAGAAGAACTCTCTGAAATTGTAGAATTCTTGCGCAGTCCGAAAAAGTTTTTGGATATTGGTGCGGTGATTCCAAAAGGCGTACTTTTGATGGGAGCACCGGGAACTGGAAAGACCATGCTTGCTCGTGCGGTAGCAGGAGAAGCGGGGGTTCCATTCTTTCACCTCTCTGGTTCTGAGTTTGAGGAAATGTTTGTCGGTGTTGGTGCGTCACGTGTGAGAGATTTATTTGATATGGCGAAAAAATCAGCACCATCAATTATTTTTATTGATGAAATTGACGCTGTGGGGCGCGCCCGTTCGGCGTCTATGGGAGGACAAGGTGAAGCACGAGAACAAACACTTAATCAAATCTTGGTGGAGATGGATGGATTTGAGCAAACGGAAAACGTGATTGTTATGGCGGCGACAAACAGGCCAGATGTGCTTGACGTGGCACTTCTTCGTCCAGGACGCTTTGATCGTCGCGTGACACTTGATCTTCCTGATAGGAATGATCGCGAGGCAATTTTAGGTATCCATGCTAAAGGAAAACCACTTGCTGAAGATGTAAACCTTAAAACAGTCGCAGAAAGAACCCCTGGATTTTCAGGAGCTGATTTGTATAGTCTCATGAATGAAAGTGCAATTTTGGCAGCTCGTGAAGAGCGAAAGAAAGTTGCGCAGTTTGATTTGATTCGCGCAATTGAAAAGGTGATGCTTGGTCCTGAGCGTAAAAGTCACGTGCTTTCACTTCATGAGAAGAAAATTACTGCATACCATGAAGCCGGACACGCGCTCGTTGCGTCATGTTTACCGGATGCTGACCCAGTACACAAGATTTCAATTATTGCGCGCGGAAGGGCGGGTGGGTACACACTTAAACTTCCACTTGATGAACGAAGGTTGATGAGTAAGTCAATGTTCTTAGATGACATCGCGATGTCACTTGGTGGCTACGTTGCCGAAAAAGAAACGTTTGGGGATATTACCACTGGTCCATCAAACGATCTTCAGGTAGCAACTGCAATGGCACGCGCCATGGTGACCAAGTACGGCATGAGTACGCTTGGGCCAATTGCGCTTGAGTCTGATGGTATGCCGGTGTATGGTCGTGGTGTGTATGGCAAGGAGTATAGCGAGTCGTTTGGGCAAAAGATTGATGATGAGGTGAAGCGTATTATGGATGAAGCGTGGAACCGCGCACGAAAAATAATTATCGATAAGCGTGATGCACTTATGGCGATTGCTGAAGAACTTATCCGCGTTGAAAATATTGAACGCGATGAGTTTGAGAAACTTCTCCTCCTTCACGGTATACAACCAAAGAAAAAGGAAGAGATTCTTGTCTAAAACAAATCTGTAGGTTGCATAGTAGGATATACTTGATGTAATCTACAGCGACGCATCCGTAGCTCAGTTGGTAGAGCCGTCGTCTTATTTTAGGCAACGAGGACATTGTCACTAAAGTGCATCCGTAGCTCAGTTGGTAGAGCCGTCGTCTTATACACGACTGGTCCCTGGTTCGAGTCCAGGCGGATGCACTTTGGGGATAATGGACGAGTGAACCTAAAATACGATTTAGTATACACGACTGGTCACAGGTTCCTGGTCCAGGCGGATGCACACCAATAGACTGTGTTGTTAGGTTTCTCAACACTGAGTTTTTGTTATACTATAGGAACCATGATGTTTAATCTTTGGCCATACCTTATTCGCCTTGCGGTGGCGCTTTATTTTATCTATCCGCACGCACAACAACTCGCGTCGGGTGCACAAAAGTTACAGACATCTATTTTCGGGTGTATCAATGAGTACATTCCTGCGACTATCGCGTTTACCATGTGGCACGCATTCTTTGTTGTTTTAGGTATTCTCATCCTCATTTGGCCAGCGCCAATACTTCCACTTGTTCTTGCGCTTGTTATTCTCTCAACACAGCTTTATATAAACTTCTCTCTTAATAGTTACTCTCCAGAGAACATGTTGATTTTTATCTTAGTTCTTGTGTCGCTCTCGCTTATCATTTACCACTCCAGACCACAGAGGTAACATGAAGCTTTCTTTTGACTCTCCGATTTCTGCGGTAAATAAAATATCCAAAGACCACGCTGAAGGATTGAAACGTTTGGGTATTGTAACCTTGAAGGATTTGCTCTATCACTTTCCAACACGGTATGCCGATATGCGTGAACTTGGGAGTGTTGGCACTATTGCCCCCGGCAATCAGGTTACGATTTATGGCGTCATGGAAAAGGTTGCGGTGCGGCGAAGCTTTAAGGGTCACATTCCAATGACGGAGGCTCGTGTGGCGGACAATTCCGGTGCGATTAGGTGTATTTGGTTTAATCAGGCGTACATTGGGAAAATGTACCCTGACGGTACTAAGGTAAAAATTTCTGGTACGGTTCAGGAGGATAAACGGGGTTTGTTTCTGTCCAATCCTCACATTGAACGAACAGAAACAATTACACCAGAATCACAAGACAGTCTTTTTGCGAAGGGTGCCGATACGGAATTTCTAACCCCAGTGTATCGAGAAACAAAAGGGGTGTCGTCGCTTTACTTATACACACTTGTGAAGCGTGCTGTTTCTGGAGGAGTTCTCGAGACAGTCACTGATCCAATCCCGAAACATGTCCTTAGCAAACTACACTTACCAGAATTAAACGACGCTTTGTTGTACATTCATTTCCCAAAGCATGAGAATTTAACAATTGCTGCACGAAAACGCTTTGCATTTGAAGAAATTTTTTACATGCAAATAAAACAGTATCGCGAAAAACTTGAAGCACAACACTTCCTCGCACATCCAGTATCAGTAGAAAAAGAGATGCTTGGGAAGTTTATTGATAGGTTTTCATTTTCACCAACAAAAGCACAAATAAGCGCAATTGAATCAATTCTCCACGACATGGAAAGGTCGTTACCTATGGGGCGATTACTTGAGGGTGATGTTGGTAGCGGTAAGACATTTGTTGCAGCAACAGTTGCGTATGCGACACTCCTTAACCAAGCATCAGGCACTAAGCAACAATTGCAAGTTGCCTACATGGCACCAACAGAAATTTTAGCGCGCCAGCATTTTGAGAGTTTTATTACATTCTTCGGAGGAACATCGATTGAAATTGGGCTCTTGACGGGAAGTGGTTGTAGAAAATTTCCAAGTAAAACAAATGGTGAAGCATCAACAGATGTTTCTCGAACACAACTCTTGAAATGGATTGCAGATGGTCGCATGTCGATTGTCATTGGTACTCACGCGCTCATTCAAAAGTCGATAACATTTGCTAACTTAGCACTCGTTATTATCGACGAACAGCATCGTTTCGGGGTTAGCCAACGTAAAGCGTTAGTTCGTGGACGAAATTCTGGCGAAGAGACGCGACAGGTAGTGAAAATTCCACATCTTCTATCGATGACCGCAACACCAATTCCGCGTACGCTTGCGCTCACCGTGTTTGGTGACCTTGATGTAACTATTATTGACGAGATGCCAAAGGAGAGGAAGAAAATTATCACGGAGATTGTTCCACAAAGAAAACGAAAAGAAACCTATGAAGCAATTCGCAAAGAATTGCAAAATGGAAGGCAGGTATACGTCATCTGTCCGCGTATCGACGAACAAGACGAGGAAGAGAGGCAAAAGAGAATACTAAAGAGTGTTAAGGAAGAAGCAAAACGATTGAGTGAAGAAGTATTCCCAGAGTTTGTTGTCGACACCATACACAGTAAAATAAAGAAAGGAGAAAAGGAAGAAGTGATGCAGGATTTTTTGGATAAGAAATCTGATATTTTGGTTGCAACATCTGTTGTTGAGGTGGGGGTTAATGTTCCGAATGCAACGGTTATTATTATTGAGCATGCAGATAGGTTTGGCCTTGCTCAACTCCACCAGCTACGCGGTCGCGTTGGTCGTGCAGAGCACCAGTCGTACTGTTATTTGTTTACAGAGAGCACAGGAGAAGGAACCCTTGCGCGCTTGAAAGCACTTGTGACAGCAAAAAATGGTTTTGAATTAGCGGAGCTCGATATGATGCAACGCGGTATCGGTATGCTTATGGATGGTAAGCAGTGGGGGATGAGTGACTTAGCAATGGAGTCAATCAAGAATCCAAAACTAGTTGAAGTTGCACGAAACGAAGCAAAAGATTTACTCGATAGTGATCCAACGCTTACAGAATTTCCTCTCCTTAATACGGTGGTGAAAGAAAGAGATAAGGTCCATATGGAATAGGTTTCAAAACAAAAAACTGCCCTTACGGCAGTTTTTTGTTTTCTTCTGTTATCCTTCGTTTTCTCGTACCACACTGACGCGGTAGCGTGATGGAGTTCCAGCACTACATTCACCAATGAAGGTTGTTGTGTAGCGGACGCCGGTGATTGTTATTTTTCCGCGGGCGTTCGGTGTTAGATAGCCAGGTGCGGTGAGGGCCTCAGAGAGTGATCGTTGTCCACTTGGATCATTCACATCAGTTAGGATTGAAGCATTGGTTTCATCGAGGAAGTTGTTGTTTATTGTGTTTTGCGCAGAGGTTCTTTCATTAAGACACGTTGCTTGTGGGCCAGGGGCGAGGTTTGCACACGAGCTCGTTGAGACTTCTGCTCGTAGATTACACGAGTTATCTGGGTTAGAGATGTCCCATGAAAGTATCGTTGATACAGTTCCACCAACGGTTCGCTGTGTTCCAGAAAGTCTAAAGAATGGGTCAAACATCGTTGTGTCGATAAAGATGACAAGAGGAGGACCGTCATCACAGGTGATGGTGTAATTTCCAGAAACTGTTGGGCTCCATGAGATGGCGCCAATAGTTCCAAGACCAGGGCCTGACTGTGTTGGTGCCGTTGTGTGTGTGATTGAATATGTTGTCGCTGCTGGTGAGCAGTGGAGTGTTACATCAGCAAGAGGAGGGTTCGCTCCTTCAGTTATGGTGTCAATGACTGGAATTGATGGTTGTTGTTTGACGAGTGTCCATGTTTTTGTGGTGATACTTCCGAAAGCATTTTGACAGGTTATTCTCCAGTCGTGTTTTTGGACATAACTGTTAACAAAGGCCGTTCTGTCAGCTTGGAAGATGTCTGCCCAACGCATCGTGTACCCTACCGTATTAGTATCGTACCCAGGTTCCGGATACCACGCACCATTGTCATTTCTTTGTTGCATGGTACACGATGTAGGAGTTCCAGCGGTCACCTCGTAGTGCCAATCATAGAATGCGCCAGTGGTTGTCGTTGCGGTTGTGCTTGTTGTTGGGTCAGCAAGCTCTTCACGGATGTATGCATCAATAACGATAGGGGTCGGGTCCATGTTTGTGTCTGTTGTCACCATAAGTTGTGCAGTGCCAAGAAGTCTGCCACTTACACCATTACCTGACCAACCATCATAGCAACGCAAGGTGTAGGTATACGTCGTGTCCGGGTTAAGCCCAGTGTTGACGTACGACGGAGTACTGGTTGATTGGTAGGAGGTAGGATACATACCATACTCACGTTCAAGGGTCACACCACGAGCAAGTGGCGTATTACAGTTCCATGCGATGTCAGCTGATGTCATGGTCATATCATTTGCGGTAATGGTTGGCGCTACTGACGAGTAGTATGCAGTTGCGGAATCATCAACTGTCTCACAAAGGAGGGTGTAACTGTAACCTGATTGCGGGGTAAAGGAACCATTACCAAGACCGAATTGATATGCTGGTGTATTTTTGAAAGGGAGAATGGTTCTATACGGGACCACAACATGATCTGGTTCAAGATTTTTTGTACCAACGAGACTTACATATTCTGCACCGAAACATCGCCAATCAAGAGAGCTTCCATTTGAAACAAATTCTGCACCAACACCAGCCACGTCAACTTTAAATTCACTTGTGTAACTGAGTCGTCCACCATCGGTGTAGTATCGGTTGTTTGGAGGGCTTACGATGTAGAGCAGGTTAGGGGTGTGTAGTGGGCTGTTTAACATGTCGTCACGCATGACGAAACGAACCCAATACGTTCCAATCGCTGTTGGTGTGAATGTTGCGGTGATAGTGTTGTTGTCTTTTTCAGTGAAGATGTCAGGGTTATTATATGAAACCGTACCGCGAGAAGGTGCTGTCCATGACCAAAGCCACGAACCGTCAGACTCTTGGTGACGCCATTCAAGTTGGTGAGCATTGAAGTCTGTTGTCGCGTCGCTTGCCGCTGAAGTGAAACTGACGGTTTGACCTGTTGCCACTTTCACTTGGGTTGGCCCAAGGAGAAGTCCTCCACTTGTATGAGAAATACTTCCACCAGGAGCTGCGTTTGCACATGATGCAGGCGCTCCAGGCATTGCAGGTGTGCCGACGTAAGAGACTGGATCGCGAGGGCACCAGAGGTTAATAGTTACATTCGCGTCATAGAGTCCTCGGTTAACGTCGTAGGAATCATTACAACGCATGATGTAACCGAAGGAGCCGACGGTTTGAGGAAGGTCTGCGGTCGTGAGTGTTGCGGTATTTGTTGTTGTTGTGGAAACAGCACCTATCGACTTAATAAGTACAGTGCCATTGAAATTGTAGAGGTCACAGTAGACACCATCGGTTGTCCACTGAAGTATTGCACTACTTCCTAAGTACGTGCTTGTCGATGAGATGGTTGTTGTGATTGGATCTGGTCGATAGAGCGTTGCAGAAACAGAGTGGTCAGTGCTCATAGTAAAGTTGTTCGTTAAAGGAACAGGGGTTGAGCCGTTGACAGTTGTTATTGTGCCGTCAACATTTTTTGAAAGTAGGGCAGAGGATGCTCCTGTTGGTGGGATGACATAGCCATTTGGTGTGATGGTTACGGTAAGTGCTGTGTTGCTTGCATACAGGGTGCTTCCAGGTCCAGGAGTGATCGTTCCTGCGGATCCTCCAGTTTGTGTGATGGATGTTGTGAGCCAGTAACCAGTTTCTGAACACGAGGCATTTGTTCCGCCGTTTATGCTGTTACAATCCCACGTCCAGTCTCTCCCTGCACCAGGATTTGCTGGTGTTTGATTGTTTGCAGAAACACCGGTAGTACAGCTGAAGTGAAGTGGTGCACAGGTACCATTTGTTACTCTACGCACAGTCATGGTGTCGTTTGCTGTAAGGTTGTGATTGTCTGTTGCTACGAGACGAAAGGTGTAGGTTCCGTCAGTTGTCATTCCATTAAATGTTGGAGTGAGCGTGTTTCCGTTAACAATCGTTGGGGTAGGGCCTGGGCCTGAAACGAAATTCCATACTGTACTCACAAGTGTTCCGTCTGAGTCGCTTGCACTTGCTCCAGAGACAGTCGCTGTTGATATAGGGTTTACGATGTCCATGTTTGGTCCAGCGTCGACTGTTGGTGGAATACCGGTACAGGTGAAGGCGACTCCGCCTAGTGGCAGAAGGAGCGGAGTTGAAGTCTGTTGAACGGTTGAGTATGCGTATGCATAGAGTGTGTGGTTTCCTGGCATCATGTTAGGAAGTTGATATGAGTAGCCGTGATTACCTGATGCTCCATAGATTGTATTTACATCGGAACGGAGTACATCGGTACTAATTTCACCTGAAGAGGGAACGCGTGTTCCGACACCTGCCGCACCATCTAGGTAGAAATGAACACCGATGGACGTTGAAAGAATGTCTTGATCAAGCGCCCAGCCAGAAGCGAGCCCACATGCTGCCATACCGCCCGATGAAACAGAATCAAGCCATCCGATAGGGACTTGATCAGGAGGTGCAACGGTGAGAGCGGCAGATGCCTGTGCGGAGTAGCCATTGCAAGAGTTTTTACATTGAATAGTCCATGTATCGCCATTACATGAAGAGTTTGAGCCATCGCACGGGTCAACTGTTCCATAAGACCAACCAGCGCCGTTGTTTGGGAACCATCCACCACTTGTTGTGTACCCAGTATCAGTTTGAAGTCCGACGACAGGCTTGGTTCGTGTCCATCTACACGATGATGCACCGGAAGAGGTCCATGTGAGTGTTGATGATTGTCCGGTGGTAACAGATCCGGGTGACCAAGAAATTGTTCGTATTGGGATTGCAGCACCACAAGCGAGGTTACAGTTTGCATTTGATCCGCCATTTGTTCCGTTACATGTCCACGAATATGCACCATTGACGCCGATAGAACCATCAGAGAGGGAACCGTTTCCGGCGTAGTTTCCTGCACTACATGTGTATGCTGTTCCGCCACAGACCGCATTTACTGGGTCAGTGGTACACGTGGAACCATTCCAGTACGCAGGAGCGATACACGCTGCCAGACATGAAGATCCATTCCAGTTTGGATATGAAGGATTGCCACAGACATTACACGTATTGTAATTGGTTGCATTATTGCCACAGGTGCCACACCGTTGAAGAGAAGAACTCCATTGCTCATTAGCATCACAATCGTTGACTGTTAGAGTGTCCGAATCATTGTTGACACCATCTGTACAGTAAAAAGTGTATACCTGTGGGAATCCAGCACTGGAGTTCCCGTTTACTTGGTTTAAGTACATGGTTCCGCTAGATGGATGGCTCGTAACCCATGCAGCAGTTATGCCATCACCAAAAGAACCTTCGTATCCAGGAACTGTTCCGTTACAGTTACCTGTTCCACCGGAAACAGTCCAGGTAATATATTTTGTATTGAGGGTTTGGGGCCCTCTTTTTACTGTTGTTGCTGCGTGTGCATGTTGTACAAAAAGAAAAACAAAAAATAAACTAATAAAAGAAAAGAAAAACTGGCGAATTGACATACCCTTAGTATATTGTTGATGTGTCAAAAGAAAAAGGCGCTTACCCACATTTCTGTGTGTAAGCGCCTGTACCGCATGTGCAGTTAGTGGCTGTATTTCATGACCAGCTTGAAGACATCCGGGCCACTTGCTTGAGTGACGACGAGCACGTTATTGAAATCGTACCCGGTGCCGACCTT
Source organism: Patescibacteria group bacterium (assembly GCA_030916895.1). Lineage (GTDB taxonomy): Bacteria > Patescibacteriota > Minisyncoccia > Phycocordibacterales > UBA5272 > UBA11704. The sequence goes on from JAUPVR010000006.1 coordinate 34,400, forward strand.
CGGCGAGAACTTGAGCGTCTGACCCGAACTCCACGGTCCCCAGTAGATACCATCAGCAACTTCGGCGTAGCCACCGGAGGGGCCGACGGAGTTTCCATAAGGCATGGCCGTGCCCCAAGCGAAACTGTGCCACTTCGTGTTGTCAAAGACGAAAGTGCCAGTGTACAACGACAATTCCTCGGTAATCGGATTGATTTGAAACACCCGACGAACGAGGTCGACATTTGCGGCACAGCGTACCGGGACGATACCGTTCTCGACTGCTTCCTCGTAGAGGTCACAGTCGAAGAGGCCAAAGCCGGGAGAGGTGTACTGGGTCATATTTTTGACCTTCGTCACACCCGTCTTTGTCACTGCGTACGGATATCCACCGACATACAGCGTGTACACCTTGTCGGTGTAGGCAAACACTGAGCTTGTCGTGAAGGCAAAGCTCTGCGCTTCCGTCACACCACCGACGGTGACCCTCATTTGCCCCGAGCAGGGAAGTCCGAGGGGATAGGGGGCGGTCGGCACGGCGGATGCTTTCCACTGTTTGCCCACACTTCCTTGCGGGAGCGTGACAGCGGTCATGGTAGTGGAAAACGATATTTGCGTGCTACCGCTACAGGTGAGCGACACCGTTGCCGACGGCGTCGACGTATCGGCGTTTACCACGTTGAACTCGGCCGAGAGTGTCGCTTGGGGCGACACGCCGACGGCGTTTACTGCGGGCGACACGCTTGCCGATACGAACGTGATGGAAACGACAGGAGCAGGCGGAGGCGAGGTTCCTCCGCCACCACCTCCACCTCCGCCACACGCGGAAAGGAAAAGTACGACGCATCCTGAAAGCAAGCTTTTTAAGGGGTTCATGAGAATCTCCGTCTGGGTTGGAAAAGTGAAAGAATTTTGATACGGGGAATGGTACCGCACATCTTTGGTAACTCTACGAAACATCGATACATATGTCAATGGTAAAGAAAAAGGCGCTTACCCACATTTCTGTGTGTAAGCGCCTGTACCGCATGTGC
>JAUPVR010000018.1 GCA_030916895.1 Patescibacteria group bacterium
CAACATTTACAAATTGAGAAAAAGCGCTTTCCAAATCTTTGCGTATAGCCTGCACACGCTCAATAGTTTCGGCAGATGCAATAATGCGTACATTTGTTTCAATGATGGTCTTTGAAAGTTTTTCCTGTACGAGCTTCATTGCCACTTCATCGGTGTGAGTTGTCGTATCTTTCGTATCATCTTTTTTCTTGGGTGGCGAAAACATTGAAGACATGATATGAAATGTTTCCTTAAGCGTGTCTTGTTTTTCAATAACCCTCTTCATAGTTTCCCCTTTACGCAAATCATCAAGCATAGAACCGTACTTCTTGGCAAAAAATTCCCCCGCTGGACGAACAAGCACCTGGAGGGCAAGTCCCTCGTTGTCTTTTTTTATTTTCGTAAATGAAGAAAGAATAAGTGACATTGGGTCCGCCTCCATTGTTTCATATGTCCTAATCGGGAGAATGGAGTCTGTACTCGTAGAGGCATACGAACATGCTGTAATTGCATGGTCATGAAAAATATTGTAATCATCCTTACACTCCCTTACTTGGGCGGTTGGGAAAACACCCAGCACTACTTTTTCAAAAAGCGGAGCATAATCTTTATGTACCGCACAATAAAAGGAAGCGGTGGTGCTTCCATGCGAAACAGAAAGTTCAAGTGTATAGTAATTTTTTTCTTTATTTGTCCCATCTGAAGCAAGTGCTTGCATGGATGCATACCATTGCTCCATGAGTGCCATCATCTCCCTTAACTGTTTTGGTTGGCCGTCAGGAACCTCTGGTAAAACTACTTCAAACAACTGCATATGCAATGCTTTCCACTCTTCCTTAGAAACATCATTCCTTGGGTCATGCCCTGAAAGAATGTAGTTTACTAGAAAGCGGTGAAAATCGTCCTCGACTTCAGGGTTTTTTAACTCTTCTGCCACCGACAATGCATTTTTAACGCCTTTTTCTGCCATGACATGCACAAGCATTTCAACCTGAGTATCGGTGTGCTTTGGTTTAAGATCCTTAAGAAGTCTATGCGTCTCCCCCTCTGTCATGTGCGAATGTGGTGCGATTGTTTTTTCTATTGGCTGTGCCTGGTAATCACGAATAGCTTCACGCGCATGATCTTTTGGCGTGAAGTGGTCTTCGAAACCTTTTGATTTCTCCATTTTTTCTGCAAGTTTACCTCGCAAATGTTCAATCTCCTCTTCGAAAGTAGAGAACTGTGTTCCGTTCATACAACACAGTATATAGGGATTAAGGACTAGGGACTAGTGGAATACGCACCACCATAAAAGATAATACTATTCCTTTGTCAAAATCTCTGCGTCTCCTTCAGTGATTAGAATGGTGTGCTCAAAATGAGCCGATTTTTTGTGGTCTTTTGTTGTAAACGTATACCCATCTTCTTCGAGGTAAACCTCATCAGTGCCGAGGTTTATCATCGGTTCAATCGCAAGCACCATTCCTGGTACAAGCTTTGGACCAAGGACCCCATCGTCAAAATTTGGCACGTACGGATCTTCATGAACCTTATACCCAACGCCGTGTCCAGAAAGAATTTTTACAATACTGTACTTTTTAGGAACAGACTTTTCAATAGCCTTAGAAATATCATTTACATACTTCCCACACTTTGCCGCCTTAATTCCCGCCATGAGCGCAGTTTTTGTCACATCAAGTAACTTTTTATCTTCATCTGATATTTTTCCAACGGGAACAGTAATTGCAGAGTCAGAAATCATTCCTTTGTGATTGACGCCACCATCTATCCCAACAATGTCACCCTCTTTCAAAATATAGTACCCACCAATACCATGCACCACTTGGTCGTTCACGGAAATACAAATGCTTCCTGGATACGGGTAGTGTGCCCCAAACGGCTTGTAATTAAGAAAAGCGGGCTTATCCCCCATTTCTGTAATCTTTTTGTATACGAAATCGTTAATTTCTTTTGTGGTTACACCAGGCTTGATTATTGCGCTTGTCTCACGCAAGATACGCGCCAATCGTTTCCCGGATTCACGCAAATTCTCCAAATCTTTTCCTTGTTTTAATTTAATGTTGTATCTCATTTCTCTCCTTTTTCTAGTTTCTCAATAAGTTCTTTATGTACATCACCAATCGATTGCTCTCCATTTATATGAATAAACGTATGTCGCGTATCCTCTTTGTACATCGCAACGCACGGGAGAACATACTCTGCAAACCATGACATTTTTCTTTCTTGATCTTCTTTGCCAACATCATCTGCTCTCCCGCGCGAAGATAATTTTTCACACGCCCACGTTTCTGATACATCAATATAAATAACCGTTGGTGGCTTATAACCAAAAAAAGAAATTGCTCCATCAAGGACACTCACCTCAAGAGGCTTACGGGGAGCACCATCTAAAATAACGGTCTCACCTCCTTTTAGGGTATTTATGAAAATATTTGACCAATTCCAGATTGCCAAAAATTCTGGCTGAAGACGAGCAGTGTCATTAATTTCACGTGCAATTTCTGAAGCATGCGAAGACCCTTCAACAAAAGAACGGAAACTTCCGCCCGTTGTTACATGAACTACTTCCGTGTGCCCCCTCTTTTCAAGGTACTCCTTAAGAAGAAGGGCTTGCGTTCCTTTACCGGATCCAGAACGACCTATAAGAATATAGAATTGTTTATCCATATACGTAATACTACCATAAAAAGATATAGGAAAAAGCGCTGGTTTGTCCAGCGCTTTTTCTAAATTAGAAACCTAATACTCTCTCATCGAAAGCTGTGCATCAACTTTCTTAATAACATCAAGCACCACAGACACCGCAATCAAAAGTGATGTACCACCAACGGCAATTGTTGTAATACCCGTAATTCCTTGAACAACCACCGGAAGCACCGCGACAAGCCCCAAAAAGACCGCACCAAAAAAGGTCACACGAACAAGAACATGGCCAATGTATTCAGCGGTTGCAAGTCCTGGTCTATATCCAGGAATAAACGCACCATTTTTCTGAAGATTCTCTGCTGTCTTTTCTGGATCAAACATAACCGCTGTATAGAAATAGGTAAACGCAACAACAAGGAAGAAGTATGCCCCTCCGTACACCCATTGATTCGCAAGAAGATTATTAACTGAACCTGCAATTGAGCGAAGGGTGTCGTGTGAGGATGTTGCTAGTAATTGACCAATCATTTGTGGAAGAATGAGAATAGAAACAGCAAAGATAATAGGAATAACTCCTGCTTGATTTAAACGAAGTGGAAGATAGGTTGACTGTGTAATCGTTGATTGTGCACCCATACGTGCCTGCTTTGCATAGGTAACAGGAAGTGGACGTTCTGCTTCAGTGACATACACCACACCCGCAATAACAATGAGGGTAAGCACAAGCAAGCCAACCATCGTTGGAATTTGAGAAACATCAAACGTTACGAGGAATTGACTTAACTGTTGAGGAAGCGCTGCAACAATACCCGCAAAAATGATAAGTGAGACACCGTTACCAATACCACGCTCATTAATTTGTTCACCAAGCCACATCATGAGTAATGTACCAGCAGTTACAATAACAATGTTTGCAACAAGAACAGGAAATTCAAGTGTGCCAATTGCGCCTTGGCGAGTAAGGAGTGTGATGAGCGCAAAACCTTGAAGGATTGCAAGTGGGAGCGTGAGCAGACGACCATACTGAACGAAACGACGACGGCCAGCATCTCCTTCTTCGTGGTACATCTCTTTTAATCTCGGAGAAAGGACGGTGAGAAGTTGCATGATGATTGATGCGGTAATGTATGGACCAACACCAAGCATGACAATTGAAAAAGCAGAAATACCTCCTCCAGCAAAAATGTTAAGGAGTCCAAAAAAACTATTGTTCTCTAAAAACTGTGCAAGATTTTCAGTACTCACCCCTGGAATTGGAATCGTTGCAAGAACACGTGTAAGGAGTAAAATTGCGGTAACGAAAAAGATTCTATTGCGGATGCTCGAATCTCCAAAAATTGCTTTAATTGTCTGCATAATCTGCCTAGTATATCACAAAAACAAATGATTATCCAGAGCAAAATGACTTAGGTACACAACAAAAAAACGGCGTATTTTGCCGTTTTTTTGTTGTGTACCCTTAAGAAAATTTACTTCTTCTTTGGGGCTTTTGCTTTCACCTTCGGCTTCTTTTCTTCTTTGCTAGAAACTTTCTTTTCTTTAACCACAACATTTCCACCAGCGCTTTCAATTTTTGCTTTAGCACTTGCCGAAACATCGCATCCTTCAACAGTTACCTTAACGGTAATGTCACCACTACCTAATATTTTTACTGCTGGAAGTCTACCAAATGACTGAGGGATGAGACCCTTTGCATCAAGCGACTCACGGGTAACAATTTCTCCTGCTTTAAATACATTGAGTGCCCCAACATTTACAACAGCAAATGGTCCTCGGTCAAATACTGACTTAGAACGATTCTTTCCGTGACCGCGAAGCTTTGGGAGCTTCTTGATGATGTCACGCATTGCTGGTCGACGCTTGTTACCAGCACGAGCGGTTTGACCTTTACCACCACGACCAGAAGTCTTGCCACGCTTACCACCGCGAGCGAGGAGTTTTGGTTTCTTATGCGCATGAACGCGCTTAATTTGATGAATTTGCATACTCGTTTAGTTAGTTTCTTTCGTCTCCTTAACCTCCTCGACCTTTGTTGCTTGAACTGGTGCCTCACCATACGCATATGCAATTTGAGAAAGTGCTTTCATGGTTGCACGAGCGTTGTTTAGCTTATTCTTTGTTCCTGAGTAAAACTTTGCCGTAACATCATTTAACCCAGCAAGCGCAAGAATGGTACGTGCAGATGAACCTGCGATGAGACCGCGTCCTTTATTTGGCATAATCATAACTTCTACTGATGAAAACTTAGCCTCTACATCATGTGGCAAAGACTTGTTCTTTGAAAGCTTAAGTGTCATCATGTTGCGCTTTGCTGCTTTGACTGCTTTTTCAATTGCAACTTGTGTATCCATTGCTTTGCCTGTTCCAAGTCCGATACGACCATTTCTATCTCCTGCTGCAACCGCAACAGAGAGAGCAAAACGACGACCGCCTGATACCACACGCGTCACACGACGAATACTAATTGTCTTAGAATCAAACTCAGGCTTTTCACGTGGAGGTCTTGGGCGACCACCACGACCACCTTTACCTCCTGGCTTACCTTGACCGCGACCTTGACCGCGACCACGTGGAGCAAATGCTTGCTGTTGTTCTTCAACCGCAACTGCAACATTTCCAGTTGCAACTGTTGCTGTTGTTGCTGGTACAGTGGCTGTATCTTCAAGAACGATTTCGTTTGTTGTTATTGTTTCTTCTTTCATATCCTTGTTGTTACTAGAACTGAAGACCTGCACCACGTGCAGCGTCTGCTAGGGCTTGTACTCGACCACGGTACGCAAACCCACCACGATCAAATACGACCGCAGTAATTTTTAATTTCTTTGCATTCTCAGCAAGAGTAGTACCAACCATCTTGGCACGTTCAAGCTTTGTTTGTTTTCCCTTTACAGCAATATCTGATGCTGACGCAACGGTTACCCCATTTACATCATCAATCAATTGCGCATACATGTAACGATTTGAACGAAACACCGCAAGTCTTGGGCGGTCTGCAGTCCCTGAAACTCGAGAACGAATTCTTTTGTGGAGACGTGCACGTTTTTCTGTTTTGATATTTGTTTTCATATATTTCTATATACAGATTATGCAGACTTCTTGCCCTGCTTACGACGAATAGTTTCGGTACTGTAACGAATACCCTTACCCTTAAACGGTTCGGGTTTCTTAAGTGAACGAACCTTGTTAGCAAAGAGTCCGACCGCCTCTTTATCTGACCCGGTAATAGTAAGTGCTCCTTTTTCTGCAACTACCGTTAACCCAGTTGGAATTTTCATCGTTACTGGATGTGAAAATCCAAGTGAAAGATGAAGATCTGTTCCTTTAACTTCCCATTTGAAACCAACACCTTCCACGAGAAGTTTCTTCTCAAATGGAGTGACGACTCCCTGAATCATATTTTGAACATGAGACATGTATGTTCCCCAAAGTGAGCGCGAAAATTTATCGTTTCTTCGTGGCTCAGATGTGATGACACCGTTTTCCTGCGTGAAGGTAATTTCATCACGGAGCTCGCGAGAGAGTTCTCCCTTTGGCCCCTTTACACGTACAGCATGGGCATCAAATGTGACTGTGACACCTGCTGGAACACGTAAGTGTTGTTTTCCGATTCTGCTCATACGTTTATATTAATTACCAGATAGTGAATAAAACTTCCCCGCCGACCATCTCTTTACGCGCTTGCTTGTCAGTCATAATTCCTTTCGGTGTTGAAAATACCGAAATACCGTGACCATACTTCACAGGGGTGATTTCTTTCACTCCTTTATACACGCGATTTGAAACCTTTGAAACTCGATTAACACCTGAAATACGTGGAGACTTTCCTTTATACTCAAGAATAATTTCAAGCGAAGGTTTTTCTCCTTCAGTTACATGGTACGTTTTAATATACCCTTCGTTTTTAAGTACTGTTAAAATTGCTTCCTTCATCTTTGAATGAGGAATTACAACGCTTGTTCTCTTAACGAGACCCGCATTTTTGATTGCAATTAACATGTTTGCGATACTGTCCATATAGTTTGCTTTGATTTACCACGATGCCTTCTTAATGCCTGGAATCATGCCTTCGTTTGCGAGCTCACGGAAGCAGATACGACATAGACCAAAGTCACGCATAAAACCGTGCTTTCGACCGCATTTGAAGCAACGGTTAGTTTTACGCGTACTGAATTTTGGCTTTTTTAGGCTACGTGCTTTGACTGATGTTTTTGCCATAACGTAAAAATGTGATGAGTAAATAAGCATTAGCGGTTAGGTTCCCCTAAGCACTAATGTTTCCCGTCTGAATATCTCGTTTATGTTTGTAAATATTGCTTTTTTTGACAAAACTTGCCAAGCAAAACTTACAAAGATACACGGATTACAAACGGTTTCCGAATTCTACCACAAAAATGAGGCAAGGACAAGGATGCCTATGATACACTAAAGGCCTATGCTTACAATCATTCTTTCGTCTTTTGCTGGTATTATGAGTATGATGTTACTTGACTATATATGGCTTGCGAAAATTGCTAAATCTTTTTACTTGGAAAAACTAGCAACACATATCACCGTTGAAAACGGAGGCCTTGTCCCCTACACCCCAGCAATTCCACTTGTATATCTCGTAGCAATTATTGGTATCTGGGTTTTTGTTATCCCAAAAGCACACTCAGTTGGGAGCGCTTTCCTTATTGGAGCACTTCTTGGTTTTATTATGTACGCATTCTATGACTTCACTAACCTTGCAACACTAAAAGCATATCCGTGGTCACTTGCTGTTGTTGATATTATTTGGGGAACAATCCTAGTTGGTGTTGTTACCGCAGTAACGTATTTTGTACACACACTTCTTGCATAATATAAAAATTAAAAAAACAAGTAAGAAAAATACCGCTTCTTAAGCGGTATTTTTCTTACTTGTTACTTACCTTGCAAGCACTCTATTTAAAGCTTTATTTGTTTGTTCGTTAACTGAACCTGTTGGTTCGAGTTCATTTAGGTTTTGGAAGACTCTGACACACTCTTCTGTTGTTGGACCATAGAGGGTATTGGTTGTACTTAGGTTAGCACATCCAATACTTACCGAAGGAGAGATGGTGTTTAATATCTTCTTAAGTGATGAGACTCGTACTTCGTTTGCTCCTCTTTGTAGTCCTGTGAAGTTAATGATTTCTTCAGTTACCGCTGTAAGTGTTGTAGGGGCTGAGAGGGCTACTGTTCCTTGTGTTGCCTCTCTATATACTGATTCAAGAGAGCGGATGGAGGAGGCGAGGACTTGGAAGGAGTTGGTGGCTGGTACCATGAAGAGATCAGGATTTTTGGTGCGAGTGTCCGGATAGCTTATGAACTGTTGCAATATATCTTTGCGTGATGTTCCGTTAGCAAGTGTTTGTACCCAACTATTCCTGATTTCTGCTGTTGGCGTATAACCGAGAAGTATTTTATAGAGCAAATCAATATATGCTTCGTTAGATATTGTCGTTGCAACCCCTCCCCACTTGGTTGTGCCTTCTGGAGAAGTTAACATTTCCCACCCTGCATCAGTGATTGTTGTGCCGGAATTAAGTTTCTGTTGGAAGTATGGTGCACCGACAGAATCTGGTGCCCGACCAAGAAATACTCTATAAAGCGCTGTGACTTGAGAAGAATAGATTGGTGTTAGCACAGGTGTTGGTTGGCACGTTCCATTAACTGGCGGTCTTCCATCCTGGCAAATTACTGGATCGACGACGTACACAGAAACCGTAAGACTCTTGGAAACATTTCCTCCAGGACCACTACAAGCAAGCGTATAGTTTCCTCCTTGTCCAACGGATACTCCGTTTACAACTTGCGACTGTGGAGCACCATTAAGTGTACAGATTGTCGCATCCTTTGTTGACCATGAAATGACTGTAGATTGCCCAGACTGAATTGATGACGGAGAAGCAACAAAAGAAGTTATTGTTGGTAGTGTCACGGTAGGTTGAGATGCAACTGTGAAACTTTTGGTTACAGAACCGCCAGGACCAGTACATGAAAGTGTGTAGGTACCAGCAGATGTAATTGGTGAAATTCCATTTGCAGCTTGTGGTTGCGGAATACCGTTAAGGGTACAGCTCGTAGCATTCGTAGTAGACCAGTGGAGATTTGTTGTTTGCCCTGCTAACAAAGCGGGTGGATTAATATAGAGGGTATTGATTGTTGGTGCAACAGGTGTAACAGGTGTGGTAAATGTAAACGGCAACATATTACTGGTACAACCAGTAGTACAACCACTTGAGACAACGCGTACTTGGTAATTATTACCAGGAGCAATAGCTGTCGTAATAATACTAGGAAGTGTAAATGTTACAGCAGAAGGTGTCACTGTTGTCATTTGTGAAGCCTGCAAAACCCCAACAACTTCATACGTTGCTTTTATGAACTCGACCCTCGTAATTCCTGACAAGTAATTACCATTTATGGTAACAACAGTCCCTGCAGTTCCCTGACTTGGTGTGACACTGGTAATGTTTGCTGCTGGTGTCGTTAAAATATCCCCTGTTCTATATGCACCTGTCGGAAAATTCATGATTTTTGATCCATCAAGGAGTGTATTTCCACCGACGATGTCTCTCCATTTGAAATCAAGAGGAGACAAGAATCTTGTTGCGATGAAAAATGACGTATTGACTGGTATGGAACTTGTTACTTTCGCATACACTGAAAATGTCTCAGTTTTGCCAGCGCCGATTTCATAACCTTGGTTAAACTTAACCACAATTGTTTGAAGAGTTGTATAGATTGGTTCTACTGAAAGAGTCGCAGACGGTATTGTTCCATCAATGCCCGCAATACGTGGATTAGAGAATGTAACACCCGAAGCAGAAACAGTGGGGGCAAGTTTAAGTGAGTCAATTGCTAATCCACCTTGTAAATCTGCACTAACCGTAAACTCTGCAATCTTTGTTTCACCACCGTTAAGAACAAGTGGACTCGTCCCCCCTTGCTTCATCGCAACCGTTGGCTTTGACGCAACGAGTGTCATTTGATTTGAAGAAACATTAACAGGACCGACAACCGTAGAACCACCTGATCTACCAACCACCTCTTTAAGTATTAGAGAAACATTCGGGACACTTGCTATGAGTGGACCACCACAAAGACTATCCTGAAGTCCATTAAATGCAACAGTTACAGGTACATCAACTCCTGTAGATGAAACAGGGATACTGAGACCGGAGAAAGGTGCTGAGAAGTCACGAGTAATACCAGCAACGGTGATTGATCGTATTGTGTCCCCTCCTGTGGCAGCAAAACGCAAACCCTCAACAACGACTGATGTTCCTGGTGTAGTTGTTTTTATCTTGAATGTTGCAATGTTAAATGACGAGCATCCTACAACATATTGAGACACCGGGGATAATGGTGACAAGGTTGCAGACAAACCACCCGCAACAACCGAAGAGATGTTTACCCCTTCCGCTGATACCGTACCAGATGTATTGTTAACAGCACCTTTATACCAAACAGTCATTGCTGTCTTCACTGATGCGGGAGAGGCGCTACCGATATCTGCGTACACATCAAACACTCTTGTTTGACCAGCTTGAATAGTAATCTCTGGGAAACTAAATGTGGCATATGCTCCTAATGGATTAGCAACTGGTATACCTAACGAACTTCCATTTGATTTAATGCTAAGATTTGTAACATTGTAAACTGGTCCAGAAGTAATTGCAGGAGTTGCAGTCAATTGACTAACTTTAATTGCTTCGTTTGAAGGAGCTTGGATAGTGAACGAACCGACCTTGACTCCCGTTGTATTTGGAGAAACAGTTTGAGAAGTGAACCCTGCGGTAAGTGCAAAGGTTGGCTTAGAAACTTGGGAGATTTGGCTACAATCTTTTGTGGAGTACGCATTTGTCGGGAAATTAGAAATGCTTCTTGCGTCACGCCAAAGAGTTGGAGACCGACTTATGTCGAAAAATGAGAAGTGTGGGTTCGTGCTGTTGAACTTGGATTGCACACATGGAATAATCCCTGGTTGTGCTTGACCCTTTATCGTTGCGTATACAGAGAACGTTCTTGATTGGCCAGCGTTTACATCAAACCCATACCCTTGACGGAGGTTAATCCCCAATTTCATAACCCCATTTTCCGTATGCGGAAATACTTGAGCGGCGTTAAGCCATGAACCACCCTCTCGTATCTGAACCTGATCATATGTTATCTGTGGATTTGTAATGCCGGAGATGGAAAGTTCAAGCGTTGACGAAGCGAGCATGATTCCACCTTTAGACCCCACAGCAACTGTAAATTCACCAATCTTTGAAAAAGCCCCAAT
>JAUPVR010000019.1 GCA_030916895.1 Patescibacteria group bacterium
TACAAGTAAACACAGAGAACCTTGATAATCCAAACAATATTACGGCTCAGTATGCAAAAAATGTTTATGCAGCAACCGCTATTCTTGGTCAACAAACAGAGCTCACCAATGAACAAAAAGAAGAGATTGCAAAGGCTCTCTTTGAAGAAGAAGCATACAAGGCCGCCGCACGAGTGTATACATCATCTGATATAAAAACCACAACAGGAACTAAGGATGTGGTAAAAAAATATGGCAATACCCTTGGCGGTATTGTCATGAACGCAACCATCGCCATGGCACAAGTAGAGGATATTCCTACGTTTGAAAAGTATGCGACGACTCGAGCTCAAGACCAGCTTGATGCAATTAATCTAAAAATTGCAACTGTAACCAAGTATCGTGACGATGTGCTTAAATTACCAGCACCGAAAAGCGCTACTCTTTTCCATTTAAACTTAATCAATGCAATAGAGAGTTACCGTCAGACCCTCATCAATATGCGTAGCGTTCATACTGATGCCTTGCGTGCAACGATTGGTGCCCATGATTATGCCGTTGTTGTAAAAAATGTTTACATTAGTGCCGATTTTTTCTCTCAATACTTTACGTCTGAGGGTGTTGTCTTCGGGCCAAAAGAAGATGGCGCTTTTTTTAGTGGTTTCTTACTAACCCCCCAAACACCATGAAAAAAATAATTATCATTATCGTTTGTGTTGTTTCTCTTAGTGTCACCACCCCACCAAAGGCGTCGGCTATTTTTTGCGCAAATTGTTCCACCATCATAACCCAAATTGTTGAGTATGCTCTTCAGGGAAAAGAGTATGTCTCCTCCGTGGCACAACAACTCTCCACCTATCAGACAATGTACAAGATGGTTACAACCGACCCGATGACGGCGCTTTTTGGTGTGAATGCTGGCAAACAAATAGAAGCAGAGACCCGCAGGTGGCTCATGAGTGGTTTTCAAGGAAGCCCTCTTATTGTACAAAACCCAGAGGCTTATATACAAAACTCCTACACAAACGCCGTCAGGCGAGAAATTATAAAGCTTGAATCCCAAAGAACACCCCAAACTGAAGGTATTATTTCTAAACTTATCCTCCAACGCCGTAAAGAGGTGACTAAGGCACCGGCCGAAGTGAAAAGTAATGTTCCTTCAATTATCCAAAAAGATCTGTGTGAAAACGGAGGTATTGAAAGAATTGTTGAAACTGAAACCGGAGGGCCTGTGCAACTAAGTGGAGAAGGAAACAGTGCCTCTCGTGTTAGTGAGCTCTACAATGAACTGTGCTCTCTTGATCCAAATACAAAAGAAGGAGCACAAAGATTGCTTGCCGTTGAAGGAAGTGGTGCCTACTTTTCTTGGGACTCTTTTCTTGCGCGAACAGGGGGCGACAACGACTACGCAAATTCAATGTACTCGATTCTTGAAGTAAACAGGCGCGCTGAGGAAGCAAAGAAGGGCGCACAAGAAGAAAGTAAAACTGGATTTTTACCTGACAAGAAATGTATTGAGACATCTCCCGTCTATGACGATGAAGGCAATGTTATGCCTGGACAAGAAGATTGTGTTTCTTCACAAATTATAACAACTCCAGAGGAGGTCAAGGCGCTTGCTTTAAAATTAAAAGAGAATCCTCTTGAGCAAGCAAACCTCGCATCAATAAAAGAGCAAGTTCTTGGGCAAGAAGCGCTCGCTGGTTTGGGTGACCTTTTCAAGGGTATCCAAGATATAGTAGATATTGCACAAGAAGTTGGACAAGCGGTTGGTGAAGTCGGGCAAGCCGTTGGGCAAGTGATGGATGCAACAGGGCAATTAGTTGGGGTTATTGAAGGAACAGCGGGCGCTCTTGGGGCAGGGGGAAACCCAAACACAGCACGCATCAATCTCCTTGGCACAACAAATACTTCGTATGGTACGGTAGCAACAAGCACGTACGTTAACCAAAGCGGTATTGCTACTTCAACTCAGATATCCGATGGCTCGACACCAGAAGAAAGAGAGACTGTCACAAGACCTCTCAAAGAAACCATTTCCAAGCACCAGACAGCGATGTCAAAAGTTCCAGAAAAACTAAGTGGGGTAGACTCTATTACTAATCAGTACAGGGGCTTTATTTCTGGAGTGAATGCGTGTGTACAAAGTGTCCAAACCAATCAATACTACCAGCCGGCGACAGACCAATACATGCTTACAAATTTTACCAACCGAGTTACCATTAAACAAAACAGTCTCCTTAATCCAGTTCTTGATATTATTGCTGTCATTAGACAAAAGCAGCCAATCACTAATACGTACCTAACAAATATCTTAACAATACTTAACACTGCAAAAAATGTTGCCTCATTGCTTTCGGTTGCAAACGAATACCAAACCAAACTCGGCAATGGAAGTATCTTACCACTTCAAATAGACCAAGAACTTGAAATTGTTATTCTCCAAAAAGTTGACCCGCTGCGAGAAGACATGAACCCAACAAATGAGACAACGACAGCTGAATCAATTAAGGTTCTCATAGAGGAGTGTCAAGAGTACTTAAACACTGTGCGAGCCAGAGAGGGCATGTACACAGGAGGATGATGTAGGGTTACTCTATAAATTTAGAACATAGAAATAAAAGAAAGGTGTCTGCTGTAGCAGACACCTTTCTTTTATTTCATAAACCAATACAAACAACGCCAATCTGTCATCTCATACCAAAAATATGGTACTATATAGAGCATGAAATGGCGGTCGATTATAGTCCTTGCGTTTGTGATTTTTAGCCTTGCTACCCCTTCTTTTTTGTCTCCAAAAACTGTTTCCGCCGCACTCACAAACCAAGACCTCCAAACTACCCAGAACCGTTGTGTCTCAATTAATACATCGGGTGCGGATGATCCTAATGCTTTTGTTACAGCATGTAAAATGCTTGTAGGGGCGCGTTTTGAGATGTACAAATCAGACCAGACGGCGAGCGAAGCAATGCTTACAGCAGTATCGTTTACAGACTACCAAAATCTTTTACGCTACCTAAAAGGAGAAACTCCTTCTCTTCCTGGTAATGTTGCTAATGTAATTCCATCCCTTCTCCTTAATGCCTTAAGGGGTGAAAGTAATGAAAATTACTCTGTACAAATTGTTTCGGGAGACCAGATAATAAAAAATGCACAAGATAGAATGCTTGTTACGGGAGGTGAACTAACCCCAGAAGAACAAGAAAGGCGACGTCTTGAAAATGCGCAGAATGCAGCAGCCGCCACAGCAGGTCTAGCAACAAAACCAGCATGTAAAGGAACAGAGCCTGCCACATGGTTTACCATATGTTTAGACGAAGGGTTTTCTTGGCTTATTAAAAATACTTTCCTCAAAATTGCTGGTTGGTTTTTATGGCTCTCTTCGGAACTCTTAAACTACATAATAAAAATTGGTATTATTGGTTTTAAGAATTGGGCACCAGACGGACTTTATCCTATTTGGCAAATAGTGCGACAGGTTGTCTCCATGTTTGTTGTTTTTTCTGGACTCTATATTGGCTTCATGTATATTATTGGTCGCCAATCAGCCTTTCAGAGGTACTTTGTGTGGATAGCAATTTTTGGTATCTTCGTTAACTTCTCTTACCCAATCACGCGTGCGGCGATTGATCTTTCAAATATAGTCTCTGTGAGTATTTATTCAAGTGCGCTTGGAACAACGGATATTGCTAATTCAAGAGTTTCTGCGGGAGATCTTATGATGTCTAGGTTTGGTCTTGGGCAACTTGTTGGTGTTGCAACAAGTGAAGTTCCTGCTACTGCCTCCTCAGCAAATGTCAACATCTATAAAGATATTAATACTACTCCCGGTGCCCTCCTTGTTCTTGTCTACGTCATTTACGCGGCATACATATTTTTTATAGCAGCAGGGATCTTGATGATGAGAACCCTTGCCTTGTCGTTCATTATCATCTCATCCCCACTTCTCTTGGTTGATTCAGTCATACCCAAGCTTGGTGATTTTGCACAAAAACTCCGCGAAATATTTTTCCAACAACTCTCTGTCTCTATTGTTTTCATGATTATGCTATACATCGCCCTTAGAATGACCGAGGTTTTTGCTTCGGGTTTCTCTACAGAGGTGGGGCCTATTGCGCAAATTTTCAACACACTCATGATGCTTATTGTTCTCCACATCATGCTTAAAGTTACAAAAGCAACATCTGGAGCAATCGGACAAATGGCATCTGAGTATGTTGGGAAGGTCGGCGGCTTTGCAACAGGGGCAGCAATTGGTGTTGCAACAGGCGGTGCTGGACTACTAGCACGAAGCACCGTTGGTGCAGCTGCTGCTCGTTGGGCAGAAAGTGATTCGCTTAAGAATCAACAAAACACCTGGGCAGGAAGAAGGAAGCTTGACCTTGCCACATCTCTTGCGGGGAGTAGTTACGATTTACGTAAGTCGGATAAATTTGCAAACATAGCCGGAACC
This sequence comes from Patescibacteria group bacterium, assembly GCA_030916895.1. Lineage (GTDB taxonomy): Bacteria > Patescibacteriota > Minisyncoccia > Phycocordibacterales > UBA5272 > UBA11704. The sequence continues at coordinate 4,433 of JAUPVR010000019.1, forward strand.
ATGGGAGGAGCGGGGATGACAAAAGGTCTTGGCATAACAGGAAGGTTGAAAAGTTACGACGAAGCAAAAAAAGATTACACCGCTGAGGTTGCTCGTCGCGCGGGCAGTATGACAGATGAACAGGCACGCAACGACTACATTCAAAGCCAGCGTGGAGGCGCTGCATCAACCCTTCAAGGTCTTGTCCTTGGAAAGATTGGGGCTGACGGCCCTCAAGGAAAAAAGACTGACGCCGAACTTGCAACTGAAGGGTTGGTTAATACAATAAAGAAAGAAGAAGAAGACAAATTCAAAAAATACGCCTCCGCTTCTCCTGATGTGAAAGAAACAATGAAGAACCAGGAAGTGAGTGCTGAGCATGCTAAAAGGTTTGCTGATATTGATACGTTCCTCGATCCAAATACTTCTGACCAAGAACGAGATGCGATTTATCGTGCCCAGGGAACAGAAATACAAAAAACCCTTAGAGACCAAAGAGTTGCAATGCTTTCTAAAGCAAACAACCAAGCAATTGCTTTTGTTAAAACCTATTTTGAAACAGATCAAAGTGGTAGAGGGGCTCTTGGGGAAGGGGCAACCGAAAAAGAACAAGCGATTATTGCTTCAATTGAAAAATACAAAACAGCTCCAACCGATGAAGATAAGGCCACAGCATTAAAGGAGATTGGTAACGATTCTATTGCAAAAGCGATCATCAACAGTGATGATATAAACACTGCCGCAAAGAGAAGGGTTCAGGCTGCATACTTAGAGGCCGTAGGCCAGCAGGCGCAGGCTGTGAAAGAAATGGCCTCTGGTGTTGATGTTAATGAAATGCTACAGAAGGTTGTAAAAGGTAACGTGGCAGACAAACTAGTTGGAGAATTCAAGTCCAGCGGTGGACCATCCTCTCCTCTTCCAACCGCGTCTTCACCAAAAAATCCTCCAACACCTCCAGCTGGAGGAGCACAAGCAACGCCAGCAACACCTCCGACTCCTCCTACACCAGCAAATGCCCAAGAAAGAGCAACAGCTTAATGTATACTAAAGAAAATGGATAGCAATCTTCAAGCAAAAATTCAAGAATTTTTTCAGAGGGCAACACCTGAGGTTCAAGAGCTCTTGCTTAGTGATGAGGTAAACAAAGCGTCTGCGGTTTTGGGTAAGTTGTATGCTCTTCCGATTTCAAAGTATGTCCCACTTAAAAATATCATCACCTTCCTCCTCCTTGGCATTATCGAGCCAAAAGATGCTGTAGAAGAACTTCAAAAAGACCTCGAGGTTGATGCAGAAGTTGCAACTAAAATTGCGCAAGATATGGATAAAACCATTCTTCAAAAAGCGCGTGTTGCTTTAATGGGGGAAGAGGTTGGTGAGGTGAAAGTCCTTAAGATCGCCGGCAAAGACGAAGAGACAAACAAAGAAGAACTCCGCAAGGTGATTCTTGATACCACAAAACGAGAAAGCGCGATCGAAAAATCCCCCGTCAAAGAAGGGGAGAGGCGTGCAAAGAAAATCCTTGTTAAGGGTTCACACTCCGAACTTGTTGAACAACTAAACCTCCTTGGTTCAATTCCAGACGATGAAGAGATTAGAGCAAGGCTTGAAAACATAAAGAGTCAAATGAAGGTTGTTGTTGAGGAAGAACCCCCAAAACCCGTTCCAAAAGAATTAGAAAACTTATTAAGTGGTGGTGGGCAAAAAATCGTCCCTCCAAAAGCGCGCGTTGCAACCTACAGCGTGGCGCCAACGTCATACAACATTGACCCGTACCGAGAAACACCAGCATAATTTTGTTATACTTAATCCATATGCAATTTCGAGTCCCTCAGTTTATCGATATTGAAGACAAGGTCATCGGACCGCTCACCTTAAAACAATTTGGGTACTTGCTTGGTGCTGGTGGTTTTGGTTTTCTTCTTTGGTACTTCATACCAATTAAGTTTTTTGCCTTCCTTCTCATCCTTCCTGTTTCTGGTTTCTTTATTGCTCTTGCTTTTGTAAAGATAAATAACCGGCCATTCATTGATATGCTTGAGAGTGGTTTCAAGTACTACACCGGAAGTAAAATTTATACATGGAAACAATCGACCCCTGAGAAAAAAGCTGTTGACAGAATAGAGAAAGTTATCGCACAAACCCAAAAAGAAGACCTTATTCAAAAAGCAAAGTCAGACAAGTTACACGATGTTTCGCTTGGTCTTGATGTTCTTGATCGTAACCCACAGGAGTAAGGGATACTTTGTGTTTTTGTGGGGTATACTACATACATAACATATGGCATCATCAACCGCCACTCAACAGTTCGTGCCTATTGAGCACATCCGTGATGGAATCATTACCATGAAAGGTGGGGAGATTCGTGCCATCCTTATGACAAACTCCCTTAACTTAGGTTTAAAAAGTGAAGAGGAGCAACAAGCTGTTCTCTTCCAGTTCCAATCCCTTCTAAACGGATTAGAATTTCCTGTACAATTCTTTATCCAATCAAGACGACTTAATATTAAACCCTATATGGACCTGCTTGAGGCGCGCCAGGGCCAAGTTAAGGAAGACCTCCTAAAGATACAAATTCGTGAATACATGGGATTCATCAAAAAATTCACTGACGAGACAAACATTATGACCAAGCATTTCTTCATTGTTATTCCATACCTAAACACAGCCCTTCAAACAACACCTTCGTCATCCTTTTCTTTTGGACAAACATCCGCAAAAGAAAATGAGGAGCTTTTCAATGCGTCACGCATCCAGCTAGAACAGCGTGTTGCTTCTGTTATGGCGGGCCTTGCGCGCATAGGGCTTCGCGCACAAAAACTTGGGACAGAGGAAACGGTTGAACTTTTTTATAAACTCTTTAACCCAGGAGAGCAGGATCGCTCCTCTATTCCGCTTGGACAAAACGAATCATAATTATATGGGACTATTTGACTTCATCAAACCAAAAACAAAAGACGCAAAAGATGCTCCGATAGCACCAATTTTACCTGAGCAGGTATACAAAGTTGCAGAAATGCAACTAAAAGATATCATCGCGCCGAGCGCTCTTTCTATCCAACCAAAAGAATTAAACCTTGGCACAACACTTGTTCGCTCGTACTTCGTCATATCATATCCTCGCTACTTAAATGATAATTGGCTAAGTCCACTTATTAACCTCGACAAAGTGTACGATGTGTCAATTCATGTTGTTCCGCTTGACACAACAAAGGTGATGAAGGATTTCCAAAGAAAAGTTGCAGAGGTTGAAAGTCAAATTATGCAAAACCAGGAAGCTGGAAAAGTTCGTGATCCGTCACTTGATGTTGCCTATAAAGATTTGGAGGACTTGCGTGATGGGCTCACCCAATCACAAGAAAAAATGTTTGAAGTTTCTCTTTATATAACAATTTACGGAGAAGACAACAAAGAGCTTGATAAGGTTGAAAATGAAATCAAGGGAATTCTTGAGAGTAAGCTTGTCTTTGTAAAACCAGCTCTCTTCCAGCAGGACCAAGCGTTTCTCTCTGTGCTTCCCCTTCAGCAAGATAAGCTCATGATTCAAAACAAACTAAACACGTCTCCTCTTTCTTCCTTTTTCCCGTTTGTATCATTTGATCTTTCTTCGGACAAAGGTATTCTCTATGGGCTTAATCGCCACAACGGAAGTCTTATTTTATTTGATCGTTTTTCGCTTGAAAACTACAACTCAATAACTTTTGCAAAATCTGGTTCCGGTAAAAGCTACACAACAAAACTTGAAATATTGCGAACGCTCATGTTTGATACCGAAGTAATTATTATTGACCCAGAGCGCGAATATGAATACCTGGCAGAATCTGTTGGTGGGCGATACTTTAATATTTCTCTTACGAGCGACCACCATATAAATCCGTTTGATTTACCGGTTCCTGGAGATGACGAATCTCCTTCTGAGGTTCTTCGTTCAAACATTGTTAACTTAGTTGGACTTTTTAGAGTAATGCTTGGTGGGCTTTCCCCTGAAGAAGACGCTATTGTTGATCAAGCAATTACTGAGGCGTACGCATTGAAAGATATTACTGGAGATACTGATTTTACAGAGCTCGACCCTCCTCTTCTTTCAGATTTTGAAACTGTTCTCGCTGGTATTGATGGTGCCGACAGCCTCCTTGCGCGACTTGCAAAATACACAAAAGGAACATGGTCTGGTTTTATCAATCAACCATCAAATGTTGATATCAATAAAAAACTTGTATGCTTCTCAATCCGTGACATGGAGGACGAACTCAAGCCTGTGGCGATGTATATTGTTACCCACTACATCTGGAACGCAGTAAGAAAGACAATCAAGAAGAGACTTCTTGTTGTTGATGAGGCTTGGATTATGATGAAAAACGACGACACCGCTTCTTTTTTGTTTGGTCTTGCAAAACGAGGACGTAAGTACTACCTTGGGCTTGCAACAATAACTCAAGATGTAGGTGACTTCCTTCGCTCTCCATACGGACTACCAATCATTACTAACTCCTCTATTCAACTTCTCCTTAAACAATCTCCATCATCAATCGACATTGTTCAAAAAACGTTTAACCTAACAGATGAAGAGAAATTTCTTCTCCTTGAGTCTGGTGTTGGGGAGGGGATCTTCTTTGCAGGACTTAAACATGTGGCGATTAAGGTCGTTGCCTCGTACACCGAGGATCAAATTATTACGAGCGATCCATCGCAGCTTCTCCAAATAAAAGAAATGAAGAAGGAGTTACAGGAAACAAAGTCTGTATGAAAAAAATAGTTTTCATTGTCTTCTTCTTTTCTCTTGCTCTCCATGTCGATTGGGTGAACGCCGAGCTTCGTGGAGAACTCATTGTTTCCCCAGAGTATCCAAAAGCGTACGACTCCGTAACATTTAGGATGCAAAGTTATAGTTTTGATGTTGATTTAGCATTGATTACATGGCGGGTTAATGGAGAAGTTGTTGATTCTGGTCTTGGTAAAAAAACCCTCACCATAAAAGCAGGAGGCACTGGGGAAATTACGTCTGTTGAGGCCAAGGCCTCGATTTCAAAAACCGACTCAATAACCCTTGTATATAACCTCTCTCCACAGAGCGTTGATCTTGTTTGGGAAGCAATAGAAAGTCAGGTTCCTCCTTTCTATGAAGGGAAGGCTCTCCCTGGAGAGGGGGCGGTGGTTCGTGTTGTGGCGTTGCCTTCTTTTGTTGAAAACGGACGACTTGTAAACCCTGCATCTGTTTCTTATTCATGGTCAGTAAATGACGCTCCTCTTCTATCACAGTCAGGCGCGGGGAAGCAAACACTCACAACGCGCCTAGACTACCTAGCGGACGCTTCTGTTGTTGATGTTGTTGCAAAAACAATTTCGGGAGGTGTTGCGCGTTCAAGAATAACAATATATCCAACAGCAACGCTTCCTGTTTTTTATCAGTATGATGATATTTTAGGTCTTGATAGGTCATACGCTATAACCAAGCGGCTTGAAACCAAAAAAGACATTTCACTTAAACTTGTTCCGTACTATCTTTCTAAGGTTGAATCATCAGACCCTGGGGACACATACATGTGGTCTCTTGATGGTTTGCCTATAAAAACAGAGAGCCCCACATTGATAACGCTTCGACCAAAAGAAAACACATATGGTTCAAAAAAACTCACTGTCACCATGGAGAACTCAAAGCGGCGGCTACAGCAAGCGGTTGCTGAGCTTTTGGTTGTTTTTGACTCCCGTTAATGGGTATACTTACATACAATGAACACACCCAGCAACTACCAAATGCTCGAACCTGGTTTTGTACAAGGAGTTACCGGTAACTCGGCTTCGTCACTTGCAACAGACCCAAGCGCTGTTTTTTCTTTTTTGTGGGTCTTTGGTATTATTCTTTGCGTTATTGCCGCTGGTTTTATTATTTCAATTGGTGGAGTAAAGCTTACCGCCGCAACATCAAGCGACAAGGCGCTTGATGCAAAAAAAGATATACAAAGGGCTGTCTACGGACTCCTTGGTGTGCTTGGTTTGTGGCTTGTCCTAAATCAAGTAAACCCAGATCTTTTGCGTGGGGACATTCGTTTTCAACCAGTGACATCTCGTGGTGGTGGGGGCGCCGTAACACCAACAAACCCAACAACAACCCCTCCCATTTCTACGAACCGCACCATAACCGGAGCAAGATCACATGAAAACATTAAAACAACGTTAGTGAATTATAATATTCAAACCAACCGAGGATATGCCCCTTGTACCGAGGCACAAAGGGCCCAAACAAGCATTCCTGCCTGCACAGACATTCAAGGGTTACCCGATGAAATTTTAAATGTATTAAAAGGAATAAGACAAGACTGTCCAAGTTGTTCAATTACAATCACTGGAGGCACAGAACCGGGACACAAGACTCACGGCAAATGTAACTACTCAACAGGTGTTTGTTTGCCGGCGGTAGATCTTCGTCTTGAGCAAGGAGATGCTCTTTGGAACCTCATCACCAACCCCGCAAACCAAAAACTTAATCCACCGGCG